>CAZQOO010000004.1:9120-58468 GCA_964594845.1 uncultured Porphyrobacter sp. | reverse complement strand
GTTGGAGCGGGTGAAGGGAACTAGGCTTTAGAGTAAGTGGGATCAGGCCCGCTTTGAGGCTGCTGGTTCGACTCCCGATTTCTCGCCGGTTGCGAGTTCTACCACAGCGGCGAGGCGGGCTTTGACCTCGACCTTCACTCCGCGGCCGGTCGGGTTGGGGGTGAGGATGATGCGATCGATCAGCTCGCGCAGGACGGGAATGGCCACTTCGCGGGCGGCGGGCGCAGTGAGGGCGGTGCGAAGGTCTGCAACCTGTCGGCGGTATTCCTCGGCGATCATGGGATGCAGGGCAATCACGCGGACGGCGGCGATCTCGGCCAGCTCTGCCGCCAAACGATCACGCTCGATGCGAGCGGCGCGAAGGGCGGTGCGGATTTCGGCAAATTCCTCGCCGCCATCGGCAACGGCGGTCACCAGTCGTTCGACCTTAGCAGCTGCTGCGTGCAGCTGGCGTTCGAGGGTGCTCTTGCGCTGGCGGTCTTGCCGGGCGCGGCGCGCGGCTTCCTCATGGTATTCGCGCACGTAGGTAGAGACCACGGCGGGATCCAGCAGCTGTTCCTGAAGCGCGGCCAGCGCGTGGCGTTCATAGCTTTCGGTGCTGATCGTGCGGTTGTTGGTGCAGGTGCCGCCATCGCGCCGCGCGCCGCAGGACCAGAAGCGGCCGGTACTGACATTCCATGCGCCGCCGCAGATGCCGCACTGGCCGAGGCCAGAGAGGATGTGACGGGGGCGGCGGGTCTTGACCGGCTTGGCCTCGATGCGGTTGCGCTCCAGCTCGGTCTGCACCGCTTCCCACAGGGCATCATCGATGATGCGTAGCTGCGGCACGCTTTCGATGATCCATGCGCTTTCCGGGTTGGGGCGGATTCGGGTGGTGCGCGTGACGGGTTCGATCACCTTGCTGGTACGATTGTGGATCAGCTGGCCGATGTAGAGGCGGTTTGAGAGCATGCCGTTGCCCCGGGTGCGATCAGGGCGGATGGTGCTGGCGCGCCAGCTGCTGCCACGCGGGCCGGGGATGCCTTCGGCGTTCAATCGGCGAGCTATCGCCACCGGGCTTCTGCCGGCGGCGTATTCGGTGAAGATGCGGCGGATGATCGCCGCCTGAACTTCGTCGACCTCGCGCAGGCCGCGCACCGGCCTGCCCGTTTCGTCAAACCGGTTGGCGAGGCGGTAGCCATAGGCGAGGCCTGCGGGGCTGCGGCCCTGCCGCACGGTCCCGGCCTGCCCGCGCTTGATGTTGTGGCGCAGTTCTACCCGCTGCTGTTCATCGAGCAGGCCCTTGATCGCGCCCTTGAAGCTGTCGATCTCGCCATCGCCGAGGGTGAAGAGCCGCGCGCCGTGGAAGTTCAAGCGTTCGCGCAGGTGGTGAGCATCGCCCTGGTTGCGGGCGAGCCTGCTGGTGGTGTCGATCAGCACCTGATCGATGTCGCCCTGTTCGACCCGGGCCAGCATCGCGGCAAGGCCGGGGCGCTGGGCCTCGCTGGTCCCCGCGCCGCCGCCGATCGCGTAATCGGTGAAGACCTCGATCACGGGCCAGCCTTCGCGGCTCGCGCGGTCGCGGCACACGCCGATCTGCTGGTCGATCGACCGGCTATTCTGCAGCTGGCTGGAATATCGGGCGTAGATCAGAGTTCGCATCGGGTGATTCGCCTTCGCGCAAGCGCGCTATGTCCCGCGCTACCGCCGCGCGCGCAAGCACCTTCGCCAGTTCGAAGATGGCAGGGGGCGGCGGGGGCTTCACGGCGCGGCCTTCCTGATCGCGAAGCGCGAGACGATGTGGCGTTCGCCGTCCTCGAACTCGATCTGGCAGGCGTTCATGGTGCCGCGTGCGAGGATGCGGCAGCGCTGCCCCTTGCGGTGGGGCAGCGTGGTGCGCCAGTACCAGATGCGATCGAAGGTGTTCATTGCAGGCCGGCGCGCCCCAGCCATTCGTCGAGGCGACGTTCAACTTCCGCCTTCGCCTGCTCGACCGACCTGCTGCTAAACCAGAACGCCGCGCTCTCCGCAGCGGCCAAGTTGAAGATGGCGCGGGGCTTGTTGCCCTGGCCGCCGTCCGGCGCGACGCGGCCGACGATGATGTCTCCGAGATAGAGGACCTCAATGCCGTGCCAGGGCCGCCATTCGATGCGGGGCTCAGACATCGCCCGGCATCTCATTGTGTTCGCCCCCGTCGAGCAGGCGCCCGGCGCGCTTTTTGCCGATCTTTCGCATCGCCCTATCGCTGGTGCGGGTCGGATCGGTCTTCTCGCGACCGGTGTCGACGTCGATGTAGCGCAGCTGCATGTTGAACTGCTGGATAGTCATCGTCGCTTCCGGCGGGTTCGGCCACCACTCGCCCCATTGCTTGAAGAAGAACGGCACGCCCGCGGCAGCACATTGATCGCGCAGGGAGCGGGCCCAGTCGGGGTGCATCGGACGCGCCTTGGCACCGCTCTCGCCGCCGACCACGACCCAGTCGATCTTGCGGAGGTCCTGTCCGCGCTCGAAGGCGCGGACGATCGTGTAGCCTTCGAGGGCGTCGACGATCGTGTGGTCGACCGGAGTAATCCGCAGACGGCGCAGGTTGACCGGCCCGAGCAAAGGCTCGGCGCTGATCCAGCGGACGGCGGCGGGGGTGGCGAGCAGATCGGGGATGCGCTCGTCGGCGCGCTGCTGGTCCTCGACGCTGACGCCGAGCCAGACGTTCGAGAGCCCATCGGGCCTGCCGTGAAGGTTCTGCCAGCCCTGATAGACGTTGCCGTTCCAAAGAGGGGACGGCTTCAGTTCGTTCAGCAGCTCGGCGATGCGCGCGCGCCAGCCCGTGTTCTCACGGAAGTAATCCCGCATCCGCGCCGAGCGCTTCGTCAGCACCTGAAAGGTGTGCTGCGGGCAGAGCGCCATCACCGCGAAGATGCGGTCGATCCATGCGTCGGGCACGCTTTCGTGGAACAGGTCGCCGTGGGCGCAGACGAAGATCATGCGCGGCTTGGTCCAGCGCAGGGGCTGATCCAGCCATTGCTGGTTGAAGCGGACTTCACCCGTCCAGACGTGGTTGCCGTTGACCTGGCGGGTCAGGCCAGCGCGGCTTTCGTGATGGGCGAGGCGCGTGCCGGCAAGCTGCATCGCGTAGCAGTTGGTGCAGCCCGGGCTCGCGAGCGAGCAGCCGGTAATCGGGTTCCAGGTCGCCTCGGTCCATTCAATGTGGGTGTTGTCAGCCATGTGCGGTTCCTTCCAGTGCTGCCGCGATGCGGCGGCAGGCGGTTTTGAAGTGGGTGGGGTTCTGCTCGATCCCGACGAAGGCCTTGCCTGCCTTCACGGCCGCGACGCCCGTCGAGCCGGTGCCCATGAAGGGATCGCAGATGGTGCTGCCGGCGACGTTGCGGACGATCTTGTCCATCACGTCATCGGGCTTCACGGTGGGGTGGTTGAAGGTGCTGGTCTTCACCGAAGGTGCCTTGATCACGCGGTGCATGTCATGGTGATCGCCGACGGGTGCGTGGCCCTTCGACCAGGCGTGAACGAAGAGCTCGGTGTCGGGCAGGTAGTGCTTGTTTCGCATCGGCATGGGGTTGGGCTTTTCCCAGACCAGCAGCGCGAAACGGCTGAAGCTGCCGGCCATGAAGGGCAGCAGCTGGGGGAGCTGGTCGTTGTGGCAAAAGACCACCGCCGCTCCGCAGAGCAGCGGGTTGATGATGCGGTGATCGAAGCCCTGATCGAGCTGCTCTTCGACGATGCGGTTGCTGGCTTCCCTGCTCTTGCGGAAGGCACCGCCGCCACTGTTGTCGAACAGGTAGGGCGGGTCCATCACGTCGGCGTCCATCCAGCCCAGCGTGGGCCGGATGGCGTAGGCATCGCCGCAGTACAGGGTGACGCGGTTGCCGAGGCGGGCGACGGTCATGTCGCCTGCGGGGCTTCCGGGGTCTAAGCCGATGATCATAGCAGCGGGCACCCGCGATCGTTGCAGGGCTTGATCCGCTTCTTGCCGCAAAGGTCACAGGTCTGCAGCTGCTCGCGCAGGGCAGCGAGGCTGGCGGCCTTGTCGTCTTCGACCACTTCCCCGGCGTCGGGAATATGGTCGGGCTCCGAGACGCGTGGCGGTGCGGCCTTGGCGATCTTGCGCTCTTCGGCGCGTTTGCAGCGCTCGTAATCGGCCCAGCTCCATTCGAACTTTACCATGATCGCACCCGCGCCTTTCCGAGGTTGAGTTCGACGATGATGAAGTCGGCAGGGCGCGTGGCCATCAGCGCGGTCGCCCATGCCTGCATTGCGGCCAGATCGGCCATGGGGATCTGCGTGCTCATGCCGCACCCCCAACTGCTGCGCGCAGGCCGGCGTCGCGGGCGGCGTTGAGCCGTGCCATGGCTGCTTCGCTGCCGCCGGTATCGGGGTGGGCGTTGCGGGCCAGCTCACGGTAGCGGCGCTGGATCAGATGGGCCGGGGCGGCGGCGGTGAGGCCCAGCACCTGCCACCACTGTTCGGGTGCCGGCAGCGCGACGTGTCCGGCAAAAGCTTCATGGAGGGTGGCAACGCCCCATCGTTCCTGCCCCCGCAACGCTTCGATGTGGGCAGCAATCGCGGCGATGTTGCCGGGGATGGTGTCCCAGCGGTCGCAAGCGAGCAGGTGGGGCCTGCCATCCAGTTCGAAGAAGAAGGCGACATCGGGGCCGCTTGGCGTGCCGCGATCACGGCGGGGCCTGCCATCGGCGCGCAGCTCGAAGTTGGTCGAGAGGGTCAGCTCGCGCATCCGCCATCGATGGCCGCGCTGAGTGACCATTTCGGTCTGTTCCTGCAGACGGCGCACCGCCTGATCGAACAGCAGCTCGCGCCCTTGATGGCGGAAAAGCGCGCTCTTGCGCTCGCCCCATGGTGTACGAGGTCGGCCGACCGGCCAGTTGGTGGGATAGGCGAATTCGATTTGCGGGGCAGCCATCAGAATTACTCCTGCCGAAGGGTGTTGATGGTGGTGATCGCCATGGCGGCGGCGAGTTCGAGGTGGCGGATCGCCTTGTCGCGATCGGTGCCGGCGTTGCGGATTTCGAGCAGCGCATCGAGATTGAGGTTCAGCGCTTCCTCGCAAAGGCGCTCCGCGGCTTCCCCGGCAGCGACGAAACGGGTGATCTGCTTTTCCAGCAGCGCGGCGCGGGCCGCGATCACGCCGCGGAACGCCTCGGCATCGTCGGCGAAGACGCGGACGTGCTCGATGTCGATCGACATCGCGGCGTGGCTGCCGATCCGCAGGGTTGGGAGCGGGCGGTTCATGCTGCCCGCCTCGTCGGGCGCTGCCGCCGGGCGGCGACGCAATCGTCGCACACCGGCTTCCCGTCGCGACCGATCTGCCAGCCCGAAGGGGTCTGGGTGGTGGGGCTGGTGTGCTGCTTTCCGCAGCTGCATTCGAACGTGTAGTGCTGTTGTGCCTTGGAAGTCATGGGGCCAAGCTCCTTCAGTTGGTGCCAAGAACGGCGAGAGCCGCGGCCACGAAGGCAGCGGTGACGATCAGCCCGATCAGGGCGTGTTCGAGGTGCAGGCGGCGTCGGCCGCCCAGCAGCTGCGGATCGCAGCGCGGGCAGGCGCAATCTGCCGGGTGGATCCGTTGGGGGCGGGGAAGGTTACGCATGCTGGGGTTCTCCCTTGCTGGCGCGGGCCTCGGCCCGCAGTTCGTGGGTGAGGCGGGCCATGGCGACCGTCCGCCGCCCGGGTTCGAGGTGCCAGCGCAGCGCGATCACCCGATGCGCCTGGTCTTCGAGCTGGTCTGAGAAACCGCCATGCTCGGCGGCGTAGGCAGCGATGCGGTCAATCGCCTGGTCGAGCGCGTCGCGGCGCGCCTGTTCGCTGGCAGGGCTGGCAGGCTGTCCATCGCCGTCGCAGATGAACTCCCAATCGCGCACCAGATCGGCAAAGGCTCGCAGCTCGCAGGCAGCGGCCTCTGCGGCCATCTCGCCGGCGGCCACACGCTTGGGGAAGCTCTGCTGGCGGCTCGCCAGCATGGTTTGGGCCATCCGCCGGAGGTCGCCGAAGTTGCGCCATGCCGGCGGGGGTTCGGGAAGGATGATCGCCGGGCGGCCCGTGGCAGGCCAGCGGCGTTCATTCGGGCCGACCGTGTCGTCGATCGACGGCGAAGACCAGCGCCCGGTGGGGCGGGCGGCGAAGGCGCGGCTCATACGAAGGGCCCCTTCTGGTCGGTCGGAACCTTGAATACCCAACACTGCTGGGTCTTCCCATCCGCCGAGTTGATCGGTTTGGATGCCAGCCACTTGCGCGATTTCGATCCGCGCAGGTGCTTCTTAAGCTTGTCGATATCCGGCGCACTCAGCCCGGCGTTGCGGCACCGCGATTCATAATCGGGGAGGTTGATCGCGATGAATTCTTCGGGCTTGCGGTGCCGGTTGAGGCTCTTGCCCAGCGCTCGGTCGTTCTCGCTCTCGCGCCCAATCAGCCAGTCGACGTTCTCCCAGAACGCCGACACAACCGGGTGATCGCCCTCGATCGATTGTTCGCGATCCAGCGCCATGACGTCGATCAGCTTCAGCGCCTCGGCCACCCATTCGGGCCGCATGTTGCCGAACAGCAGCGGCAGGCATTCGACCGCAGCCGCCAGCTGGCTGTGGTTGCGGGCAATGCGCTGTTCCTTGAGGCCGCGAACGCGATTCCGGATCTCGGCAAAATGGTGCAGGAAACGCTTGTGGTGGAGTTCCAGCCAGGCATCTTCCTTGCGGATCACATGGATGATCGTGCCTGATACATCCGCCAGCGGGGCTTGCTTGAACCTCTCAGCGGCGAAACGTCCAGCATCGCTGAAGTGCGCCTTGTCGAAGTGCAGCGACATCAGGCGCTGCAGCACCGCCGGGGTGCCCGATATCCGCTCGTTCTGCATGAGGTAGAGCCCGCCCTGGAAAGGCTGACTGTCGGTCTCATAACCGCCGGTCCGCCGCCCGACCGTTCGTGGCGAGCGACCGTTGAACAGCACCAGCAATTCGTTGGGGTCGAACTTCTTCGCGTGGCTCTTTTCTTCGTCGCGGGTGCTTTCGATCAGGCCAACGGGAAGGTTGGAAACCTTCACCAGCTCGCGCGCCAGGCCTGCCGCAGTTGTGCCAGCAGGATCGAGCCCCTCGTATTCGTCGCGGCCGAACAGCCGCCAAAGCGATTCCACCAGCGTCGTCTTGCCCGTGCCGGGAAGGCCGGTGATTTCAAGGAAGCCGAGAGATTCCTGCCGAAGCCGGATCTGCACGGCGAACAGCGACATGATGAAAAACGAAAGCACAACCACGCCACGCGGGCCGTAAGCGGTCCACAGATCATCGAGCCAATCGCCGACTATCCGGTCGGGATCATAACTGATCACCAGGGGCCGTTCCGGGCTGGCGAGCTTGGCCGAAAGCTTGCCGAACTCGAAGTATTCTTCCCGGTTCGGCTCGACCACGCGGCCCTTGTGCACGGCGATATCGCCGAGCAGCCAGGCGGCGTGCTTGCGCGAATAGCCCAGCACCTTCACCGGCTCGATCTTCTTGAGGTGCCGCATCTGCGACTTGGCGATCACGTCGAGCTGCTCGGTGGTGCCAGACCATGATCCGGCGAAGGTCATCAGCCGTTTCTTGAACTCGGCCGCGTTGGTCATCGCCGCCGCGCTAAAGCGCGCGCGCTCGGTTTCCTCGCCGTAGGGGAAGTCGATCTGCAGGAAGAATTGCGCCTGATCTTCAACCTTGTCGTATTCGCGATAAAGGATGCGCCAGGCGCAGTTGCAGATTTCGTGTGTGTCGATCTCGGGCTTGCCGTCATCGTCCAGCTTGACCCGGCACCAGAACATGCGGTTGCCGTGGCGGAAGTGGAACGATGACCGCGCCGGATTGCGCTGCACGATCAGCTTGGCTTTCTCGCGCGGGGTGGCGGCGACCGTGATCTTGCCGTTGTAGAGGTATTCCTCGATCGCCGCCGGGGCGAGCGGGGCGTCCTCGGGCGCGCCCTTCCAGCTCTGGTGGCGCAGCAGCAGATCGTTCCAGTCGAGCTTGGTGCCCTCGCCATCGGGGCGCACCTGCGCGGCGGTGGCTTCCCAGCCTTCGCGCTTTGCCCGCTCGATGTGCTTCTTGGCATAGAACACGCCAGCGCTGCCGACGTCGAAGGCGAAAACCAGCCTCGGCCGATCGCGCCGCCCGCTTTCGAGACAGGCCTTGGCCAGCTGGCCGAGGAAGTGTTCCGGCCAGGGATTGACCGACATGCTCGAGACCGCGGCGAGCTTCGCGCCCTGGGTTAGCGCGGTGGCATCGAATATCCCTTCGGCGATCCACACTTCGTCCGCCTTGGCGAGTGTTTCGAAGGTGGTGCCGTTGGGCATCCAGCAATGCCCGCCCCAGTTGCCACCCTTGCGGAAGTGGGCCTTCTTCTTGAAGCGGCCGGGCCGGTCGATGATGCGTTCCCAATAGCTGTCACCGATCGGGAAGCGGATCGTGGCAGAGGTCTGGCCGGTCTCGAAATCCTTGAACAGCTCCTGCGAATAGAGCCCGCGCAAAAGCCGCAGATCGAGCCCGCGTTCATATTGCAGGTAGGCATCGGCGCTGGCGTTGGGATTTTCGGGGGTGGGCCGGTGGTTCTTCGACCAGTCTTCGAACAGGTCGGGGAGCAGGTTGCGGACGGTGTCTTCCCACCCGCACCGCTCGGCCCGGCCGCAGCGCACGATCTTGGGCTCGTTCGCGGCGCAGTACGCCTCGCGCTTGCCGCATTGCGGGCAGGTGCCTTCCTGTAGCCAGTCGCCCTTGGTCTTGCGGAACTGGAAGCGGGCCTGCAGGCCCTTCATGATTTCGTCTTGCAGGCTCACAGGACAGCAAGCTCCCGGATCTTGTCTTCCAACCAGCGGTTGGCCTTCTGGCGCAGCGCCTCGCGCTCGTTGGTGAGACGGTTGATCCTTTCGGCGATGCGGTCGGCATTCTCACGCGGGGGAAGCTTGCCGATCACGAAGCTGGCAGCGATCCGGCGGTTCTTGCGCGACCAGGCACGGCGCGCCGTGTCGAACGGGAAGGCGGTCAGGTGGCGATCCTTGACCAGATCGACCTTCGCGACACAGAAACGGTCGCCATCGCGGAACAGAACGCGGTCGCCGGGGCTGAAGCCGTTCATGCCACACCTGCCACAGGTTCGAGCAGCTCGATCGAACGGCTCTTGCCCTTGCCGGTGCGCAGCTTTCCGTGCGCTTCGAGTTCCTGCACGATCCGCCATGCCACCGATGCGCGGGACAGGCCCGTGCCCTGGGCGATCTCGCGGAAGGTCGGTGCAATCCCGTAGTCCGCAAAGTAGCGGGCGATGAAGCCGAGCACGGCGTGGTGCTCCAGTCCGAGCGGCGGGATCATCGCCACGCCGCCTCGATCAGGTGACCGATCAGCGCCCCTGCGACCAGCAGGCCGGGGGCGCACCACAGCAAGGCACAAAGCAGGGGTTCGGGGCGGGGCCGTGCGGGCTGGTGGTATCGGATCGGAAAAGGCAAAGCGTCCCCCTTGCGGCAATCGTGGCCGCGCCAAGTTGTCGGTGGTGGTGTGGGTGGTGGTGGCAGGCGGTCGGCCTGCTCAGTCGAACAGGCTTTCCTGCCCCTCCGGCCCGTCCCGCGAAGGCGGGCGCACGTGCACCAGCTCGCTCTTGGGGCAGACCGGCAGGTCGAGATCGGGGCGTTCGATGTTCCCTTCGACCAGCGTGTGAACAAACACGATGTCCGCCCGCCAGGTGTGGCCGCAGGCGCTGTCGGTGCAGTGCACGGTCATCTGGGTGACGGTGGGCGTCGGGCGGTCGGACCGGCGGATCATGCCGGGCGCATCGCACTTGGGGCAGCGCACGAAACAACCATCGCCGCCGCGCTTGCCGCCCGGCTGCAACCGGAACTTCAGCGGTGCCTCGACCATCGGGCGGGTGAGCGACGGGGCGCGATCAGGCATTTCCGACCCCCAGCACCGCAAGACAATCGGCCATCTTGTCCATCGCCTCCTGCAGTTCCTGCCGAGCCCGCTGCATGTGCTTTGGGCAGTCCGAGCGAACGCTGGCTTCAATCGTGGCGGCAAGTGCCTCGCCCGATTCCTTGGCAAGTTCGCCTGCCAGCGTGGCGAGATCAGGATCTTCTGATCGGGATTGCACATCCGCCCGCAGCTCGAACAGTCGAAGGAACGGCCTGTGATCGCCGCCGTGCTCAACGAAGGCGCGATCAAGGCGTTCTGCATCGATAAGGCGGATTTCCGTTTCGCAATCGGGGTCGGACCAGTAGCGTACGGTGCGCTCAGTCACGCCGCAGATCGCGGCGCAGCGATCCCATCCGATGCGCGCGGCGATGCTGGTGAGCGCACGATGATAAGTCAGGGGTTCGCGGCGCTTGGTCACCGGGCCGCCCCCTTCAAAACAGTGCCACGATTGAAATCGACGCCGTGCTGACGCGCGCTAGATTGGGCGGCATGGGTGGGATCGATCATGGCGAGGCGGTCAACGCCGGCGAAGCGGGCACCGACATGGCGATCGGTCATGATCTCGCGCGGGTAGATGTCGGGCCGCAGATCGTGGCGGGACACGCCGGTATCGTATTCGATCTGAAGGACGTGTTGCGGCGGCACCTGCTTCGACTGGTTGAGCCAGCGCCAGATCGTTGGCTGTGTAACCCCCAACGCCTCAGCCATATTCTCTTGCGTCCGGTAGACGGCGAAGGCGGCTTGAAGGGCTTCAAATCGGGTGAGCTGTGTCATGTCGGATAGAGTTATTCGCAATCCTATAACGTGTCAATCGCAAACGGAACGCTATTCGATAGCCGATTGTCTAAAAGGAGCCATGCCCCGCCGCATGATCCGAATCGACCGCCTGAAGCAGGCCATCGCCGACGCGGGTTTTGAGAGCGGCAACCAGTTCGCAAAGTCCCTGAATGTAGGACAGAGCACGATCAGCAATATTCTGACCGGGCGCACGACGGACAGCCGCTACCTCCCCCGCATCGCCGCGCGGCTCGGCGTTGATCCGGGCTGGCTGCTGGGCATGAAGGACGATCCCCATGTCGAGCCGGACGGGTATTACGAAGACGTCGCGCGCGACATGGGTGCCCGCCTGATCGACGAAGTAGATCTTCAATATTCGATGGGGGCTGGCACCTTCTTTGACGATGTGCAGCACCAGCGGGTGGCCGTGCCGGAGAACTGGCTTATCCCGGCCATGCGCGGCACTTTCGACCAGCTGTTCGTGACCTATCCCAAAGGCAACTCGATGCAGCCGACGATTGCCGAAGGTGATGCGGTCGTTGTGGATCGCTCACAGACCCGCATTGTCGGGGCCGATGGTATCTGGTGCATCGCCTATGGCGATCTCGGCATGATCAAGCGGGTGCGAATGCAGCCCGACGGCGGAGCACGCATCATCAGCGACAACCCGGACGTGAAGGACTTCACCGCCTATGACGGCGAGGTGCAGGCGATCGGCCGGGTGATCTGGATCGGGCGAAGGGTTTAGGCTGTGGACGGGGACGCAGCAGCAGCTCTGGCGTTGTTGGCGTCATTCGTCGGGCTGGTGTGGGGCGTGGTCTGTCTCATCTCGCCTAGTTCGGCAAAGCTGCCTTCGCGCTGGTATTCGCTGCCACTGATGACCAGCTTATTGCTGTTTTTCGGCCTTGCGATGATTGCGTTTCCGGAGGCTGCGGGGGACAGCGGTCAAGAGGGCAGTGCACAAGGGGCGGGCGTATTCTCGATCTTTCTGTGGGCGCTGTTGGCGACCTTGGCCCATCTCGCCGCGAGGCAAGTTCGCCTTGTGCGAGCAAAGCAGACGGACTCAGAACCGCCGGCAACGAACATACCGCCGGCTGCACAAACGCCACAGCCCGAGGAAGAAATCGCAGGTCGTGAGGTTCAAGCGCACCGTCGCATGACTGCGGCGCTCAATGATGCCAAAGCGAAGCGGCACGCCCCGGCCAGCGTCCAACCGACGATTGTGCCGGATCGGAGCGGTATCCCGAAAGCGAAAGCTGGAAAGTGGATAGAGTTCACCTATGCTGATGAATACGGTGAGGTGACCGACCGTCACCTGCGTAACTGGTCGCGCACGAGCAGATACCTCGAAGGCTTCTGCACTGATCGAAGAGCGGTTAGAACCTTTCGGCTCGATCGCGTGATTCATTGGGGCGACAGCGGCTGACCCGCTAAGCGCTCTCCAGCACGATCCGCTGGCGCATGCCGCTGCTGCCGTCGAAACTGGTCTCGATTTCCTTCACCAGCCAGTCGATCCCGTCGATCAGCGAATTCCACCCCGCCAGCGTCACCGGCGTGTCCGGCTGCACGGCCGGATCGGCGATCGCCATGTTGTAGGTGAATTCGTAAGGCGACCTTGCGGCGCGGCTCGCGGTTGCCTCGGCGGCCTGCCGTGCTTCTGCCTCGCTGGCGTAAACCCGCTTCAGTTTTTTGGGCTCGGTTGGCGCGGCGCGGGGTTCCTCGCCATCTTCGGCAGGTTCGGTCGGGGTTGCTGGCCCATCCACCTTCACCGTGCGGCGGCGGCCGGAATCGGCATCGTACCACTGCGCCTCTGCCCCCTTGTAGTTTTCGCGCTGGCCTTCGCGGAAGGTCCACGACCAGCCATCGCGGCGGGTGATGATCACGCGGGGCAGCGCGGTGCCGCCGGCGGTGGCCGAACTGCCGATCGGCAGGAACAGCAGGAAGTTGTCCTTCCACGTCGCCACCGCATCATACCGCTTCCCCAGATCCCGCACGAAGGCCATGTCGCTTTTGCCTTCCTGTTCGATCACATCGATCGTGCGCTGCGCCAGATCGGGTGCGACCTGAAGCTGGCGGCTGTGGCGGGCGGCGATTTCGCCCAGCATGCTGCCCAGCGTGGTGTCGCGCCAGGTGCGGGTTTCGCGCTTGCGCAGCGCGCCGGTCAGATCGGCACTGCGCGCCCGGATCGAGATCACTTCCGGTTCCCCCGAAAGCTCGATTTCATCGACTGTGAAGCTGCCCTTGTCGACCAGGCCAAGCGGCACGTCCGCCCCGCTTTCCCAGCCCATCGCCAGCGACAGGCGCACACCGCTGCGCGGGATCGCCAGCGCGCCATCGGTGTTGGACAGGGTGAGGTTCAGCTCATCGGCATCGTCTTCGCGCTTTTCCGAAAGCGACAGGCCCAGCAGGCGCGGGCTGATCCGGTCGGCAAGGTTGAGGCCGCTTTCGGTCAGCAGCACGATTCCGGCGCGGCGGGCAACCATCAGGCACCGCTGGCCGGGATCAGCCCCAGCGCATCCAGATCATCATCGTCGCGTTCCAGTTCGATCCGGAACGCCACCTGCCGGGGCAGGCCACCCGCCATGATCACCGCCTGGTCTTCATCAAGCCGGACAATCCGGAAATGGCCAAGGATGCGCCCCAGCCCGTCGATCAGCGGCCAGTTGTCGCCGGTCGCTGCCATGTCGGCCAGCGTTTCCAGCGCGCTGTAGGAACCGGCGAATTCGGGGATGATCCGCCCGGAAATGCTGATCACATCGTTGCCCGGGCCGACAAACTGCGCAGCAGCCCGCGCCCCGAACCGTTCTGCGGTGGCATGGCGCCATTCGCGGCTGCGGGTCAGCGCGTCGTAGAGCGCGGTTTCGACGCTGAAGACGAACATGCCCAGCGTCATCAGCTCGCGGGACGAAGTGAGAGGTGCGCTTGCCATGGTGGTTTACCCGTCGCTGTAGGAACTGCGCGCTGCCTGTCCGGCCATCCGTTCGAGCTGGCGGCGCACCTCTTCGGCCAGTGCGGTAGCATCCTGCCCCGGCAGCTGGGTGATGTTGATGGTAACGTTCATGGGGGCGCTGCTGCTGCCCGGCCCGGTGCTGCCCGGCCCTGCACCTGCCATGGCGGGCGAGGCCGCTACCGATCCGGCGGCGATCATTCCGGTCGCCATGCGCCCTGCCGCGCCCAGCACGCCCTTCTCGCCGCGCTGCAGGCCGATCGCCATGCCTTCTGCCGTGTGTTCACCCAGCCCCATGAACACCCGCGAAGGCGACTTGATGCCAAGATACTTCTTGAAAGCATCGATCCCGATCTTGGCGACCGAAATCAGCTTCTGCGCGAGCGCCAGCGGATTGATCGCCAGCAGCAGACCCTGCATCATCTGCTTGCCGATATTGGTCAGCCAGGTGCCTGCGCCCGACATCAGGTTCTTGACGTAGTCCCAGCCCGCCAGAAACGCCGCCTTGATCGTGTCCCAGTGGGTGTAGATCATGTACCCGGCGAAGGCCAAGGCAGCGACGATCGCGACGATCAGCGCGATGATCGGGTTGGCGAGCATCATGAGTCCAGCCTTCATGAAGCCGCTGGCCATGAACATCACTGCGGTCCGAAGGGTGGTAAAGACGGTGCCGTAACCGCCCATCTTCATCACGACACTGTGCAAGCCCGCCATCGGTTTCATGAAGCCGCCGATCGCGATCTGCGCCGCGCCCAGCCCGACCTTGAACACCGCGAGCCCGCCGACGATCTTGATCAGCGTGCCCGCGGCTTCGGGGTTGGCCTGCGCCCATGCCGACACTGCCTTCATCACAGCGTGAATCTGATCGAAGGTGCTGGTCAGCACTGGCAGCAGCGTGGTGCCGAGCGTGATCGCCAGCCCTTGCACACTGCCCATAAAGGCCTGCCAGCTCACATTGGCATCGCGCAGCACCCGCTGGTCGAAGGCCGCATCCACCGTGCCACCCGATTGCATCGCCTTGGCGCGAATCGCGCGATATTCATCGAGATCGAGGATCAGGCCGCGCAGGGCAGATTGCGCCTGCATGTCTTCGAACGCGAAGCCCAGTTTCTTGAGATCGCCGCCGGTCGCCTGCTGGGTGATCATGGCAATCGCTTCGAGCGAGGTTTTCCCCTCGCTGGTCAGCTTCTGCATGGCCTTGGGCAGATCGACCCCGAAGTTCTTCTGGAAGGCCCGGACGGTGGCCGGCGCGTTGATCTTGGCCAGCAGGTTCTTGACGTTGTTGCCCGCTTCGTCGGCATCGCCAGAGCTTTTGCGGACGATCTGCAGCGCGGCAGACAGATCGGCCACGGCAGGAACGCCGGTGTCGCCCAGCGCCCGCATCTGTGCGGTCAGCGCGGGGAAGTGGCGGGCCATGTCCTTCACCTCGAACCCGCCTTCGTTGCCGGCAGCGGCCATGGCATCGAACGCCGCTGCGGTCTGGGATGCGGGCACCTTGAGGTTGGTGATGCTGGCATGCGCGGCGGCCGCGGCATCGGGCAGTTCGACCTTGAACGCGGTCGCAAGGCGGCCTGCCGGTGCCATCGCGGCTTCGATCTGCTGCAGTGTCAACCCGCCGAGCCCGCCCAGCATGTCGAGCCCGGCCCGCATGTCTTCGGGCATCAGTCTGGCCCTGTCGGCCATGGTGATGATCCGCTTGCTCAGCGCGTCGGTCTGGGTGTTGGTCAGCCCCATCTTCTGCTGGATGTCGACCATGCCGCTGGAAAAGTCGCCGGCGGCTTTCGCGGCCAGGATCAGGGGCGCGGCCAGCGCGGCGCCCTGCACCATGTTGTCGCGCCCGCGCTGCTGCAGAGCGTCCGCCTTGGCAATCTGGGCACGGTGACCCGCCTCGATCGCGTAGAGCCGCTTGCGTTCCGCCATTTCGGCATTGACGCCCTCGATCGCCCGTTCGAGCTGGCGCTCGCGGTTGGCGAGTTCGGTGATGTTGCCGGCAGCGCCCGACAATTCGTTGCGCACCTGGCGCAGCTGGGTTTCGAGTTTGCGCCCTTCCCCGCGCAGCTCGCCCAGAGACCGCGAGCCCTGCCGCCCCAGCTTCATGATGTTGCGCAGCGACCCGGACATCTTGTCGACGCCGACGAAGTTCACCAGCAGGGACAGCTTGTTGCTCATCGTGCGCTACCTTTGGGGGCCGCGTTGACCCGGTTCCACCACCGCACGGCCCGGTCCCGCCATTCCACCAGTTCATCCATGTCGAGCGCCTTGAGTTCGCTCAGCGGCCAGTGAAAGATGGCGGCGATTTCGGCCATCAGGTCTTCGGCTGTTGTTCCGCGATCATCGCTTCCAGCACCCGGCGTTCCGCTGCTGTCATAAAAAAACCGCGCACCGTGCCTCCGATTTCAGTGAGATCGGCAGGATCGAGGTTGGCGCATTCGTCGGCAGTCAGCACGGGTTCGCTGATGCGCGGGACCAGCTGGAGGATCGCCCCGACATCAACGCTGATCAGCTGCTGCAGGTTAAGCCCGCGCAGCTCGCCTGCGCGGGGCTTGCGCAGCGTGATCTTTTCGATTGTCTGTTCGCCGCGGGTGATCGGTTCGGACAGGGTGATCGTCTCGAAGCGGTTGGTATCGGCGGGCGGGGTGGTTGCTGTGTCTGCCATGCGGGGCGTTCCTTGTGTTCATCGCGCTCAAGCGTCTAAGCGGCAGCGCGGGAAAAATGCGGGGCGAAAGCGGGGCGGGACGGCCTGGAGTGTCCTTGGGGGGAATTGACCGTCCCGCCCCATCCGCTGACCGGCCGCCCCGCACAGCGCCGGTCACCGGGGGGCTGGCTAACCCTGCAATGCTGCCATGATTTCACCGTAACGATCGATGCCATCGACGATGAAGGTGCCGGCGATCATGTCGATCTCGACTTCGACCCGCCCGTTCACCACGCGGCGGTAATAGGACAGGGGCACGGTGTAATCGTGCTCGGTGTCGTCACCCGGCTTGGCCGTGCCGGTCCCGATCTCGCTGAAGCGCCCACCGATGTAGCTTTCGACCACCTCGACCTCGCCCGTGTCGTCGCGCTGGTAGGCACCGGTAAGGCGCACGCGCACCCCGTCGACGCGGGTGGTGCCGAACTTGCGCATCAGCTCGACCACATGGCCGCCCATCTTCAGCGTTGCCGACATGGCCTGCAAACCCATGTCGATCATCACAGGGCCGATCATCCCGCCGCCGCGGTATTCTTCGGTCTGAAGTGCCAGGGGCGGCTCTTCGAATTCCACGACCTGGCCGATGTAGTTCACGCCATCGACGTGGGCAGTGAGGTTTTTCAGTTTCTTCGGGATGCCCATGGCGGGTGTCTCCTAAACGGGGGCGGGAAAGGATCAGACCAGCTGGTCCGCGAAATCGGTGTAGTAGAAATCGGTGATCACCAGATCGACGTTGGGGTTTTCGAGCGGTGCCACCGGGGTGAACTGGATGCGGAAGCGCGGGCGGCCTGCCGCCAGTTCCTGCGCGCTGTTCTGGTCGGGGTCGAAGAACATTTCCGCGCCCTGGATCACGCCCTGCACCGCCAGCTGGCGGAAGCGGGCGTTGCCGGTTTCCAGAAGATCCTTGATCAGGCCGCTGGTGATCGGCTGATCGATGAACGGGCTCACAATCTGGCCGACGATTTCCTGCAGCGCATGGCTGGTGCGCACCGCGCTTTCGAACACGAAGCTGGGGTTGGTCAGCGGGTCAGCCGTGGTGCGGTTGCCCCACAGGCGGAAGCCGGTCTGCCGGATGATCGTGGTGATCTCGCCATCGTTCAGAACCCCGGCGTCAGTGCTGGGATCGGTGAGATCGAAGCTGACATCGCGGTCGAGCCCGGTGACACCCACCAGCGGAACGTTGCTGATCGTCTTGTGCCAGCCCACCCGTTCATCGATCTGGGCGCGCAGGCCCAGCGCACGGGCAACGATATCGCCATCGAATTCCGAATTGGTGCCCGGCCAGATCAGCATCAGCTCGCGGTGGCCGAAGTTTTCGCGGTAGGTCAGTGCTTCGGCAACATCGTCACCCTGCGCGGCGGCATAAACGAAGCCGCGCAGCTTCTTGGCGACGCTCACCAGTTCTTCGACCACCACCTGGCTATCGAGGCCGGGTGCGCCGAGAATCTGGGGCTTCACGCCAAGCCGCTGCTCGGCATTGGCGAGCGCCTGAAGCCCGGTGAAGGTCGCGCCGTCGGTCGATCCGATCACGTTGGCGTCGGTTTCGGCCTGGTCTGCACCTTCGGCCACCCGCACCACGACCACCACCGGGCTCGCCTGATCGCCGATAGCGCGCAGCACCGGGCCGAGCGTGCCACTGTCGCCAGCCTTGCCGGCAGCGATGTCCACCCCGCCAGTGATCAGCACCGGAGTGTTGAGCGGGAATGCTTCGTCCAGCGCCGCCGTTGCTGCACCTGCCGGGGCCGATGCGGTCGCAACGATGCCGATCACGGCAAGGCTGACAAGCCCCAGCGATCGGGGGCCGGAAGCGGATTCGGTAATCGTGAGGCCGTGGGTCATGGTCTTGCGTCCTTTCTTTCCTACCGCAGCGCTGACTGGGGACGGCTGTCGATCGGGATCGTGAGAGTGGTGAGCGAGTTGGAAGGCGGCAGATCGGTGCGCTGCCCTTCGATGCGCAGGGTCAGGCGTCCCGCCGAGGGCTCGCCGGACAGTGTGACACGGGTCAGGCGCAGGCGGGGCTCCCACCGGCGCAGCGCAATGGCGGTGGCCGCCTGCAGCAGCATGCGGATCGCGCCGTTGATGGGCTTGTCGATCAGCTCGAACAGCAGCGAGCCGTAATCGCGCCGCATCACGCGGCTTCCCAGCGGGGTGGAGAGGATGTCAGCGATCGATTGCGCCAGATGCGCTTCATCGCCGATCGGCTTTCCGGTCGAGACATCCATGCCTTGCATGGGAGCGAGGGAAACGCGCTTCGCGCGCGCAACGCCAGCACGCGGGGTGGTGGAAGCGGCTTTAACCGACTAGGCTGGGAGAATGCTTGCTGCCGCCGCCCTTGTCCTGACCTGTCTGGCGATCGATGGCGACACGCTGCGCTGCACCCGGGAGGATGGCGCGGTCGAGCGCATCAGGCTTAGCGGAATTGATGCGCCCGAGACAAGCCGTTGCAGGCCAGAGCGGCGCTGTGTGCAGGGGGATGGTGCCGCAGCGCGCCGCCAGCTGGCTGACCTGGTCGAAGGAAAGAGGCTGAAGATCACCCGCCTGGGCAAAGACCGCTACGGTCGCACGATCGCCGCGGTCTATGTCGGCAGGCGCAACGTTGCCTGCACCATGCTGGCGCGGCGGCAGGCGGTTTACCGCAGCGACTGGGACAACCGCGGCGTCGTGGCCCGCGACTGCAAGCGCTGAGATCACACCGGCACGCCCGATTGCGCCATGCCCGCCTGCACCTGCCCGTGCTTGTGGGTCTTCAGGCTGATTCCATCGGCGACTACATCCTGTTCGGCTGTCACCGTCTGGCTGACCGAGAGGTTGCCCTCGATCGTCACGTCACCGCGCAGGGTGATCCCGCCATCGGCGATGATTTCGGCAGTGCCTCCTGCGGGCAGCTCGGCGGTCAGGGAGGAAGCTTCGGGATCGTAGCTGATCTTCGCCCCGTCGGCGAACTCGATCATTTCGGCGGTGGTCGTGCCGAGCGGAGGGAAGGAATCCTGCGCGATCCCGGTGATCGCCACCGCCGCCCCGATCTGGCCGTCCGGGCACAACAGCAGCACCTGTTCGCCGACACTGGGGGGTGACCAGACACGGGTCAGCCCCGCACGGGGTGAAAGCCAGCGGATCGGGGTGGTTTGCGCAGGCTGCGGATCGTCGGGATCACCGAAGCGCACAATGCAGCGGGCCTCACCCAGATCGACCGAAAGCACGGTTCCGATCCGGATAAGGCTGGAAAGATCGGCGGGAATGTCTTCCTGCGGGGCGGGTTTGATCATCGATTTACCTGTTGCGAATTCGAAGGCGCACGGTGCGTTCATCCACCTGTCCCGCCGTCGTCTCGATGCGCACGGTGATCAGATAGCTCTGGCCCAGCGCCCCGCCGCTTGCGCGCCAGCGGACGATTGCGCCGTCGACCTCGATGAAGCTGACCGCCAGATCGGTCGGTTCGGCGATGACTTGCGGGCCGGGCAGGATGGTTTCTCCGGCCGAAAGCCACGGGCTCCAGTCCATTTCGTAATCAAGCGTGGCGCTCGGGTCTTTGGGCGGGGCGGTGAAGCTGTGCGACATCGGGGGCTCCTTTCAGCGGGCGGCAGGCGGGACGAGGAAGCGGCGCGGCGATGCCTCCACGGTGAAGCGGCGCGGGGCGACCGGCACGGTGAAGCGGATCTTCGGCGCCGGACGGAACATCCGCAGGTTGGCTGAACCGGACAGCGGCAACGCGCCCTGCGCGTCGGCCAGCGCAATAAGATCGGCAAAGGCGGAACCTTCCAGCGGGATCAGCCCGATCGCGGCAGCATCGGCGACCAGATCGGCCAGCGCAGCCCCGCCAAGCGGCAGCACGCCCGATGCCCGCGCCGCGGCAACAGCCGCCGCAGAGCCCGATCCGGCCAGCGGCAGGAAGGCGCTGGCCGCAGCTGCCGCGATCAGATCGGCCAGAGCGGTGCCTTCAAGCGGCAGCGGCGCGGCTGCTGCGGCAGAGGCTACGGGGACGGCGGCAGCGGTGCCTTCAAGCGGCAAAGGACCGAAGGCACTGGCCGCAGCGATCGCAAGACTGCTGGCCGTGCCTGTCAGGGGCACGCTGCCCGATGCGCTGGCGGTGGCGATGCTGGTCGGCTGCGGGCCGGAAATGGTCTGAAGCTGCGCGTTGGTGAGGCGGGTCGGCCAGTATTGGATGCGGCGGATGTGGCCGAAGAGATGTGACCCACCACCCAGTGAACCGAGAAAAAGTTGGTTCTCGCTGACGGTGAAGGCACCTGAGTTGGTGGCTAGTGTGCCAGCGCCTGCCGAAATCGCGCTGCTGCCGCTTTGAACAGCCGTGGCGGCCCTAAAGGTTCCTTGGAACGGGTTGCCGGTCAGACCGAGGTTAGCGTCGAAGCTCCCACCGATACGGTTGTAGAGCGTCACTAGATTTGGATTGTTCCGTCGCAACGCGATGCGGTTGCCTCCAGTTGACCAGACGTAGACGTCGACGGCGTGCGGAACGAATGCTTCAGCAAGGAACGTGCCGGGGCCTTGATTGAACCAGTCGCTTAGGTTGGTGCCGGTGATTGCGGCGTTATCGACCACCCGCGTCACTTGCGAGGCCCCGGTGGGGATGAAGGACGAGGCGGAAGCGCCAGCCTCAAGCTGCGCAAATTGCACCGTTCCGCTTACCGTAACGATGAGTGTGCCAGCGGACGGCGTGAAGGTCAGCGTGGTGCGCTGCGGATAGGCCCCGGTGCCGTTGACCGTCGCCGAATGCGCGCCCGAAAGCGTGACCGTGCCGGTGCCATAAAACGACAGCGTGTGCGCCGTCGCCGTCACGGTCACGTTTTGTGTTGCAAGGTTCGCGCCGTTGAGCAGCGAGTTGAGCAGCAGGTTGGTGCGCCAGCCTTCGATCAGCAGGCCGCGCGGCGCGAGCGTCACCGGATCGTGGTCGATGCGAGGCGGGAACAGGCCGCCCGCGTTGCGGGTGTAGGCGGTGGGCATGCCGATGATGCTGGTGACTTCGCGCACAGATACGTTGTCGACGGACAACACGGGCACCCCAGTAAATGCAAAACTAAGGTTAGCCGAGGAGGCCATAAATAAACCGGAAAGCGCACCAATGCTTGTATGAGCGCCGAACGCAGAAAAGAGTGTGCCTGAAGCCCTGCTGACGATATCAAACGAAAGACGGTAAGTGCGGCCAGAACTCAGAATAGAATTCTGCGCGAGAGTTGTGTTTGCGCCTGCCGTAGAAAAAACACCTCCTTCAAAAGAGCCAACAGCGGGAGTTTGCGTCCACCCGGTAGACCCTTGAGAGAAGTCGCCATTCGTGACCAACTCCGGCCCAAGCACAAGGTTGGCGTTGGGAACGACCTCAAGTTGCGCACCCCAGATCGTCACCCATTCGGTGCCCGCCCACGTCCTCGTCTGGAAGCGCGTTGCCGTGCCGGAGGGAACCAGCGCCAGAATAGGGCGGCGGTCAGTGCCGCCTGCCGTGTAGGTCATGGCGATGCGGTAGAACCCCGTCGCCGCGTCGAAGGAGATGCTGCCGACAGCGCCACCGTTGTTCTGCACGCTTCCGGCACCGGACAAGGTGAAGTTGCAGAAGTCGGCATTCTGGCCGTTCACCGCAAGCTGCACGAACGGCCAGTCGGGGGCCACGAAAAACGAGGTGTTGTAGGTGGTGCCGTTGACGGTGCCTACGGAGCCCTGAGCCATCTGCGGTGCGAATGTGCCCGCATTTGCGATCAGCATGTCGGCACTCTGCGAACCATCGGGAGCCGGGGCCTGATCCGGCGTCACAGCGCAGTTGGTTTTCGTCCAAGCTGCGTTGTCGAAATCCTGCGACCAAACGAACAGGTTCCGCGACTGCGGGGTAAGCTGGATCAACCCGTCGCTGCCGATGAACGTGGCCGCGCTCGCCCGCGAGAATTGCCAGAACGACGACAGCAGCCGCGAACGCAGCGTCGTGTCACCCGGCCCGCGCACCAGCACGGTATCAAGCTGCGTCAGGTCCATAAGCAGGCTGCTCGGCGGCAGATCGGCCCACGGCAGCCAGCTCATGCGAACACCCGGAACGGATTGGCAGGCTCGGGGATGCTCACACCCGCCAGCGCCGCGATCTGATCGTCAGCAAGCCCCCAGGCTCTCACGTTGACGTGCCAACCGGGCAGGGTTTCCGGCTCACCATCGATGAAGCGCACGATCGGCCCGATCACATCCACGGCCACGCCCTCGGCAGGCTGGCCCTCGCTGCCGATGACCCCCGCCGAAACGAGGGCGGCGTTCATCGCCGCTTCGTCATCGGCGCGCAGGTAAAGATCGCGGAACATCGCGCCTGCCCCCGTTACGCGCCCAGCGCGTTGAGGGTCAGCGCGGTCAGCCGCACGGGCTGGCCTTCGACGATGGTCAGCAGCGGCAAGGTCATGTCGGTGCCAACCTGGACGAACTCCCAGGTCACCCCGCCATCGGTCGCGGTGCCGGTGGTGTGGCTGGGCGCGACGGTGCCGGTGGTGCCGCCCACGGTGGCGCGGTAGACATTGCCGTTGGCATGAACGGTCGCGCCTGCGGCATAAGCCGTGCTCGCCATCCAGCCTGCGCTGACAAGCCCCTGAAGGTGGCAGGTTGCGCCTTGCATCACCTCGAAATGGCCCGCCTGCCCGGTCGCCAGCGCCAGCACATCGCTGGCCGGCACATTGAGCGCCTTCGAGCCATTGGCCGCATCGGCCCAGGCATTGGCCGCCAGCGGCACTTCGGCAAGGATGGTGCCGGTGCGCGCGGCGGCAGGGTTGGCAGGCGCAGCGCCGGTGCGGATGCGCAGCGTCGGGCTGGCGCCGATGGCGGTTTCGATGCCTTCAAGGCTGGCGTTGCGGGCGGCGGTGGAGAATTGGAGCATGGGGATTTCCTTTTGATACTTCGGCGCAAAACTTGCCGGTTTGTCGGGCGGGCCACGTGCAGTGTTTTGCTGCGGGGCGGGCAATTCATCAGGGTGATCGCGCCTCCAGCCCCAGCAGAAGATCGCGGGTTTCCTCGGCGATGATCGTGTTGCCGGTGCAGATCCGGACGTCCTCGGCGGTGACCCTTACGATTCCGGTTTCGAAGGCTGGTCCGGTTTCGGGAACTGGGGGCAAGGGCGAGGCTCCATCCAGCTGGGGCGCCGGATGCACGGGCGCACCGCTTCCGGCGCTGTGAATCGGGTCGGCGGCAGCGGGTCGGCGGGGACAGCAAACGGGGTCTGGCAGGCCGCCAGCAGCAATGAAGCGCTCGGTAGCGCCAGCAGCGAGCGCCGCGCTTTGGGATATGGCATGGTCAGTGTTCCTTGATCGTTGGGCGATGTCGGCTTCGTCGGCCGCGCGGGCCGCCTGGGCGCGCTGGTTGGCCAGATCCCGGGCGCGCTTGAAGTCGGCGAGCTGCTGGCGCGCCTCATCCCGTTCGGCGATCAGGCCCTTGGGCCCGAACGCGGGCACCAGCGGCAGGTCGACGCGCAGGCCATTGATGCGGATGGTCTGGGCGATCGTCGCCACGGTCATCACCGCCGCCAGTACGGCGACGATGATCAGCAGGTTGGCGATGATCCATTCGCGGACCCGGTTCACGAAGGCAGCCCCGCCAGATAGACTGTCCGGCCATCGCGCTTTTCGGCGCGCAGGATCTGCCTGCGAAGTCTCCCGGCGCGGTAGGACACATGCAGCCACCCGCCTTCGCCGAACTCATAAATCAGCTGATCGAACGGGAGGTTGGCCACGATCCAGCGCGCGACCTGAAGATTGCTGACACCGGCAACGGTAAAGTCGGCCGCTTCGCCCAGCGTGTGCTGGCTACTTGCACTGCCACCGATCGCGCGGTTCAGCGCGGGTGCGCGAAAGCCACTGGTGACGATCACCGGGCGGCCAAAATGATCGCGTACCGGCTGCAGCACGTTCTGTGCCAGAGCGCGCAGAGCCGTGACAGCCGCGGGCGGCGGCGTGTTGTCGATGCCGCGACGGTGCGCGGTGCGCGACAGGATCATCTCCGCCAGTGTGAAATTGGCCGAAAGCTGGCCAGGCGCGAGCCTTGCAGTCGTGCTCATGATTTCTTCCCTTCTCTCTGGCCTTGCAGCTGGGCCATGCGCCCGGTTTCACGCGCCACCCACATGATCCCCAAGGCGACCAGGGCGAGGTGGCCGAGGACGGGCATCCAGCGCCAATCGTCCCATTGATTGTCGAACAGGATGAGGAAGCGCCCCGCGCCAAAGCACGTCAGCGCGAAGGCGAACGTGTAGAGCATCGTCCGCAGCACGGCGTCGCGCGCGGGGCTGTTGGCCGAATGCCAGAACAGGGCGAGCGCCAGCACCAGATCAGCGATGGTGAGCAGGATAGTCACTTCGCACCTCCCTTCCACGGCAGCGACATGTCGCCAGCAGCGGCGCGCCGGGCCAGCCAGGGCGAGGTTAGTCCCGCCACACCCATGACCAGCTGCACCGGCAGCGCCGAAATCCACCCGATCCACGCGCCGCCGCCTGCAAAGTGCGGATGCGCGATCCCGGCGAAGATGCCGATCACCAGCGCCACGATCACCGTGAAGGGCAGCGCGAGCCGTTCGGTTGAAGGGGAAACTGTCATGCCGACAAAGCCCCCCGCGATCGCGAAGAACAGGCCAGCGATGACATGCGGCCAGGGTGCGGCGAATCCCATCACCGCACTGACAGCTGCCATGGCAGCGCTGAAGGATTGAACCTTGATTTCATGCATCGTCGAATTCCGGCCAGAGAGGATGGTCACCAATGCGGAATGCATCGATTTCAGTCGGGGGGCAGGCATCGGCCAGCGAACCGATCGCACCTTCGGCGGCGCGAACGGCATCGATCCGCGTGAAGCGGACCCGCCCTGCCTCGGTCGGGTCGCGCAGATCGTTGAGCTGGCGCCATTCGGGGCTGATGGTCCGGATGCGGCGCGATGCTTCGGCCCGGATCGCCGCGCGCAGACGGGCCCGGCGGGCTTGCAGGTCAGGCACCCGACGCCGCAGCACAATCGGCCTGCCCCTGCCATCGCAGCCGATCTCGCGGCCTTCCGATTGTGCATCGAGCAGCTTGGCATGGCGGCGTTCGCTGATTGCGACAGCATCATCCGGCGCGGCATCCCGTGTGAGGAAGAAGGCCGGACGCTGTTCGCCGCTTACCGCGATCATGGCGAAGTAAACACTCATGCTGGAAACTCCGGTCATGGCAGGATTTCGCCACCGCCACCGCCAGTGCCGCCTCCGTCATCGGGCGGGGGCGGGGTTGGGGTTGGGGTTGGGGTGGGCGCACCACCGGAGAGATTGATCACGCCGAGCGCGATAAAGGTCATCGTGTCGACTTGATTGTTGGCGCTCCATACTTGGAAGCCCGTTGGCGTAATCGAGCTGGTGCGAATCGCCGGGTAGTTATCCTGCGCATTGGTGCTCGTGTCGTTCGTGCCATCGGTCAAAGCGACCCAGCACTGGCTGAACGCGACTGGAAAAAAGACAGACGTCAGCGCATTCGGATTCGCGTTGAACCGGCCCCATTGCAGGCAGAGGGCGTTGGCAGGATCGCCCAGTGCAAGGATAAGATACCCGTTCTGTCCGTAGCTCTTGATGATCGGCCCGAACGTCGCCGGGGTGATCGCCACATTATCGGCCGTGCCTGCCAGCAGCTGGGAAACGGTTGCCGCCGCCACTGAGATCACGCGATCAGCGGCCAGCGATCCGCCGCCTGTGGCAAGCCCGCGGCCAGTGATCGAACGATTGGTCAACGCCGTAATCAGGGCGGCAAGGTTGGCATCACCGCTTTGCCTGGCACTGGTCTCTGCCGCGATCTGGCTGTTCCGCGCTGTGGTTTCATTGGCGATCGACTGGGTGATCGGTGCCAGACGCTGGGCGAGCCGCAAGGGGGTGACGATCCGGGTGTTGTCCGTGCCGGAATTGACTTCGGCCTGGGTGGCGATTTCGGCCACGCCCTGCACCGTTTCGGTCGCGGGCGGGTTGGTGAAGTCCGTGTCGCCGAAACTGATCGACGCTGCCGAAATATCAGCGAAGATGATGTCGATCGCCAAGAGCGCCACCGACGCGGGGGTTTTCTCAAGGATCGGTGTGACCTGACCGTAAAGCGCGAAAAGCGTGCCATCGGACAGATAAAGGCCGACCGAGCGAAGACCATAGGCATCGGCGCTTTCATCGCGCAGGGTCACATGGATCGTGTCATCGGCGACCACCTCGCCCGAAATGGTCGACAAGCGCTTGAGCTCGCCGGTCAGCGCCACCATTGCGGGATTGGCTGCAATCGCTGTCGACGAAACACCGATCTGCGTGATCTGCACGGGCAGTGTGCCGGTGTTTGCCGCATTGACCAGGGCGGCGCGTCCGGCGGTGGTGATGATGATATCGAAGGCCATGGCAGGTTCTTTCTCAGGCCGCCGCCGCCTGGCAGGGCAGGCGGGCATAGATGGCTGCCCTGCCCACCCCGCGCAGGCCGATCCGGCCACGGGCAGAGGTGGCCAGGGCAAAGGTGAAATGACTTCTGGCCGGCTTGGCCCGGGTCACTTCGCCGATAACGGCGTCGACGAATTCGGCGCTTGGCACCCCGCCTGCACCGTCGCTGAGCGCGATTGAAAGCGTGAAGGTGTGCGGCGGGGCTGGCGGCGTTTCTTCAAACCATTCGCGGATCGCGATGTTGCCGCCGAAGGCTCTCACCACATCATTGACCGAGCCGCGGGTGCCCTTACGGCGCTGAACCGCGATGGCGTTCGCCACCCGCGCGCGGCGCACCGCCAGCGGCCAGTTGGCATCCCATTGATCGATCGAAAGCGACCAGGCCAGCCAGGGCAGCAGGTCTTCGGGGCAGTCGGCAGGCGACCAAAGCTGGCGCAATGGCGTGTCGATATCTCCCAGGCGCGTTGCCGCCAGCAAATCGAGCGCCCGCTTAAGGGCAGTTGCATTGGGGGGAAGGATGGTGCCCCCGATCATTCGGCGACACCCGCATCGGTCAGTGTGATCGCGGTGCAATGGCCGGCCTGCAGGCGGGTCAGGGCAAGATCCGCGGCGGGCTGGGTCAGAATGACATTGTGGACGCCCTCGGGATGAAGCGCAGCTATGATCCCTGCGCGCGTCACATCGCGGCCAAGCCGGCGGATGCTCTCCAGATGTTCATCAAGGCGCGCACGGGCGTTGGCCAGCACCAGCGCGCGATCTGGACCAGCGACGAAAGTTATTGTGGCCTGGATGGTGAATGGCACGATGTCGGCGGCGCTAACGGTCACCAGATCGGTCAGCGGGCGCACATTGTCGTCATTCAACCGGCTTTCGACAATGGCGAGCAATTCAGGCGAGGGCGTGCCGGCACCCTGCCCGGAAAGCACTGTAACCAGCACCTCCCCCGGCATCGGGCTTGTTACCGATGCGTCAAGCACATCGGGCGACGCCGAAAGCGCGTGAAAAATGTAGGCTCCTTCGGGACCGGCGACCGAATAACCTTCAGGCGCCAGCACGATCCGGCGGCGGAAATCGGCGTCTCTTTCCAGAACCTCTTGGACTCCGGCAGCTGGGTTCGCCGGAGTGATCACAAAGCGGGAAACGCCAAACAGCGCGCCCAGCGCATCAAGATCGGACCCTTGTGCATAGGCGACCATGACGGCGCGCGCGGCATCGTTCACCCGCTGGCGCAGCACTAGTTCGCGGTAGGAGAAGGCTTGCAACAGGATGACGGCAGGGTCGCTTTCGACGGTTGCGTCAAAGGTGCCGCCAGCCTCGACGATCGCTGCGGAGAACCAGGCAAGGTTGGCGGTGAAGATTGTTTCGAAATCCAGCGCCTCGACCACATCGGGCGGCGGCAGGCGTGACAGGTCGATCACATTCGCGCTGCTTCCGGTGGAGATAAGCGGGTTGCTGGCCATGCAGCCACCTGCCTGCCACGCGCGCGCGAAGGGAAGTGTGCGGGCAGGTGGAAGCGGCTTTAACCGCGCTGCCCGGGGCTGCGATCACTTTTCGAACAGGCCGGCCACCACATCGAGCACCGCGTCGCGATCGGCATCGTCGAACCCCAGCAGGCGGCGTTCGGGGTAGCGGGTGAACACCTTGCTACCATCGGGCGAGCGCCCGACAAAGCCCCGCAGGCCGAAATGGTGGGTGGCCGCGACATTTTCGCCCTTGGCCAGGCTGATCTCGACACTGTCGGGCTGGGCCTTGATCGACCACATGCGGGCATAGCGCAGCTTGCGGAACATCTTCCCACCGGCTTTGCGGCGCACGCGCCCGCGCTGGTCGAGACGCGCCTTGCGCTTTTCCATGGGGCCGCCATCGGGTTCGACATTGCGGGCGATGCGATCGATGTTCGACCGGCGCAGCGCCTGCCCCAGCTTCATCGCTGCCCGTTTGCGGCGCGGTGGCGACATGCCTTCCAGCACCTCGCCGAACCACTGGTCCAGCGCCGCCAGCGCGTCGGAATCATAATCAGACATTTTTGCGGCCTACCGCTGCGCTGCTTGAGGCCGCCATCATTCGCTGCCGTCTGTCAGAGCCACTTCCGCCAGCAGCGGGATGGGATCAAGGCCGGAGACTGCCGTGCCGTCATCAAACAGCGGTTCGGGTTCCTGCAGGTAGGTGACCGCCCGGCTGCCGTCTTCATTCGGCACCACCGTGATGTTTTCGGTCAGGTTGATGGTGAACAGGATGTCGGCGGTCTTGAGGTCGAGGATGTCGCTTTCGAACGCGAAGCTGTCGCCATTGGGGGCGAGCAGATCGGGCTGGTTGACGCGCAGCCAGCGGCAGATCGCCAGCGCGATGATGGCGATATCAGTCTTCGCCTCCTCGATCAGCACCGACAGCGGGTATTGCAGGGCGAAGCCGTGACTGGCGGTGCCACGGGCGCGCACGGCACCGTTTTCGATCCACAGCTTGAGCCGTTCTGGTTCGTTGCGCAGTTCCGGCAGGGCGGCGATCAATGCCTGGCGAAGGGATTTGGGCTTGTTCATGTGGCGGTGCCTTCCCGGTTCAATCCCACAGCTTCACTGTTTCGCGGCGGACCGGGGCGGCCGCAGGCGTGGTGACATCGGGCAGCGTGATCCGCGTCCCGCCGGGCAGCAGCGGCCCCAGCGCGGCAAGGTGAGGGTTGAGATTGTAGGCCTGTTCGGTCACCCCTTCGGTGCGCCCCAGCACGCGCCAGCACACCGCATCGAGCGTTTCGCCCTGCTGCGCGGTGGCCTGCATGTCAGATCAGCTCCACCCGGTTGCGAGCGGCGAGCGCCCGCGCCTCGGCATCCTGCGCGCCGATTTCGCGCAGATCGGCGACCGCGTCGTAAGCCTTGGTGCGGTAGATCCCGGCGACATCCCGCTTTTCCTCGTTGCGGTCGATCGCTTCGTCGGTGGCGCTGACATCGATGTGCATGTCAGCGAGCTCGGCGGCGGCGTAAAAGGTGACGATCCGGTGCCAGATCAGTTCGGCCTTGTTCTTGCCGTTGATCTCTTCCTCGGTCACATCTGCCAGCTCTTGCACACCTTCCAGAACGCGGGCGGTACGCCAGTCGGCCAGAGCGCGCAGGCCGGACAGCATCCCGCCCTCGATCGCCTGCACCAGACGGCCATCAGTGACAGCGCCTTCGCCCAGGCGGATGGTGGCGCGCACCTGCTGCGTGCTGATCGCCGGGAACCAGCCATCGGCTTCGATCTCGATGCCTTCGGGTGCGAAATTGTCAGGCGGCGCGGTCAGGCCGGTCATCGGGCGGTTTCCATTTCATCGAGACCGGCGGACATGATCACCTCCCTTCGCGTTCGATGCCCCCCGTTTGGGGAGGGTGGGGACAGAGGCGGCGATCGGGGGCAGAATGTCCCGTCGCCGTGCTGTCCGCCCTCCCCGGCCTGGTGGGGCGCGTCGTTCCGGCCGGGCTGGCCGGGAATTCCTATTCGTCGCCTTTGGGCGCCAGATCGCGCAGCAGCCGTTCGGCGCGCTCGATGTCCTTCTTCACGCCGATCTTGGCGTTGAGTTTGAGAGCGCGCTGGAGGTGTTCGAGGCCCTTCGACGCGAAGCCTGCGGCAGCACCGGCAGGGCCGGTTTCATCGCTGGGATCGACATTGGCTGCCTTGTCCAGCCAGCTGCGCCCCAGCGCCTTGTCGAGCTTGGCCTTGGCGGCGTCGGGCATGTCGGCGGCGACGGTGAGCTGGTCGAACTCGACCAGAATTTCGTGCGGCACGGTGCCGGGCTGCGCCAGCGCGATTTCGGCGATGTCTTCGCGCAGGAAGCAGGCGGTGGTGCGGTTGTAGCGTTCGGGCAGGGTCAGGCCGTGCTTCAGGGCAAAGCGGCCAAGGCCAAGCGCCAGCTCATACTCGCCGCAGTCGACCGCCCAGACCAGGTTGGTCATGAGCACTTCGTCCTGCACAGGCTTGTCCGCCGCCAGCACGCCTGCGATCCATGCGTCGAATTCCAGCATGAATTCGCGCTTCATCGGGATCCGCGCTTCGTGGCTTTCGACGTCCTGCAGCTTGCGCAGATTGTCATGCAGCACGGCCCGCAGGAGCGCATATTCCTGCCCTGCCGGGGTGGCAGGATCGGGCGCGGCGGCGCGGGCGCTGGGGGTGCCGCTGCCACCGGCAAGGGCGGCGAGCTTGCGCTGGCGATTGCGAAGGGCGGGGCTGTAGGACATGCGGATCACCTCCAGAATAATCCCCGCTCGATCCGGCGGCGGGGGCCGGGTGCTGGGGAAGCGGCTTACAATCCGCTTGCCAGACACCTCGGCTGCTCTCTTTGGGCTCAGGCGGCACCGACCCGGATGTCAGACGCCGCCGTCAAAGCCCCTTTGCATTACGGTGCCGCCGGGCGAGCCGGTGCCTTGCCGATGACGATGTTCTCGACCAGCGCGGCGATCTCGTATTCCTCGACCACGTAGGCTTCGTTCACCGATTCGTAGTTCGCGATGCGATCGAATTCGGGTTCGTCGACCAGCTGGCGGCGGCGGGTTTCTTCCTGCCAGTAGATCGACAGGTTGCTGAGCTTGGTGATCAGCAGGGCATTCGCCGGGAAGCTGCTCACCCGCATGGCCGGCAGGCCGCCGAGCATCTTTTCCGAACGGATGATGCGATCGGTGGCTTCGACTTCGGTCGCCGTCGCCCCGGTCTTCTGGGCGATGTTGAAGTACTTGTCGTCGACCAGGTCGTGCCCGACGATCACCACCAGATCAGTGTCGCCGCGGTGGGTTTCGTGGATCAGCCGCTTGGCATCCATCACCAGCGCATCGAGCGACGAATAGTCGGCTTCGGCGGTGACAGCGTTGCCGAGGCTGGGATCGTACAGCACAGCGCCCGCCGCGACGTAGATCGCCTTGAGCGCCGCGTTGTTGCCGCCTTCGTCGTCGACGGTCAGCGCGCCGTCATCCAGCACCTGCGCCGGCGCTTCTTCACGGATGTGGTGCAGCCAGCCCTTGTTGACGTCCTGCAGCAGCGGGTTGGCGACGATGTCGGTGGTGGCGGCCACTTCCTCGCCGTGGAAGCCGATGCAGATGCGATCGAGCGCCTGCTGGCGCACGATGTCGTCGCGGATCAGCGCCTCGAAGTCCGGGCGGTGGCGCCAGGCATCGAGCAGTTCGTAGCGGCGCGACCAGTCGAAGTTGGTCTTTTCGCACTTGTACTCGTGCTTGAGGTTGTTGTTGCCGATCGCTGCCGGGTTGCGGCGGGTGCCGGCGGACGTGTCGACCCGGCCAGCGAGGCGACGGCCAGCGCCCACGCCGAGCTTCTGGCCGCTCTGCTGGGTGACGGGGATCATGTTGATCGCCATCAGGAATTCGCTCGATTCGCGGATGCGGTTTTCGAGACGCTGTTCGACGACGGGTTCGACGCTGAACTTCTTCGTGACGTCCTCGATCGGGATGCTGTTCAGAAGCGCGATCTGCGACACGTAACCATTGAAGAGAGCGCGGGTTTCTTTGCGCATGGGCCTGATCCTTGTTGGGGTGTTAGCGGGGCCGAAGGGGTGGAGGACGTGCCCCGGAGGGCGGCGAGATCAACAGTCGGTGCGGACGAAATTGCCGTTCGTCCCGGCGCTGGTCGGGCGCTGGGCGTGCTTGGCCGAAGGCGTGGTTTCGACGCCCTGCTCCAGCTTGTTGAGCTTGACCGCCAGGGCATCGGTGGTTTCGCGGGTTTCCTGCCGCAGGGCATTGATCGAGCTGTCGATCGAGGTCGCCAGTTCGGTGAAGACGGTGCGCAGATCGTCGGCAGTGAAGGTGCCGGGCTGGGCAGCGGGATCGGCCGGATTGGCCGGGGTCTGCGCGGGCGCAGGGGTGGTGGTCTTCGGGGCGAAGCGATCGGCAAAGCCATCGAGAATGCCCTTGAGGCCGGACAGCAGGCCGGCGGCTTCGGGGGTCGTGCCGGTGTCGAATTCGAGCAGCGCCGCATCGCCCTGGGCTTCGCGGGAATAGCGCTGGATGCCGGGCACTGCCGCGCTCAGCTGGCTGGTGAACTGCAGGCGTTCGGTGGCGATCGAGGCCGGGCTGTCGGTCAGCGCGCAGCCCATGAGGTAGGCGTAACCCTTGCCCGCGAAGTCGGGGTGGATTTCGATCGAGGGGTAAAGCTTCTGGCCGGCCTGGTTGAGCGCCTGCGCGTCTTCGGTGACATCGAACACGCCGTAAAGCGCGGTGCGCTGTTCGGGCTGGCCGTTGAAATCGACCGTGATGTCCTCGACTTCGAGGCTGAGCACGTCGCCGTAAGCGCGGAACGGGCCTTCGCCGCTGATCCCGCGGATGTGTTCGATGTTGAGGCGGGCGCTGTAGACCTTGGGGTCGTAGCTTTCGGCCATCTGGCGCAGGTGCGCAGCTTCGATCACGCGGCCATCCACCGTGGCACCGGACGTGGCGAGCAGGAAACGTTTGGTCTTCATCAGTCTGGGCTCCAGCTTGAGGTTCGGCCTGAGGCTTTCGGGGCGTGTTGGGGCACTAAGGCCCCGCGACAGGCGGTTCGCGCAACGCTGCGCGCAGGTGAAAGCGTCATCCACCCTGCAAGCTTCTGGCGCACACCCGGTGCGCGGGGTGCATGGCAAGGCCATGCACCTGCCCAGACCACCACACGCCGGGGATGAAGCCGAAGGCCGTGAAAGCGGCGGCGGTGCCTCGATGGCGCAGCGCCGCTGGGCGCGCTCGCTCTACTGGCGGGGCTGGACTGTCGCGCAGATCAGCGACGAACTGGGCATCCCGTACCAGACGATCGGCAGCTGGAAGCGCCGCGACAAGTGGGCCAATGCCGCCCCGGTCGACATCGTGGATGACAGGATCGAGGCGAAAATCGCCACCCTGCTCGACAAGGAACCCTTCACCGAAGGCGACATGAAGCGGGTCGATTTCCTGATGCGCCAAATGGAGCGCACGGCCCGAATCCGCAAATACACCGACAGCGGCAAGGAAGGCGACCTCAACCCCAACCTCGATCGCCGGAACGACGATGCGGCCAAGGCCAAGCGCGCCGAAAAGCGCAAGAACCAGCTGACCCGCGAGCACTGGCAAGCGCTGCTTGACGATTTTCACGCCAAGAATTTCGGCCACCAGCGCGCCTGGTGGGACCAGCGCGACCAGCGCACCCGCAAAATCCTCAAAAGCCGCCAGATCGGGGCGACCTGGTATTTCGCCCGCGAGGCGGTGGCCAAGGTGGCCGAGCTGGTGCTGGCCGGCGAGCAGCCGCGCAACCAGATTTTCCTGTCGGCCAGCAAGCGGCAGGCGATGAAGTTCCGGCGCGAGATCGTGGGCTGGGTCAAGCGGGTGACCGGGGTCGACCTCAAGGGCGATCCGATCATGCTCGACCTGTCGGGGCTGCTGGATGAAGAGGGCGAGCCTGCCGGGCTTGAGCCGGTGGGCCTCTACCCGCTTTCCACCAATTCGAACACCGCGCAGGGCGAAAGCGGCGATTTCTATTTCGACGAATTCTTCTGGACCGTGGGCTTTGCCCAGCTGCGCAAGGTCGCCGCGGCGATGGCGACCCACAAGATTTACAAGCGCACCTATTTTTCCACCCCTTCGACCAAGACCCACGAAGCCTTCGCCTTCTGGTCGGGCGAGGAATGGAACCGCGGTCGCCCCAAGAACCAGCAGCAGTTCTTCGACCTCAGCCACAAGGCGCTGAAGGACGGCGCGATCATGCCCGATGGCAGCTGGTGCCAGATCGTGACCGTGCACGACGCGGTTGCCGCCGGCATGGGCGACCTCATCGACATCGAGGAGCTGCGCCGCGAAAGCAGCGAAAGCGAGTTCCGCAACCTGTACGATTGCGAATTCGTGGACGATGCGAATTCCAGCTTTCCCTGGGCGCTGCTGCGCGGCGCGATGGTGGACAGTTTCTACAGCTGGCGCGATTTCCACCCTGCCCATGTCGAGGCACCCGGCCTGCGCCCGTTCGGCGACAAGCCGGTGTGGCTGGGGTACGACCCGAACAAGCAGGGCCGCGACGATGCCGCGCTGGCGATTATCGCCCCGCCGGAACGTGCCGGGGTGGGCAAGTTCCGCATTCTCGACAAGTACAAGCTCAACGGGCTGGATTATCAGGGGCAGGCCGATCGCATCCGCGAGCTGGCCAAGGTCTACCACGTCACCGACATCGCCATCGATGTCACCGGCGGCCACGGACAGGCGGTTTACGAAATCGTGCGCAAGTGGTTCCCGCAGGCGCGGAAGATCGAATATTCGCTCGCCAGCAAGGCCGCGATGGTGATCAAGGCGCAGAACCTGTTCCGTTCCGGCCGCGTCGAGTTCGACATGGGTTGGACCGACGTGCTGCAGGCCTTCATGTCGATCAAGCCGACCCTGACCGCCAGCGGCAAAGGGGTAACCTACACCAGCCCCCGCAACGGGCTGATCGGCCACGCCGATATCGCCTGGGCGTGCATGCACGCCTTTTCCAACGAACCGCTCGACGTCGAGCATGCTGCCGGCGGCGCGGGATCATCCGTCGTCGCGTTTTCGGACTAAGGATTGTCTGCCATGGAAGAGACCCTGCCCGCTGTTGCTGCCAACGCGACCTTTGCCTTCGGGGATCCCGAAAGCGTGATCGACCGGCGCGAGCTGCCCCAGTACTTCGAGGTCTGGCGCACGACCCACTGGTATCATCCGCCGCTGCCGATGGTCCGGCTTGCCCAGGTGTTCAACATGAGCCCGCACCACCGCAGTGCGATCGCGCTCAAGACCAACCTGCTGGTGGGCCAGCATGTGCCGACCAGGTGGCTGGGCAAAAATGATTTCGAGCGCTTCGTGATCGACTTCCTGCAGATGGGCAATGGCTACCTCGAACGGGTGCCGAACATGGCCGGAGGCCTGCAGCGCGCCGCCTTCACCCCTGCGCGCCACACCCGGCGCGGGATCGATCCGGACGTGTTCTGGTTTGTGGAGAACGGGGTAGAGCCTGACCACCGCTTCGCCCCTGGCACTGTCTTCCAGCTGCAGCAGCCCGACGTGGCGCAGGAAATCTATGGCATGCCGGAATGGCTTTCGGCCTTGCAATCGGGCCTGCTCAACGAAAATGCGACCCTGTTCCGCCGCCGGTATTATCTCAACGGCGCACATGCGGGCTTCGTCTTCCACGTCTCCGACACGCTGATCAACCAGGAGACGGTCGACCAGCTGGTTGAGAAGTTCAAATCGGCCAAGGGGGTGGGGAACTTCAAGAACCTGTTCCTCTACACGCCGGGCGGGAAGAAGGACGGTGTGCAGATCCACCCGATCGCCGATGTCGCGGCCAAGGATGAATTCATGAACGTGAAGAACATCAGCCGCGACGATCTGCTGTCCGCGCACCGCGTCCCGCCCCAGCTGATCGGGATCATCCCGCAGAATGCCGGCGGCTTCGGCAATGTCAGCGAGACGCTCGATGTGTTCATGCGGCTTGAGATCGCGCCGATCATGGGGCGGATGCTCCAGATGAACGACTGGTTCGGCGTCGAGGTGCTGCGCTTCGACCCGTTCATGATGAGCAATGGCGACATGCTCAATCCGGATGGCACGATCACCCCTGCCGGCAGCGTCCGCAGGGGCTGATTAGCCCACCCTCACCCGCCTTCAGCAGCCTCACCAGACGCCTCCGGCACACCACCGGGGGCGTTTTTGCGCGTGAAGGGCGCTGCCTGATGCCCATGGGGGCAGGCACCCCCCCTACCCCCACGCGCCGCGGTCGCCCCCACGCTACGCCATCGGCTTGCGCGTGTTTCATTATGCGGTCTGGCAGGGAGCGCTCGCCGCTACGGAGATGGGTATGGTCGGGGAAGACGTAACATTTGTAATCTGCCCCCAAATGACCCCCGGAAATGGCGGATTTCAGCCATTTTTGAGGTTACGTTGCAGGTGTAATCTGACGTAACATTTTTCCAGCCTAGACGTAACATCATTGATTTTATTGATAATTTCAAAAGTGAAAAATTACATCAGAGAGACGTAATCTGGTTATGTCGATATTACAAAAATATTATGGTGTAAGATGTTGAAAAATAACAGATGTTAAGAATGTTACGCCTTTCCCGAGCATACCCGTCACTTAAGCGGCGCTGACGCAAATCTGCGACTTTCCGCGATCCGCGGTGCGGTCGGGGTAACATTGGTCGTGAGGGGGAACGGTGCTGCAGAACACTGCGAGCTGGAGGGGTAGAGCCCACTTACTCTAAAGTTGGAGCGGGTGAAGGGAATCGAACCCTCGTCGTAAGCTTGGGAAGCTTCTGCTCTACCATTGAGCTACACCCGCGTTTGACGCGTGTCCGGCGCATCATGCCGGGCGCGCGCTTGCCATGACTGGCGGCGGGCCGTCAACTGCTTCCTTGCGCGGTGTTACTGCCAAACGCGAGGTCGGCCCATACCGGCAGGTGATCCGAGGCGGTAGCGGCGAGCGCGCTGTGGTGCACTCCGCAGGCCTTCATCTCCAGCCGGTCGCAATGCATGATCCGGTCGAGCCGTCCCACGGGACGGCGGCTGTGGAAGCTCGGCCCGCAGTCGAGGATGCGGAAGTGCCGTCCGAATTCGCGGAAGGCACCCGAACGGGCGCGCCATTCATTGAGGTCGCCCATCAGCACCGTCGGCCCCTGGCTGCGCGCTGCCGCGGCCAGTTGCACGATCGTCCGTGCCTGCCGCACGCGCCAAAGGCCCGAAAGATCGAGATGCATCCCGAACACCGTCACCGGCCCTGCCGCCGTCTCCAGCGTCGCGGTGACCACCCCGCGCGGCTCCAGACAGGGGATGTGGATGATATCGTGATGCGTTACCGCGATGCCGCGTTTCACCAGGATCGCATTGCCGTGCCAGCCAAGCGAATCCTGCTGCACGTCGAGCGGGACCGGGACATAGTCGGTATGGCGCTCGATCAGCAGCGGCGGCAAGACGCTGCTGCGCACCCCGAAGCGCAGGTCCGCCTCCTGAAGCGCGACGATATCCGCGTCGAGTTCGTCCAGCACCCTGAGGATCCGCAGCGGATTGCGCGCCCCGTCGGTGCCCACCCCCTTGTGGATGTTGTAGCTGGCAAGCCGGATTCGGGCGGACGGATGATCGGACATGGACACCATGAAAATGCGCCAGACCCGGATGCGGCGCAAGGGCCGCCCTTTGCGCAAAGCAAAAGGGCGCCGGAGCCATTGCCCCGGCGCCCCTCTTCAGGAGTGTCGCCTTACTTCACGTCGAAGCGGTCGAGCATCATCACCTTGTTCCAGGCGGCGGCGAAGTCCTTTACGAACTTCTCCTCGCCGCCCTTGACCGCATAGACCTCGGCCACGGCGCGAAGTTCGGAGTTCGAGCCGAACACCAGATCGACTTCGGTCGCGGTCCACTTGAGCGCGCCGCTCTTGCGGTCGCGGCCCTCGTAGATGCCCTTGGCTTCAGCCGGTTTCCACACGTTGCCCATATCGAGCAGGTTGACGAAGAAGTCGTTGCTCAGCCTGCCCGGCGTATTGGTGAACACGCCGTGCTTCGCCCCGCCGGTGTTGGCATCGAGCATCCGCATGCCCGCCACCAGCACGGTCATTTCCGGCACGGTGAGAGTAAGGGTATCGGCCTGGTCGATCAGCATCTCGGAGGGCGAGCGGCGGGCGCGATCGGACATGAAGTTGCGGAAGCCATCGGCGGCCGGGCGCAGCAGTTCGAACGATGCGGCATCGGTGTGCGCCTCGGTCGCATCGACCCGGCCCGGGGTGAAGGGCACGGTGACGGTGTGTCCCGCCGCCTTGGCCGCGTCCTCGATCGCCACAACGCCGCCAAGCACCACGAGATCGGCGATAGACACCTTCTTCGTACCAGCCTTGCCATTGAAGCCGGCAGCCACGCCTTCGAGCGCCTTGACGACCTTGGCGATCACCTCGGGATCATTGACGCCCCAGTCCTTCTGCGGCGCGAGCCGGATGCGCGCGCCATTGGCACCGCCGCGCATGTCGGTGTCGCGGAAGGTGACGGCCGAGGCCCAGGCGGTGCGCACCAGTTCCGAACGGCTGAGGCCGGTCTTGCGGATCGCATCCTTGAGCGCCGCGACTTCGGCAGCCCCGATCATGGCGTAGTCCGCCTTGGGCAGCGGGTCCTGCCAGATGAGGTCTTCGGCAGGGACTTCGGCGCCGACGTAGCGCGCCTTGGGGCCCATGTCGCGGTGGGTCAGCTTGAACCACGCGCGGGCGAAGGCTTCGTCCATCGCCTTGGGATCCTTGACCCAACGGCTGGTGATCGCGCCGTAGGCCGGATCATAGCGCAGCGCGAGGTCGGTGGTAAGCATCACAGGCGCGTGGAACTTGCCCGGGACATGTGCGTCAGGGACGATCTGCAGCTGCTCGGCATTGACCGGCTCCCACTGCTTGGCGCCCGCCGGGCTGGTGGTGAGCTTCCATTCGAAGGCATAGAGGTTGTCGAGGTAGTTGCTGCTCCACTGCACGGGAGTGACCGTCCACGCGCCTTCGAGACCGCTGGTGGTGGCATCCTTGCCGACACCGGTGCTGCAGCTGTTCTTCCAGCCCAGACCCTGCGCCTCGACACCCTCGGCCGCCGGCTCCTTGCCGACGCAGTCCGCCGCCTTGTGTGCGCCGTGCATCTTGCCGATGGTGTGCCCGCCGACGATCAGCGCGACGGTTTCCTCGTCATCCATGCCCATCCGGCCGAAGGTGGTGCGGATCTGTTTGGCCGCCGCGAGAATGTCGGGGTTGCCGCCCGGGCCTTCGGGGTTGACGTAGATCAGCCCCATCTCGGTCGCGCCGAGCGGGTTGTCGAGGTTCTCGCCCTCGGCATTGCGGTCCGAGGTGAGGAACTTGGTTTCGGGGCCCCAGTAGACCAGTTCAGGCTCCCAAGCGTCGGCGCGTCCGCCGGAAAAGCCGTAGGTCTTGAGGCCGGTGTTCTCGAGCGCGACGTTGCCGGCGAGGATGATGAGATCGGCCCACGAAAGGCTCGCACCATATTTCTGCTTCACCGGCCACAGCACGCGGCGGGCCTTGTCGAGATTGCCGTTGTCGGGCCAGGAATTGAGCGGCTCGAAGCGGATCTGCCCGCCGTCCGAGCCCCCGCGCCCGTCGCCCGAGCGATAGGTGCCCGCCGAGTGCCAGGCGAGGCGGATGAACAACCCGGCGTAGTTGCCGTAGTCGGCCGGCCACCAGTCCTGCGACTCCGTCAGCGCGGTGTTGATGTCCGCCTTAACCGCCTTGAGATCGAGCTTGGCGAATTCGGCGGCATAGTCAAACTCAGGCCCATTGGGATCAGGGTTGTATTCGTTCTGACGCAGGCGCGACAGGTCGACCACGTTCGGCCACCAGTCCTGCACATTGCGCGGCGCAGCCTCGCTCTGCGGCACGCCGACTCGGCCCATGCCCGGCTCGTTGAAGCCCGGCGGGGTGGCGAGTGCCGGGGTGGCGAGGAGAAGGCTCGAAGACAGGAGCAGCAGCCCCTTCATGGTTTGCGTCATGGTTTGGTTCCTGTTTGCATGGCGGACAATTCGCACCGGATTGCTGGGCAGGCGGAGTTCGACCCTATCGCGGTAAGTTGCCACCTGCCTGACAGCGCCGCTCCTAGGTGCGCGATCCGATCCGGCAAAACGGGTTGTCCCGATAACTGTAATCCGAATTTTCCGGCGAAACCGCGTACCGCTTGCCCGCAAGGCAGGGGCGCGGCATGGTTGGGGACAGATGGCAAGGAGCGTTGCAAGCGACATGATGCAGGCGATGATCAAGGGGGCGATGCTGGCGGGGTTGGCGGCAATGGCGGTTCCGGTGACCGCGCAGGCCCCTGTGCTCCCCGGCCTTAGCCAGACCGAGGTGCCCGCCCCCGCCCTGCCCACGATCCTCTCGCCGCGTGAGCGCGCCGCGACCGAGAATCGCCTGCTGGCCGAGCGGCTCGACACGCTGATCCCCCAGATCATGCGCGCCGAGGGCATCGACCTGTGGCTGCTGGTCGCGCGCGAGTATTTCGAGGAGCCGGTGGTCGCCACCATGCTCGACGCCGAGAACATGCATGCGCGGCGGCGGACCATCCTGATCTTCCACGATCCCGGCGAGGGTTTGGCCGTAGAGCGGCTGACGGTCAGCCGCTACGGCCTCGGCGGGCTTTTCGCGCCCGCCTGGAACCCGGACGAGCAGCCCGACCAGTGGCAGGCGGTCGCCGACCTTGTCGCGGCGCGCGATCCGGCCAGAATCGCGATCAATTCCTCCGATCTCTACCAATTCGCCGACGGCATGACGCTGAGCCAGTATGACCGCTTCATGTCCGCGCTCCCGCCCGCGCTACACGAGCGCATCGTCTCGGGCGAGGGGCTGGCGATCCGCTGGCTCGAAACCCGCACTCCCGCCGAGATGGAACTCTACCCCACCATCGTGCGCATCGCCCATGCGGTGATCGGCGAGGCCTTTTCGCGCAAGGTCATCACGCCCGGGGTCACCACGGCGGAACAGGTGCAATGGTGGTATCGCGACCGGCTGATGCAGCTCGGACTCGAACCATGGTTCCACCCCTCGGTCGCAATCCAGCGGCAAGGCGCGAGGGGGATGCTGGAGGGCGAGGAAGTGATCCAGCCGGGCGACCTGCTGTGGACCGATTTCGGAATCACCTACCTCAGGCTCAACACCGATACGCAGCACCTCGCCTATGTGCTGAAGCCGGGCGAGACCGATGCGCCCGCAGGGCTGCGTGCCGGGCTTGCAAATTCGAACAAGGTGCAGGACTTCCTGACCCGCGCTTTCAAGGCCGGCCGCAGCGGCAACGAGGCGCTGGCGATTGCGCGCGCCGATGCGATTGCGGCGGGGCTCGATCCCTCGATCTATTCGCACCCGATCGGCCACCATGGACACGGCGCAGGACCAGCAATCGGCTTCTGGGACAACCAGAAGGCTGATCCGCGCGGGAGCGGCCCGATCCGCGCGAACACCGCGTGGTCGATCGAGCTCACTTCCTATGCGGCCGTGCCCGAATGGGGTGGCCAGAAGGTCGATTTCCGCACCGAGGAGGACGCCTTCTTCGATGGCGAAACCGTGCGCTACATCGACGGGCGCCAGACCGAGATCACACTGATCCCGTCGGACTAGCGCCGGCTCGACGATCCGATCCCCCGCGCGCGGGTTTTCACCCGGTACACGTCGGTCAGGGCGGTGATGTAGAGCTCCGACAGTTCCGGCCCGCCCCAGGCGAGGTTGGTCGCGCGCTTGGGGGTGGCGAGCCGTTCGATCACCGCGCCCTTCGCCGGATCGACCACGCACAGCCCGCCGGGGCAGGTGACATAGATCAGCCCCTCGCTGTCCACCCTCACCCCATCGACCCGGCCCGGCTTGCCCTCGTCGGTCACATCAACCACCAGCCGCTTGCCCGAAGCCGTGCCATCCGCCGCAAGGTCATAGGCCCACAGCGTTTGGGTCGCTGTGTCGCCGACATAAAGCACCGTCTCGTCGGGCGAGAGCGCGAGGCCGTTGGGGCGGCTGAGCGCGTTGTCGATCAGCACCATCCGCCTGCTCGCCTCATCGAAGGCGAACACCCCTGAGAAGCCCACATCGCTTGTCCGCTGGCCCAGGCCATAGGGCGGATCGGTGAACAGCATCAGCCCGTCGCTGCGCACCACCACATCATTCGGGCTGTTGAGGCGCTTTTCCTGATAGGTGTCCACGATCACCTGCCGCCCGCTCTCCGGCGTCCAGCGGGTGATCGCGCCGCTGCCATGCTCGGCATTGATGAGGCGGCCATCGAGATCGAAGGTGTGGCCATTGGCATTCGCGGACGGGGTATACAGCACCTTGGGCGCGCCTTGCCCCGGGGTATAGGCATAGACGGTGTCGCCCGGAATATCGCTGAAGATCAGCTGCGTACCGTCCCATGCGGGGCCTTCGGTGAAGGTGTAGCCGGTGCCGACCCGTTCGAGGCTCTCGGGAAGGAAGATCGCCTGATCGCCTTCGGCCAGCGCGCTGCCGGCCATTACCGCTGCCGCCAACGCCGCCACTATCCGCCATGACTTGCCCATCCGCCTGCCCTTTCACATCTCGCGCATGGCACAACCTGCCCTTCCCGGCCTGCCTGCGCCAGCACTTTTGAGGGGAGCCGCAAGGGTTGCATGGGACGCGCGCGGGGGGCATTGGGGAGGCCAGACAGGAGACACCCCCCATGACCCAGGCCATGCGTCAGATCGACCATTTCATCGTCGGCGAGACCCCCGCCCCCACCCGCAAGCACGCCATCTGGAACCCCTCGACCGGCGAAGTGCAGGCCGAGGTTGCGCTCGGCGATGCCGCGCTGCTGGCCCGCGCGGTGGAAACCGCCAAGCGCGTCCAGCCCGGCTGGGCCGCGACCAACCCGCAGCGCCGCGCGCGGGTGATGTTCGCCTTCAAGGAACTGGTCGAGGCGAACATGCAGAGCCTCGCCGAGATGCTCTCCAGCGAACACGGCAAGACCATCCCCGATGCCAAGGGCGATGTGCAGCGCGGGCTCGAGGTGATCGAATCTGCCTGCGGGATCCCGCAGATCATGAAGGGCGAATACACCCACGGCGCAGGGCCGGGGATCGACGTCTATTCGGTGCGCCAGCCGCTCGGCATCGGCGCAGGGATCACCCCGTTCAACTTTCCAGCGATGATCCCGATGTGGATGTTCGGCATGGCCTGCGCGGCGGGCAATGCCTTCATCCTCAAGCCTTCGGAGCGCGACCCGAGCGTGCCGGTGCGCCTTGCCGAACTGTTCCTTGAAGCGGGCGCGCCCGAGGGCCTGCTTCAGGTGGTCCACGGCGACAAGGAAATGGTCGACGCGATCATCGATCACCCCGATATCGCCGCGATCAGCTTCGTCGGAAGCTCGGATATCGCGCAGTACATCTACGCGCGCGGCTCGGCCAACAACAAGCGCGTGCAGGCCTTCGGCGGCGCGAAGAACCACGGGATCGTGCTGCCCGACGCCGATCTCGATCAGGTCGTCACCGATCTGACCGGCGCGGCCTTCGGCTCGGCGGGCGAGCGCTGCATGGCGCTGCCCGTGGTGGTGCCGGTGGGCGAGGAGACCGCAGAACGGCTCAAGGAAAAGCTGCTGAAGTCGATCGCCGGGCTTCGTATCGGGGTCTCCAACGATCCCGACGCGGATTACGGCCCGGTTGTCACGCCCGAGCACAAGGCGCGGATCGAACAGTGGATCACCACGGCTGAACAGGAAGGCGCCGAGATCGTCGTCGACGGGCGCGGGTATACCTTGCAGGGCCATGAAAAAGGCTTCTTCGTCGGCCCGACGCTGAGCGATCACGTCACCCCGCAGATGAAATCCTATCAGGAGGAAATCTTCGGCCCCGTGCTCCAGATCGTGCGTGCCAAGGACTTCGAGGAGGCGGTGCGACTGCCCAGCGAGCACCAGTATGGCAACGGCGTCGCGATCTTCACCCGCAACGGCCACGCCGCGCGCGAGTTCGCGGCGCGGGTGAATGTCGGCATGGTCGGGATCAACGTGCCGATCCCGGTGCCGGTCGCCTACCATAGCTTCGGCGGGTGGAAGCGTTCGGGCTTCGGCGACATCGACCAGTACGGCGTCGAGGGCCTGCGCTTCTGGACCAAGAACAAGAAGATCACCCAGCGCTGGCCCGATGGCGGCGGGGACGGGAGCAACGCTTTCGTCATTCCGACGATGGGGTAAGGCGGGCGCAAACCCGTCATTTCGCGCTTGCCTTACCCCCCTGCCCGGGCCGATACCGATCCGGGGACCGGAAGGGGAGGGATCATGATGCACAAGCACGCCATGCTGGCACTGGCCGCAGCGACAATGACGCTGGGGCTCACCGCCTGTTCGACCACCGGCGGGATCATTACCGATTTCGACCGCGAGCAGAACTTCACCACCTACCAGACTTTCAGCTGGGCCGACGACAACCCGATGACGGTGATCGGCGCGCGGGTGATCCCCAAAACGCTCGAACCGCGCGTCGCCAAAGCCATCCGCACCCAGCTCGAGGCCAAGGGCTACCGCTTTGTCGCAGACGTGACCAAGGCCGGCTTCGCGGTGTCCTTCACTATCGGCACGCGCGACGGCACCGACATCATCGAATCGCCCGACATGTTCTGGACCAATCGTCCCAACTGGCGGTGGGGCATGGGCTATTATCCGGTGCTGACCCCGACCCCGGTGATGCGCACCGAAGTGCGCGAATACACCGAAGGCACGCTGGCGATCGACATCTACGATGTCACCCGCCGCGCGCCGGTCTGGCACGGCGCGGCCACCCGCCAGCTGACCCGCAAGCAGCTGCGCGGCGAGCCGGGCGATATCGAGGGCGGGGTGACGCGCATTCTCGCCGGCTTCCCGCCCGGGTGACGCGCAGTCTTCCGGCGCGGGTCTTGCACAACCCGCGCCATCCGCGCTTGGCTTTTCCCCTCGCAAGCGGCTAAGGGCCGCGCGCTATGGTGAACGAGATCAAGGCAACCGCGCTGGTGATGGCGGGCAAGCGTTCGGGCGTGCTCGATCCGCTCGCCGAGCGTGCGGGCGTTTCGCAGAAGGCGGTGGTGCCGGTCAATGGCGTGCCGATGATCGAGCGGGTGGTGGCGCAGGTCGCCGCCTGCCCGCAAATTGGCGAGATCCGCGTGGTGGCGCATGACGAGGGCGAGATCGCGAACCTCCCTGCCGTTGCCGCGCTGATTGCTGAAGGCCGCCTCAAGATGATCGAGGGCCGCTTCAACATCGTCGATTCCGTGTTCGCCGGGGCCGAGGGCGCGGACTTCCCGCTGCTGATCACCACCGCCGACAACTGCCTGCTGACCCCCGAAGGCTACGGCGAATTCATCGCCAAGTGCCTTGCAGAAGGTGCGGGCGGCGCGGCGGCGCTGGCGCGGCGCGAGGATGTGCAGGCCGCCGACCCGATCGGCCAGAAACGCTTCTACGAATTCCGCGACGGGGCCTATTCCAACTGCAACACCTACTGGCTGGGCAGCGCCAAGGCGCTCTCGGCGGCGGAGATCATGCGCGAGGGCGGGCAGTTCATCAAATACCCGCGCCGCATCATCAAGGCCTTCGGGCTGATCAACCTCATCCGCTTCCGCATGGGCTGGGGCTCGAAAGAAAGGCTGTTCGCGCAGATCTCGCGCCGCTTCGGGTTCAAGCTGGTGCCGGTGGTGCTGTCCGACGGGCACTTCGCCATCGACGTCGACAATGAACGCACCTTCGCCGTGACCGAGAAGATCCTGAAGGCGCGCGAAGGCGACCGCACGGGGGCCGCGGCCTGACCCGCAAGGGCGGCGTGCGAGGCAAGCGATGAAACGCCTGTTTTCCAACATGGGCTGGCTGCTGGGCGGACGCGGCTTCAACGCGGTGCTCAGCCTCGTCTACCTCGCGCTCGCCACCCGCGCGCTGGGGACGGTTGGCTTCGGCCATTTCGCGCTGATCGTTGCGCTTGGACAGGCGATCACCGGTCTCGCCAATTTCCAGACCTGGCAGTTCATCGTGCGCTGGGGCGCGAACGGCGATGGCGGCTCGGTCGATCCCGACAAGGCGCGCGAGGCGACCGGCTTTGCCATCGCGCTCGATTTCGTCTCGGTGGCGCTGGGCCTCGCGCTGGCCGGTGGGGTGATCCTCAGCGCGCCCTATTGGCTGGAGGTGCCGCCCGATCTGCTTTGGCTCGCTTTCGGCTATTGCGCGATCAGCCTCGCGGCGATCCGCACCACGCCGACCGGCATCCTGCGCCTCCATTTCCAGTATGCCCGCGCCGCCGGGGCCGAGGCGGTACAGCCGTTGATCCGCGCCGCCGGATCGGTGCTCGCGTTCCTGTTCATGCCGACCGTGACCGGCTTCATCATCGCCTATGCCGTGGCCGAGATCGCGGTCGCCATTGCGCTCTGGCTGGTGGCGATGCGGGTGCAGCCGGTGAGCTGGCGCGCGGTCAGCCTCAAGGCGATCCCGGCGCGACACAAGGACGCATGGCGCTTCGTCGTCTCGACCAACCTTTCGGGCAGCCTGTCGATTGCGGGCAAACAGGTGATGATCCTGCTGGTCGGCACCTTCGGCGGGGCGGCGCTGGCGGGCGGCTTCCGCGTGGCGAGCCAGCTCGGCCAGGCGCTGGTCAGCCTCGCGCAGACCGTCTCCAAAGCCATCCTGCCCGAACTCGTGCACGCTCGCGAGAACGCGCTCGAAATCGCGCGGCGCATGGCCAACATCGCGGCCGTGGGCGGAGTGATCGCAGTGGTGACGGCGCTGGTGTTCGGACGCATGGGCCTCGAACTGATCGCGGGCGAGCAATTCGGCGTGTTCTACTGGGCGATGGTGATCCTCGCCATCGCCGGCGCGGTGGAACTGGTCGGCGCAAGCCTTGAGTCGCTGCTGGTCTCGGCCGGCAAGGCGCACGTTGCCTTCCTCGTGCGCGCGGTGCCGACGCTGCTGGCGCTGGTGCTGCTCGACACCGCGATCGCCTGGAACGGCGCCAAGGGCGCGGCCTTCGCGATGCTGGGGTCGAGCAGCCTCGCGGTGATCGGCTTCTACGTCGCGATCCTCAACCTCAGCCAGATCCGGCTGGTGGTCGAGCCGGAGGAGACCGGCGAAGCGGACGCCAAGCCCGCTTCGCCGTCCAACTCCTAGCTTTCGTAAGCCAGCTTGGGCTTCCTGGCCGCCGCGGTCTCGTCGAGCCGCCGACGGGGGGAGTAGTAGGGCGCCTGCTTCAAGGCCTCGTCGCCTGCCAGCGCCCGTTCCACGACACTGCGGAAGGCGGTGATGAACTGGTCGATCGCCGCCTTGCTCTCTGTCTCGGTCGGCTCGACCAGCATCGCGCCGTGAACCACCAACGGGAAATAGACCGTCATCGGGTGATAGCCCTCGTCGATCAGGCCCTTGGCGACGTCGAGCGTAGTGAGCCCCTCGGTGAAGTCCTTGTCGCCGAACAGCGCCTCGTGCATGCACGGTCCGCTCGCCCCGAAGGGCGCGTGGAGAATGTCCTCCATGCTGCGCAGGATGTAGTTGGCGTTGAGCACCGCGTCCTCGGCCACCTGCTTGAGGCCGTCGGCCCCGTGGCTGAGGATATAGGTCAGCGCGCGGGTGAACATCCCCATCTGCCCGTGGAAGGCGGTCATGCGGCCGAAGCTTGGACCCCGCTCCTCGCGGTTCTCCTCCTCGACAAGGTAGAACGTCCCGCCTGCGTCCTTGCGCACAAAGGGCAGGGGCGCGAAGGGAGCGAGCGCCTCGGAGAGAACCACCGGCCCCGAACCTGGCCCGCCGCCGCCATGCGGGGTGGAGAAGGTCTTGTGCAGGTTGATGTGCATCGCGTCCACGCCAAGGTCGCCGGGACGAACCTTGCCGACGATGGCGTTGAAGTTCGCCCCGTCGCAATAGACGTAGCCGCCCACCGCGTGCACCGCATCGGCGATCTCGCGGAAGTCCTTTTCGAACAGCCCGCAGGTGTTGGGGTTGGTGATCATCACCGCCGCCACGTCCGGCCCGAGGCGGGCCTTCAGCGCCGCCACGTCGACCCGGCCTTCGGGCGTCGCGGGAATATCCTCGACCCGGTAATTCGCGAAGGCGGCGGTGGCGGGGTTGGTGCCATGGGCGCTTTCGGGCACCAGCACCACCTCGCGCGCGTCACCGCGCGCCTCGTGCGCGGCGCGGATCGCGAGGATTCCGCACAGCTCGCCATGCGCGCCGGCCTTGGGGCTCATCGCGACGGCGGGCATGCCGGTGAGCTTGCACAGCCATTCGCCCAGCTGCGAGATCACTTCGAGCGCACCCTGCACCGCGTTCTGGGGCGCGAGCGGGTGGATGTCGGCAAAGCCGGGCAGGCGTGCGACCTTTTCGTTGAGGCGCGGGTTGTGCTTCATGGTGCACGAGCCGAGCGGGAAGAAGCCGAGGTCGATCCCGTAATTCTGGCGGCTGAGGCGGGTGTAGTGGCGCACCGTCTCGGGCTCGGTCAGGCCGACAAGGCCGATCGCTTCCGAACGCGCCAGGCCGCCCAGACGCGTCGGCGCGCTGGCATCGACCGGCGGCAGATCGACGCCGGTCACATCCGCACGGCCGATCTCGAACAGCAGCGGCTCCTCCAGCATCAGCGCGCGGTTGCCGGTGGTGGTGACGGGGCCGCCGAGGAACCCGCTCTCCGCCTGCGTCATCTCGGGCTTCCAGCCGGACTTGTTGGGGGCGTTCATCACACGGTCTCCTTGATGCTGGCTTCAAGCTCGCGGGCGAGCGCCTCGATGTCTTCCTCGGTGGTGGTCTCGGTCACGGCGACGAGCAGCGCGTGTTCGAGCGCCTCAACCCCGGGGTAGAGACGCCCGAGCGACACCCCGCCGAGCACGCCGCGATCCGCCAGGTCGCGCACAATCTGGCGCGCCGGCTTGCCGCCGAGCAGCACGGTGAACTCGTTGAAGAAGGCGGTGTTGAGCACCTCCACGCCCGGCACCTGCGCCAGCCGGTCGGCAGCAAGGCAGGCGAGCCGGTGGTTCTCGGCGGCGAGTTCGCGCAGGCCCCGCTCGCCCAGCAGGGTCATGTGGACCGAGAAGGCCAGCGCGCACAGGCCGGAATTGGTGCAGATGTTGCTGGTCGCCTTCTCGCGGCGGATGTGCTGCTCGCGGGTCGAGAGGGTGAGCACGAAGCCGCGCTTGCCCTCGGCATCGGTGGTCTCGCCGCACAGCCGGCCCGGCATCTGACGCACATGCTTGGGATCGCGCACCGCGAACAGGCCGAGATA
>CAZQOO010000004.1:0-9110 GCA_964594845.1 uncultured Porphyrobacter sp. | reverse complement strand
GACTGGCCTTCGCCCACCACGATGTCAGCGCCCATTTCGCCGGGGCTCCGACAAGCGCCCAGCGCCACCGGCTCGGTGTTGACCACCACCAGCAGCGCGCCCTTGGCATGGGCGGCTTCAGCCACCGGGGTCAGGTCGCTGATGCGGCCGAGAATGTCGGGATACTGCACCACCACGCAGGCGGTGTCCTCGTCGATGCGGGCGATCAGGCCGTCGAGATCGGGCTCGGGCTGAATTGCGGGCTGGGCATCGGCGATCTCGTCACCGGTGAAGTGCGCCATGGTCTTGACCACTTGCGCATAATGCGGATGCAGCGCGCCCGAGAGCACCGCGCGCTTGCGGCGGGTGACGCGGGTCGCCATCGCGACCGCCTCCCAGCACGCGGTCGAACCGTCATAGAGCGAGGCATTGGCGACCGCGCAGCCATAGAGCCGCGCGACCTGGGTCTGGAACTCGAACAGCACCTGCAGGGTCCCTTGAGCGATTTCCGGCTGGTAGGGGGTGTAGGCCGTGAGGAACTCGCCGCGCTGGACGATGGTGTCGACGCTGGCCGGAACGTGGTGGCGCTAGGCCCCCGCACCGAGGAAGAAGGGCACATCCCCCGCCACCAGGTTCTTCGCCGCCAGCGCCTTCATGTGGCGCTCCACCGCCATCTCGCTGGCGTGCATCGGCAGCCCATGGATCGGGCCATCGAGGCGGGCGATTTCGGGCACGTCGACGAACAGGTCATCGACCGAGGATACGCCGATCTTGGCCAGCATCGCCTGCCGGTCGGTATCGGTGAGGGGGAGGTAGCGCATGGGGGAGGGTTTTCCGTGGCTGGTGGGTGAAAGGGTCAGTTGGCGGGCGGCGCGCTGAGTTGCGCCAGATCGGCAAGCGACCCGGCAAAGCGCGCCGGGCCGGTGTGGGAGGTGCGCATCCACGGCGCGGCCCAGACGCGGAAACCCGCATCGCGCGCGCGGTGGCAGAAGGCGTAGTCGTCCGACAACAGGTGCCCGCTCTCTGCATCGAACATCGGCTGAAACAGGGCGTGGAGATATTCGCCCAGCCCGTTCTCGCCGCGGTCCTGTGGGTGGACCGGATAGCGCAGCTCGGGGTGCCGCTCGCACAGCGTTTCGATCACGTTGCGGCGGATCAGCATCAGGCCGGTGCCGATGCGCTTGAGTTCGAGCGGCTGGTCGAGCCGCCCGCCCGCCGCCGGATCGAGCGCGTCGAGCGCGAACAGGCCGGAATAGCGCTCCAGCTCGGCCGGATTGCCCTGCGCCAGCCCCTTGGCGGCCGCTGCGGCGACCAGCGTCCAGTTGACCCGCCGCTTGGGGCAGGGCGCGCCGATCACCGCCAGCCGCGCGTCGGTCTGCACCAGCGCCAGCAGATCGAGCACCTGTTCGGGCACGAAGCCGATATCGGCGTCGAGGAACAGCAGGTGCGTCGCATCCGATTGCAGGAAGGCGCCCGCCAGCATGTTGCGCGCGCTGTTGATCGAGGCGTTGTTGCTGAGGAAGGCGAAGCGGCACTCCACCCCGCGCTTCTCGGCCAGACCCGTCAGCCCGATCACCCCGCGCAGATAATCGACCTCGGCCCCGCCATAGAGCGGGGTCGCGACCATCAGGCGCACGGGCGAGGCGGGCGCGGCGGTCACAGGCTCTCGACGAAGGCCTTGTAGGCGGCCGCGTCCATCAGCCCTTCGAGCTGGCCAGCATCGGCGATGGTCATCCTGAAGAACCAGCCCTCGCTCTCGGGCGCGGTGTTGACCAGCGCGGGGTCTTCCTCGAGCGCGCCGTTGGTCTCGGTCACTTCGCCGTCGATCGGGGCGTAGACGTCGGAGGCGGCCTTGACGCTTTCGACCACCGCGGCGTCCTTGCCCTTGGTGATCGCGGTGCCGACGGCGGGCAGTTCGACGAAGACGATGTCGCCGAGCTGGCCCTGCGCATAGTCGGTGATGCCGACCGTCGCGACGTCGCCGTCGACTTCGATCCATTCGTGTTCGTCAGTGAAATAGCGCATGGGTCAGCTCCCTCGGTAATAGCGGTGGGGTACGAATGGGGTGGGCGCGACGGTGGCGGCGAGACGCTTGCCGCGCACTTCCACCTCGATTTGCGTGCCGATGGCGGCGTAGTCGCTGGCGACATAGGCCATGGCGATGGGCGCCTGCAGCGTGGGCGAGAAGCCGCCGCTGGTGACGATGCCGATCTTCTCGGCCCCGGCGAAGACTTCCGCGCCCTCGCGCGCCGGAAGGCGGCCCTCGACGCGCAAGCCAACCCACTTGCGGGCGGTGCCTTCGTTGATCTCGCGGATGATCCGGTCAGCCCCCGGGAAGCCGCCTTCCGTCCGGCGGCGCTTGTTGATGCCGAAGATGAGGCCCGCTTCGATCGGGCTGGTCTCGGGCGAGAGGTCATGCCCGTAGAGCGGCAGCCCCGCCTCCAGCCGCAGCGAATCCCGCGCGCCGAGGCCGATGGGCTTCACCTCGGGCTCGGCGCAGAGCAGGTCGGCGATCTCGGCGGCGGCTTCGGCCGGGAGCGAGATTTCGAAGCCGTCCTCGCCGGTATAGCCTGCGCGGGCGATGGTGACGTCGTGGCCGGCGAGCTTGAAGCGGCCGAACTTCATGAAGGTGAGCGCGACAAGCGGATATTCGCCGGTCGCGTGGCGCGCCAGCGCGTCGGCGGCCTTCGGCCCCTGCAGTGCCAGCAGGGCATGTTCGTCCATGTGGTGGATCGTGATGTCGTCCGGCAGCGCCTCACGCAAGGTGCCGATATCGTCCCACTTGGTCGCGCCGTTGACCACCAGATAGAGCGCCTCGGGCCAGCGCGAGACCATCAGGTCATCCAGCACCCCGCCCTCCTCGTCGAGCAGCAGCGAATAGCGCTGCTGGCCGAGCTTGAGCGTCGAAAGGTCGATCGGCAGCACCGCCTCGACTGCCGCATCGAGATCGGGGCCGGACAGCACCAGCTGTCCCATGTGCGACACGTCGAACAGGCCCGCACTCTCGCGAGTCCAGTTGTGCTCGGCGACGATGCCCTCATACTGGATCGGCATCTCGTAGCCCGCAAAGGGCACCATCCGCGCACCCTTCGCGCGGTGCCAGGCGTCGAGCGGCAGCGCTTCGAGCGGCAGGTCTTCGAGAGTTTCGTCGGAATCGTGGTCGCTCATCAAAGGCCTTCCCGGGCAGAATACGGCAGTAGGACAGCGCAAGCGCGCTGCCTTTCAACTGCCCCCTCTGTCGGGTGACCTGAGAGCTTCGGCAGGGCCATCCGCGCGGCGGCCCGCCTCCCCTACGGTGGCCCCGGACGTATCCGGGACGCTTTCCAGAGTGTCACGCAGCCGAGCGGTCCGGTGGCCTGAGAGTTTCCGGGGCGGTTGCTCCTTCGGCGCCTTTGCCCTTCAAGAAGGGCATCGGGCTCTCCCGCTCGCCTGCCCGCACGAGAATCACTTCGCGCGCAGAAGACGCCCCTGCCCTGTCCGAATTGCTGCACCGCGTCAATTGGCGAGACGCCGCTTTGCCCTGTGGAAACGGATTTGCCTGTGCGACGGAGGCCGATTAGGAACGGCGGCGGGATGAATCTGACCGAAATCTACCTGATCGCCCTGACGATCATCTTCGCCGTGCCGTGGCTCGTTTGGCGCATTTTCCGCACCGATTACTGGGCCCCGCTGGTGGTGGTGCAGATCGTGGGCGGGATCCTGCTCGGCCCGGGTGTGCTCGGCGCGGTATTCCCCGACTACTACGCCTTCGTGTTCCAGCCCGATGTGATCATTGCCCTCAACGGTGTTGCGTGGTGGGCTGTGATGCTGTTCGTGTGGATCGCCGGGATCGAGCTCGATCTCAGTCAGGCTTGGAAGCACCGGGGCGAGACCGGGCTGACGGCCGGCCTCGCTTTGGGCATGCCGCTGCTGGCTGGGACAGCCGCCGCTGCCTTCATCCTGCAATTCCCCGGCTGGCGTGGCCCCAATGGCGAATACTGGCAAGCCCTGCTCGGCATCGGCATGGCCTGCGCGGTGACCGCGCTCCCGATCCTCGTACTGCTGATGGAGAAGCTCGGGATCCTGCGCGAACAGCTTGGCCAACGCATCCTGCGCTATGCCAGCCTCGATGATATCGCGATCTGGGGCGTGCTCGCGCTGATCCTGCTCGACTGGGAGCGGATCGGGCGGCAGGCGATGTTCCTCGTCGGCTTCGCGGCGGCGGCGATGGCGGTGCGCTGGCTGATGGCACGCCTGTCGGAGGCGGACCGCTGGCCAGTGGGCCTGATCTGGCTGGCGCTGTGCGGGCTGGCGGGCGACTGGTCGGGGCTGCACTTCATGGTCGGCGCGTTTCTGGCGGGCGTGGTGCTCGACGCCAGGTGGTTCGGCCATGAGGCGATGGACCGCTTCCGCAATGTCGTGCTGCTGACGGTGATGCCGGTGTTCTTCCTCTCCACCGGCCTGCGCACGCAGTGGGAGGGCGGCGGGCTCGCCGTGTTCGGTGTCGCACTGCTGTTGCTGGCAGCGGCTGTGGGCGGCAAGCTGCTGGGCGTCCACATCGCCGGCCGCCTGCTCGGCTGGAGCCGCACCGAGGCAAGCCTGATCGGCTGGCTGCTCCAGACCAAGGCGCTGATCATGATCATCTTCGCCAACATCCTGCTCGACAAGCAGGTGATCACGCCGACGACCTTCACTGCTTTGCTGCTGATGGCGGTGGGCAGCACGATGCTGACCAAGCCTTTCGCCACGCCGCTGATCGCCAAGCTGGGCGAACGGGTGAAGGCAGAGGCCTGATGCTCCTCCTCCCCTCGGTGAGGGGAGAAGGGCTGCCGCTATTTGCCTTCCACCATCGCCAGCGCCCGGGCCATCAACGCGGTCTCGCGCGGGTCGGACGCGGCGGTTTCCACTTCGCCTGATGGCGGGGGAACTTCGGTGGTGAAATAGGCAAAACTGGTTGCCTGCTCGAACGAAAGCCACAGGCCCGAGCGCAGGCCGTAGGCCTCGCCGCCGTGGCCGATGCGGCCATGACCATCGCCGAACAGATCGTCGGTGCACGGCGCCTCGTCGACGAGGGCATAGGCCGCGAGCCCGTAGGCGCAGAAATCAACGGCAGCGGCGCCCGCTTCATGCCTGTCGGCAGCCGCCGCCATATCCCCGAACCAGCGGCGCATCGAAGTATCGGACAAGAAGCCGTTCGCGTTCATGCGCAGCAAGGCCTGCCCGATCTTCGCCAAGTCCACCATCCCGATCCTGACGCCCCCCTGCGGCGAGAAGATCGAGGCATTGGTGCCCGGCACATAGGCGTCGAGGTTGCATTCCACGCCTTCGGCAACGGGGATCGTGCAATGGGGCGGCAGGTCTTCCGGCGCATCGCGCGCGACTTCGCCCGTGTCGCGGTAGAGCGTCACCGCGCGGGCCTGCATATCGGCATCGCAGCCGATCCAGTTGAGGCAGGCCTTCACCCCCAGCGGCGCGAACACCAGCCGCTCCACCAGCCGGTCGTAACGCTCGCCGCTCGCCGCTTCGAGCACGGTCGCCACGACGGGCGAGCCGAGGTTGGCATATTCAAACGCGGCCTTGCCCGGCTTGCCGGTGTCTCGCCACGCGGCAGGGTCGGCGAACTTGGCCTCGAGGCTCTCGCCCAGCGGAACGATATAGCCGGCCGCATCCGACAGCCCCGCACGGTGTGACAGCAGGTGGGCGAGAGTGACGGGCGCGTCCGGGTGGTAAGGCGAGCGCACCTGCCACCCGAGATAGGCCGAGACATCACGGTCGAGATCGACCTTGCCTTCGTCCACCAGCCGGAGCGCGGTGAGCGCCATGATCAGCTTGGAGATGCTGGCAATCCGCACCGGATCATTGGCCTCGACCCGGCGGCCGGTGTCCTTGTTGGCCAGCCCCTCGACGATCAGCGGGGTGATGGTCTCGCGGTCGAAAGCGACGACGACGCTCGCAGGCGGCGGAGCGGCCTCCTGCGCGGCGGCGGGGGCAGCAACGAACGCGAGCGCGGCGAGGAGACGAGAGGTCATGCTGCACAGCATCGCTGCTTGTTCCCGCGCAATCAATCGAGATTTGGCCGGAGCCAGCGCTCGGCCTGCTCGACGCTCACCCCGCGCCGCGCCGCGTAGTCCTCCAGCTGGTCGCGGCCCACGCGGGCGACGCCGAAATACTGGCTTTCGGGGTGGCCGAAATAGAACCCGCTCACCGCTGCCGTCGGCCACATGGCGAAGCTTTCGGTCAGCGTCAGGCCGGCATTGGCAGGCGCATCGAGCAGGTCGAACAGGATCGGCTTCAGCGAGTGATCGGGGCAGGCGGGATAGCCCGGCGCCGGGCGGATGCCGCGATATTCCTCCTTGATCAGCGCCTCGTTGGTGAGCTGTTCGTTCGGCGCATAGCCCCACAGCGTGGTGCGCACGTGCTGGTGGAGGGCTTCGGCAAATGCCTCGGCAAAGCGGTCGGCGAGCGCCTTCAGCAGGATGTCGGAATAGTCGTCCTTGTCGGCCTGGAAGCGGGCCGAGTGCGGCTCGATCCCGTGGATGCCGACGGCAAAGCCGCCGATCCAGTCGCCATCGGGGTCGATGAAGTCGGCAAGGCACATGTTGGCCCGGTCGCGCGATTTCTTGACCTGTTGGCGCAGGAAGGGGAGGCGGACGTGTTCCTCCTTGTCCTCGAGGTGGATCGTCACGTCGTCGCCGTCGCGCGCGCAGGGCCACAGCCCGGCGACGCCGCGGGCGGTCAGCCATTTCTCGGCGATGATCCGGTCGAGCATCGCATTGGCATCGGCGAACAGCTGGGTCGCGGTCTCGCCCACCACCTCGTCGGTGAGGATCGCGGGGTAATTGCCGTGCAGCTCCCACGCGCGGAAGAACGGGGTCCAGTCGATGAACTGGCGAAGGTGCGCGAGATCCCAGTCGGGGAAGACATGCACCCCCGGATGTTCCGGCGGGGCGGGCTTGTCCGACAGGAAGGCATCGTAGAAGTTCGCCCGCGCTTCCTCCAGCGGCAGCAGCACCGAGGCGCTCTTGCCCGCCCGCGCATCGCGCACATGGGCGTATTCGCCCGCGACCTCGGCGACGTAATCGTCGGCTTGCGTGTCGGACAGCAGCTTCGAGGCAACCCCCACCGCGCGGCTCGCGTCGAGCACATGGATCACCGGACCATCGTAAGCGGGGTCGATCTTGAGCGCGGTGTGGACCTTGCTGGTGGTTGCCCCGCCGATCAGCAGCGGCATGGTCATGCCGGCGCGCTGCATTTCCTCTGCGACGGTCACCATCTCGTCGAGGCTCGGCGTGATGAGGCCCGAAAGGCCGATCATGTCGACCTTGTTGTCGTTGGCCGCCGCAAGGATCGTCGGCCAGGGCACCATGACGCCCAAGTCGATCACCTCGTAGCCGTTGCACTGGAGCACGACGCCGACGATGTTCTTGCCGATGTCGTGAACGTCGCCCTTGACCGTCGCCATGATGATCTTGCCCTTGGCCTTGCGGTCTTCCTCGGGGAGCAGGTCCTTCTCGGCCTCGATGAAGGGGATGAGGTGGGCGACCGCCTTCTTCATCACGCGCGCGGACTTGACCACCTGGGGGAGGAACATCTTGCCCGAGCCGAACAGGTCGCCGACGACATTCATGCCATCCATCAGCGGGCCTTCGATCACTTCGATGGGCCGCGCGGCGGACTGGCGCGCTTCCTCGGTATCCTCGACGATATGCGCGTCGATGCCCTTGACCAGCGCGTGTTCCAGACGCCGCGCAACCGGCCAGCCGCGCCATTCCTCGGCTGCCTTCTCGTCCGCCACCGACTTGCCCTTGAAGCTCTCGGCCAGCGCGATAAGGCGTTCGGTGGCGTCCGGGTCGCGGTTGAGGATCACGTCCTCGCAGGCGTCGCGCAGGGCAGGGTCGATCTGGTCATAGACGTCGAGCTGGCCCGCATTGACGATCGCCATGTCGAGCCCGGCGGGGATGGCGTGGTAGAGAAACACCGAGTGCATCGCGCGGCGCACGGGTTCATTGCCGCGGAAGCTGAACGAGAGGTTCGACAGCCCGCCCGAGTAATGCGCGTGGGGGCAAAGCTGGCGCAGCTCGCGCACAGCCTCGATGAAATCGACACCGTAATTGTTGTGCTCCTCGATCCCCGTGGCGACCGCGAAGATGTTGGGATCGAAGATGATGTCCTCAGGGGGAAAGCCCTCGGCCACCAGCAGATCATAGGCGCGCTTGCAGATCTCGACCTTGCGCTGTTTGGTGTCGGCCTGCCCGGTCTCGTCGAAGGCCATGACGACCACCGCCGCGCCGTAATCCATGCATTTGCGCGCGTGCTCGAGGAAGGCGGCCTCGCCTTCCTTCATGCTGATCGAATTGACGATCGGCTTGCCCGAGACGCACTTCAGCCCCGCCTCGATCACCTCGAACTTCGAGCTGTCGATCATCACCGGCACGCGGGCGATGTCGGGTTCGGCGGCGATCAGTTTCAGGAAGGTGGTCATGGCATGGACCGCATCGAGCAGCCCTTCGTCCATGTTGACGTCGATCACCTGCGCGCCGTTCTCGACCTGCTGGCGCGCGACTTCAACCGCGGCGGCGTAGTCACCCGCCATGATCAGCTTCTTGAACGCCGCCGAGCCGGTGACGTTGGTGCGCTCGCCGATATTGATGAAGCGGGAGGAGGTGGGCTGGGTCATTGTCTTTTCGCTTTGTTCGTCGCCCCTGCGAAGGCAGGGGTCCAGCTGGTCTGGCTCGATGTCGCAAGGTTAGCTGGATCCCCGCCTGCGCGGGGATGACGGGGTGGGGTCATGGGGTTACGCCGCGATGAAGGCCTCAAGCCCCGCCAGCTTCATCGCCGGTTCGGGATGCGGCACCACGCGCGGCTCGCTGTTCGCGACGGCCTTGGCGATCGCGGCGATATGCGCAGGCGAGGAGCCGCAGCACCCGCCGAGGATGTTGACCTGCCCGTGATCGGCCCAGTCCTTGACCAGCCCCGCCGTGGTGTCGGGCATCTCGTCATATTCGCCCAGTTCATTCGGAAGCCCGGCATTGGGGTAGATCAGCAGCAGCGTGTCGGCGATCTGCGAAAGCACCTTGACGTGCGGGCGCAGCTGTTCAGCACCGAAGCTGCAATTGAGGCCGATAGTCAGCGGCTTGGCATGGCGCACCGCA
>CAZQOO010000003.1:40745-58931 GCA_964594845.1 uncultured Porphyrobacter sp. | reverse complement strand
TTGCGGTCGAACCAGCCGTGGCGGATGAGGTGCGGGACGATCGCGGTGTCGCCCCCGTCGACCAGCATCAGGTGGCCGAAGGCGGTTTCGAGCAGCACGCGGCCCTGCCCCATATAGGTGGCCGGCATCCGCGTTGGCGCGGGCGGCGCGGCGGCGCGGCGTTCATGCGCGGCGAGCGCAGCGGCGAGGACGACATCGCGCGCAAAGACATGGCGGCTGCCCGCGGCAAGCGGTTCGCCGGTGTCGGCCAGCACCATGAACACCTCGTTAGCGAAGGTCGGCGCGAGCCGATCGAGCGCGGGCAGCAGGATCGCCGAGGGCACCTCGTCCAGCCGCCCCTTGTGCAGCACCACTGCGCGCGGGGCTTCCTCGGCGGGCGGGGAATGGCGGGTGCGGCAGCCGGGCAGCAAAGCTTCGAAACCGGCCGGGGCGAACACGGCTCTGGCCGGCAGGCCCAGCCCGACGACATGGGCCGCCGCCGCCTGCCAGAACGGATCATCATGGGGCATGGAACGCAAATAGCCCTTTCGCTTCAAGGGTCAAAGCGCCTTGCGGCCAATCCGCGCAGCGCCGCGACACCTTGGGCGAGGCAGGCGCCTTTCCCAAGCGCCGATGGCTCCGAAATGGCGAGGAGGTCAGATCCCGGCAGCGGCGAGCGCCTGATCCATGTCCTCGGTGAGGTCCGCAATGTCCTCGAGTCCCACATTGATCCGCAGCAGGCCCTCGGTCACGCCCATCGCCGCGCGCGCTTCCTCGGTGAGGCCGGCATGGGTGGTCGAGGCCGGGTGGCACATCAGGCTGCGCGCATCGCCGATATTGTTGGAAATATCGATCAGCTTCAATGCATCGAGAATGGCGAAGGCGCGCGCCCGCGTGCCCACATCGAGCGCGAAGATCGGCCCCGTGGCATCCATCTGCGCCTTGGCGAGATCATGGCGCGGGTGGCTCGGCAGGCCGGGGTGGAGCAGATGCCCGCCCGCCGCCGTCACCCGCGGTTCGAGGAATTCGCCCAGCGCCACGGCCTGTTCGGATTGCCTGAAGGCGCGAAGGGGCAGCGTCTCCAGCCCCTTGAGCACCACCCAGGCATTGAAGGCCGAAAGCGTCGGGCCGGTGTTGCGCTGGAACGGCATCAGCACCTCGTCGATCCACTGCTTCGACGCACAGATCGCGCCGGCCAGCACGCGGCCCTGCCCGTCCATCAGCTTGGTGGCGGAATAGGCGACCACGTCGGCGCCGAATTCCATCGGGCGCTGGAGCACCGGCGAGGCGAAGGCGTTGTCGACCACGCTGGTGATCCCGTGCGCCTTCGCGAGGCCGCAGACATAGGCCAGATCGACGATATCAAGCGTCGGGTTGGCGGGGGTCTCGAAGAAGAACACGCGGGTGTTGGGCCGGATCGCGGCCTCCCACGCGGCGTTGTCGGCGCTGTCGATCACGGTGGTCTCGATCCCGAACTTCGGCAGCAGCGTATCGACCAGCCAGCGGCACGAGCCGAAGGCGGCGCGCGCGGCGACAACGTGATCGCCGGCGCTGAGCTGGCACAGGAGCGCCGCCGTCATCGCCGCCATCCCGCTCGCCTGCGCGCGGCAGGCCTCGGCCCCCTCGATCAGCGCAATGCGTTCCTCGAGCATGGCGACCGTGGGGTTCTGGAGCCGCGAATAGGTCATGCCCTGCGCAGTGCCGGCAAAGCGGTCGGCGACGGTCTGGGCGTCGTCGTAGGTATAGCCCGAGGTGAGGAACAGCGCCTCGCTGGTCTCGCCATGCTCGGAGCGCCAGGTGCCGCCGCGCAGCGCGCGGGTCGCGGGGCGCCAGCCGCTCGTGGCGGCGCGGTCCATTCCGGTGGTCTTCTTCATGGCGCGGGGCTTTAGGCCGGAGCGAGGCCGCCCGCAAGCAGGCCGTCTTGCGCCGTATCGCCGTGGCCCACTGCCGACAGCATCATCGTCCCCTCGATCAGGGTAAGCAGGTAGCGCGCCCCGCCCGCAGGGTCGGGGTCGTCGACGGGCATCTGGCCTTCGAGCCAGCCGAGCAGCTCGTGCATCATCGCCTCGGCAGCCGGTTGGTAGCCAGATATGCCGCGCGCGCAGCCGGCGACGATTTCCCACCACAGCGCCATGAAGGGCTGCATCTGCGGCGCCGCGCCCTGCGCGAGGATGCGGCCGATCACCTCGGCACGGGTCTTCGCCTTGTCGCTGCCCATCGCGGTGTCGAGCGCGCCGGCATAGGCCTGCGCCAGAAAGGCCAGCAGATCGGCGATCAGCGCTTCCTTGGTGCCGAAATGGTAGAGCAGCATCCGGTCCGACGTGCCCGCCGCCCTGGCGAGCGGCCGCAGGCTCGCCTGCCCCAGCCCGTGGGCGAGGACATGGCTCGCGAGCAGCGGCAGCAAGCTGTCCTTCGACATCGGAGGCTGTTTCTTCACGCGCGCCATCACCCCCTTGTAGCCCCCGCCAAGGCGCGCTACAAGCTGACGTAGCACTCGCTACATTATTGCGGAGAAATGGTGATGGATCTTGCGCTTACCCCCTTCATCGCGCTCGCCGGCGGCGGGCTGGTCTGCGCGGTGGCGGCGATCATCGTCGCCTTCCTGCGCCCCGATGCGCCGGGCAATGCGCTGCTGGCGGCGATGCTGGCGGCGGGCTTTGCCGGCTTCACCGCGATCACCATCGCCGCCGAGGGCGTGTTTCCGGTGATCCTCAACCACACCAGCAACCTGTGGGGCGTGCAGGTGTGGTGGGACCTGCTGTTCTCGCTCGGCATCGCCTATGTCCTGATCCTGCCGCGGGCGCGCGCCCAAGGCATGAACCTGCCCTTGTGGACGGTGCTGATCCTCGCCACGGCCAGCATTGCCCTGCTCGCCATGTGCGCGCGGCTGTTCTGGCTGGAGCGGGCGGAAGCCAAACCATAATCCGCCCTTGCCCAAGGGCTTGCCCCTGCCTAAGCGGCGGAAGCCATGTCCGAGGCGCGCCCTCTCTCTCCCGCCCTCACCCCGCCCGCGCATCCGCGCGACCCGCTGGCCTTGTGCCTTGCGCTCACCGGGCTCTATGCGCTGCTGGCGGGCTGGCGGCTGGCGATTCCCTCGGTCGAGGTGTTCGACGAGGTCCATTACCTGCCCGCCGCGCGCCAGTTGCTGGGACTGTGGAGCGAGGGCCACGGCGAATATCTCAACCGCGAACACCCGCTGCTCGGCAAGGAGCTGATCGCGCTCGGCATGGCGATGTTCGGGGACAATCCGCTCGGCTGGCGGATCATGCCCTTCGTGTTCGGCACGCTGGCCTATTTCGCGGCGCTGCGCGCGATGTGGCACGCGAGCGCCGACCGGTTCGCTTGCCTTGCCTTCGGCATCCTGCTGGCAACCGGTTTCCATCTGCTGATCCAGTCGCGCATCGCCATGCTCGACATCTTCATGGCAGCCTTCCTCGCCGTCGCGGCATGGCAGTTCGCGGGCGCCTGCGCCGAGCCGGAGAAAGGCCGCTGGCGGCTGGCGCTGACGGGCATCGTGCTGGGCCTTGCGATGGGGGCCAAGTGGAACGCGATCCCGCTCGCGGTGCTGCCCGGCCTTGCCTTCCTCGTCGCCCGCGCGCGTGCCGGTCGCCGCCGCCTGTTCCTCTCGCGCCGCGGGGCGCCGGTGCCGGGGATCACGCTGGTCGAGGCTTTCGTATGGCTCGGGATCGTGCCGCTTCTGGCCTATGCCGCGACCTTCCTGCCGGGCTACTGGCTCGCGGAATATCTGCGCCCCTCGCCGCTGGCCGAACAGGGGCTGATCGGCTTCCACGGCGAGATCCTCGCCCTCCAGCAGCAGGTGCTCACCCCGCACACCTATCAGAGCAACTGGCCGCAATGGCTGCTCAACAACCGTGCGGTGTGGTATTTCTACGCCCCCGGCGACGGGGCGCAGCGCGGCATCCTGCTGATCGGCAATCCGCTGACCATGCTGATCGGCCTGCCCGCGCTGCTATGGTGTCTCGTCAGCGGCATTGCCCGCGAAAACTGGGCAAAGCTCGCCGTGGTGATCGGCTATGCGGCAAGCCTCGGCCTGTGGGTGATCGCGCCCAAGCCGGTGCAGTTCTACTACCACTATTTCGTGCCGCATTTCTTCCTGCTGGCTGCGCTGGCGCTGGCGTGCAGCGATGCGCGGCGCGCGGGCTGGGGCTGGTGGGCATGGGGCACGCTGGCTGCCTCGGCAGGCGTGTTCGCATGGTTCTACCCGATCCTCGCTGCACTGCCCTTGAAGGGGCCGGGCAGCTATGTGACCTGGATGTGGCTGGACGGGTGGCGGTGATGGGCGCGACGATTGTGGCACCAGTCGGCGGCAAAGCCGCCGCAAGGCCGAACGGCCGCCCGCAGCGACGCGGCCGTCAGGCCGTGTGAGCGAGGATTTCGCACGCCGGATGGCGTGCGGAAAACAAAAGACTCAAAACCTACCCCACACGAAGCGGCTGGAGAGGGCGTAGTTCCAGACTGACCCCACCACGATCCCCGCGAGCGCGGCAAGCGCCCAGAGCACGCCCTTGTCTTCAAGGAAGGTCGCGATCCCGACATTGGCGAAGGCCCCCACCGCGCAGGTCGCGCAGAACCCCAGCCAGCCGCGCAGCACCGCGCCCCAGCCCTTCAGCCGCTTGTCGCGGTAGGTCAGCCAGTTGTTGAGCCAGAAGTTGAAGCTCATCGCCACCAGCACTGCGGCGGTCTGCGCCAGCGCGAAGCCCTCGCCCAGCACGAACAGCAGCAGCGTCAGCACCGCAAAGTGGACGATCACGCCGAGCGCGCCGACTGTGCCGAACAGCGCGAAGCGGGTGGGGATGACCCGCCCGAGCGTCTTGTCGTAGAGCCCGGCGAGGAAATCGAACAGGATGGCACGGTCCAGCTTGCTTTCTCCCTCGCGGCGGGCGGCGAATTGCAGCGGAAATTCCTTGACCCGCATCGGTGTGTCCGAAGTCGCCAGCAGATCGAGCAGGATCTTGAAGCCGATCCCCGACAGGCGCGGCACCAGCGCGCGCGCCGTGGCGGCGGGGAGCAGGAAATAGCCGCTCATCGGATCGGTCAGCTCCACGCCGGTCAGCCTGCGGGCAAGGCCGTTGGCAAAGGCGGAGAGGCGCTCGCGCTCGGGCGCGGCCCAGTCGGCGGTGCTCGCTCCTTCGGCAAAGCGGCTGGCGACCGCGATATCGGCCTCGCCCGCCTGCACCGCCGCCAGCATTGCCGGAAGCAGCGCGGGATCATGCTGGTGATCGGCGTCCATCACCGCCACATGGGGCGCGGCGGTGGCGCAGAAGCCCTCGATCGCCGCGCTGGCCAGCCCGCGCCGGCCGATACGCTGGATCACCCTTACGCGCGGATCGGCCAGCGCCAGCGCGCGGGCCTCGTCGGCGGTGCCGTCGCGGCTGTCGTCGTCGACGATGATCACTTCCCAGCCGACCCTCGCGCCCAGTGCCGCGTCGATCCGCGCAACCAGCGGCGCGAGATTGCCGCGCTCGTTGAGGGTCGGAAGGATGATGGCGAGGTCGAGCACCGGAGCTCTACAGGCGCGCGCGCACTGCCTCGCCGATCGCCGCCGTGCCATGGCTGCCGCCGAGATCGCCGCCAAGGAACCCGTCGGCCAGCGCTGCGGCAACGGCGTTCTCGATTCGTGCCGCTTGTGCGTCCATCCCGAAGGAATGGCGCAGCATCATCGCCGCCGAGAGGATCGTCGCCAGCGGATTGGCCTTGCCCTGACCGGCTATGTCGGGCGCAGAACCGTGGATCGGTTCATACAGGCCGAAAGTGCCGTACGCCGTCTCCCGCTCGCCCAGCGAGGCCGACGGCAAGAGACCGATCGAACCCACCGCCGCGCTGGCGAGATCGGACAGGATGTCGCCGAACAGGTTGCCGGTCAGCACCACGCCGAAGCGGTCGGGATGGCTCACCACCTGCATCGCGGCATTATCGACATACATGTGATCGAGCGCCACCTCGGGATAGTCCGCCGCCACCTCGATCACCACGTCGCGCCACAGCTGGCTGGTTTCCAGCACATTGGCCTTGTCGACGCTGGTGAGCGGATGGCCGCCCGCTGCCGCTGCGCGGAAGGCGACATGGGCGATGCGACGCACCTCGCTTTCGGCATAGGACATCGAATCCCAGCCCTCGTGCTCGCCCGTCTCGCTCACCCGGCGGCCCTTGGCGCCGAAATAGACATCGCCCGTCAGCTCGCGCACGATCAGCATGTCGAGCCCCGCAGCGATGTCCGCGCGCAGCGGCGAGAGATGCTCCAGCCCCGCGAACACCCGTGCCGGGCGCAGGTTGGCGAACAGGCCGAGATGCTTCCTGAGGCCGAGGATCGCCTGTTCGGGCCGCAGATGGCGTTCGAGCGTGTCGCAGTCGGGATCGCCCACCGCGCCGAACAGGATCGCATCCGCCGCGCCCGCCAGATCGAGCGTTTCGGGCGGCAGCGGATGGCCGTGGCGCTTGTAGGCGATGCCGCCGACATCGCCCTCGTTCAGGGTGAGGCCGGGAAGCGACAGGGCCTCGAGCACGCGCACCGCCTCGGCAGTGACTTCAGGGCCGATCCCGTCGCCGGGCAGGACTGCAATCTTCATGGGTCGCGGGGTCTTTCAGATCATGCGTCGGAGCCGCTCGATGAGCAGGTGCCTGGCGGCCATAACATCGGTCTTGCGGCCTGCAAGCAGCGAGTTTGCCAGCGGGCCCTCAAGCCGGGCCAGCGCGGCGAGCAGTGCCGGGAAACCGGCGCCCGGCTCGGGGCGCTCGGCGCCGTAGCCCATCTCGGCCAGCAGCATCGTCTCGTAGGCGACCAACCCTGCGACCCAGCCGCGCGCCGAAGGGGCGACCGCCACCGCGCTCATCAGCGCATCGAGCGCCTCGTAGAGCGCAGGCGCGGGAAAGCGTTCGGGCAGCGCCGCAGCGGTGAGCGCGCAGGCCCACTGGATCGCGGCCGCGGGCAGCGGCTCGGTCATGAGAGCGGCGCGGGAATGTTCGAGTTCGAGCCGGGCGAAGGGCAGCTGCGTGGCGGAGCGCACGGTCAGTTCCGCCGCGACGCGGTTGCCCGGCACCATCACCGCGCGCAAGGCCCGCCCGCGCCCGCCTGCGACATAGGCGGCGACAAGGCCGTGTTCGGGGGTGAGCAGCCGGGCGATCACCCCGGTCTCGCCGTGGGCGCGCGATGCGAGCAGAATGGCGGGGCTGCGCAGGTTCATGCCCTGCCCTGCCCGGCCTTACTTCTTGGTCGACTTGGCTTCCAGCGCTGCGAGGCGCGCTTCGAGGGCGTCGGCCTGTTCGCGGGCCTTCTGGGCCATCGCCTTGACCGTCTCGAACTCCTCGCGGCTGACGAAGTCGATGCCGCCAAAGGCCTCGCGCATCCGCTCGCGCGCGCTTTCGCGGGCTTCGCGGGTCATGCCCGCCATGGTCCCGGCGGCGCTGTTGGCGAGTTTGACGAGGTCGGCGATGATCGGGTTCTGGCTTTGCATTTTTTCTTTTTGGAGAGGCTTGCACCGAAGTGCAAGTAGGGTTGTTTGTGTTTCGAACCCGCCTCCGCGGGTTCGTCCTCGGCGCTGCTTCTGCCGCTGCGCGGCAGAGCGCCTGCGGGCGGCCGGTCGGCCTTGCGAACGTGCTACGCCGTCCGGAACTTGCCACACGATAGATTGCTGGTGGGCTTGGGGCTCTTGGCCGTTGGGCTTGGCGCTCTACAACTTCACCCTGGTCTCGGCCCCGCTGCCGCTGGTGTCGCCGCCGTCGGGATTGGCCTCGATGAAGGCGTAGTTGAGCGTTCCGGCAAAGCACACCCACGCCAGATAGGGCAGCAGCAGCACCGCCGCCACGCGCCGGACCCGCCAGAACAGCACGATCGACAGCAGCAGCAGCACTGCCGCCACGCCAATCACGATCAGCCCGCCCTGCATATCCTGCATCCCGAAGAACACCGCGCTCCAGCTCTGGGTTACCAGGAACTGCACCGCGAACACGCCCAGCGCAAGCCCGCGTCCGGCCGCCCCCCATGCGCTCGCCACGAGTGCCAGCGAAAGGCCGATCAGCACGAACAGGATGCTCCAAACGATCCCGAACACCGCTGGCGGCGGATAGATGTCGGGCTTCACGAGCCCTGCAAACCACGGCGTGCCCGGCCCGCCCAGCTGGCCGGCGGTAAAGCCGATCAGCAGCACCAGCGGCACCAGAAACAGTGCCCAGCGCAGGAAGCTCGCCCGCAATTGTGCTTTGGAAGCAAGGACGTTCATGCGTTCTCCCGATTCCGGCGCCCGCGTGATTCTTTGGTTCGGGGCCGTCGGAGGTGTCGATAACAGAGCCGCGCACCAGCGCCAAACTTCACGCCCAATCTGCCCCGCAATGAGGCAGGCCCCCACGCAGCATTCAGCCAATCGGGGATGGTTTGCGGGAAATGAAAGGAAAGGCTTGGGGCATTGCCAGAGTGTCTGCTAAAGGCTGCCACATTCCTGCCGTGATTCGGAAGCGCGTGCACGGCAGGATCGCATTTCGCGCTTCCGCTTTTCAATGCCCGGCCATCCGGCCTTTCAGGGGAAACAACATGAAGAAGATCGCTCTCGTCGCCGTCGCCGGCCTCGCCCTCGCCACCGCTGCCTGCTCGAAGCCGGCTGAAGAAGCTGCGACCGACACCGCCGCTGACGAAACCGCTGTCGCCGAAGACGCCATGGCTGCCGAAACCCCGGCCGCTGACGCTGCCGCCACCGAAGCCGCTCCGGCCGAAGGTGAAGCTGCTCCGGCTGACGCCGCTGCCGCTCCGGCTGAAGAAGCTCCGGCTGCCGAGTAATCCTTCGGGATTGCCGGTCCCGGTGTAACGCCGGGTCACGGACAGATAGGGCCGGTAGCAACTTTCGGGTTGCTGCCGGTCTTTTCTTTTGCCCCTAACCCCGGCGGGCCGCGATCAGGAATTCGACATTGCCCTGCGGCCCGGTGATCGGGCTGGTGGCAATGCCCTGCACCTGCCAGCCCAGCCCTTCGAGCCAGTCGCGCACCTCGTCGCACACGCGCTGGTGCAGGGCCGAATCGCGCACCACCCCGCCCTTGCCCACTTCCTCGCGCCCGACTTCGAACTGCGGCTTGATCAGCGCGACCAGCTGGCACGGCGTATCCGCCAGTTGCAACGGCACCTCCAGCACCTTCGCGAGGCCGATGAAGCTCGCATCGCACACCACCCAGTTGCAGGGCCGGTCGATATGCTCGCGTGTCAGCAGGCGGGCCGAGAGCTGTTCGAGCACGGTGACGCGCGGGTCTTCGCGCAGTTTCCAGGCGAGCTGGTTGGTGCCGCTGTCGACACAGAACACATGGTCCGCGCCGTGGCTCAGCAGCACATCGGTAAAGCCCCCGGTGGACGAGCCGATGTCCATCGCCACCGCGCCTGCCGGATCGAGCCCGAAATGCGCCAGCGCGTGCGCCAGCTTGATCCCTCCGCGGCTGACCCAGGGATGATCGCGCCCGCGCACGTCGAGCGCGGCGTCCTCGGCCAGCTGATGGCCGGGCTTGTCGATCTTGGTCTCGCCGGCAAACACCAGCCCCGCCATCACCAGCGCCTGCGCCCGCGCGCGGCTTTCAGCAAGGCCCCGCTCGACCAGCAGCTGATCGACGCGGCGCTTGGGCGCTTTCGGGGGACGAGGTGGGTGTTCGGGCATGGACAAGGACGGCCTCTAGCGCGCAAAGTGCGGGCATGAAAGCCGCACTGCCCCTCCTTGCCTCGGCACTCGCGCTGACGGCCTGTGTCTCCGCGCCCCCGCCGCCCGCCCCCGCGCCTGCGCCGGTCACCCGCCCGGCCGCTGCACCGCGCCCCGCTCCGGTGCCGCAGGCGCCGGTCAGCGACAACTGGATGGACAATCCCGCCACCCCCGGCGACTGGCGCTATGCTGCGCGCGGGACGGGCACCGAGGCGAGCTTCTGGAGCCCCGCCGGCGCCCCGATGGCACGGCTGCGCTGCATGGCCGACACCCGTACCGTGGTGCTCTCCCTGCCCGAAAGCGGGGCGCGCACGCCGCTGGTGACAATCCGCACCGAGACCACCACCCGCACGCTCGAAGCCATGCCCGCAGACCGCGAGATGACCGTCAGCATTGCGCCGGGCGACCCGCTGCTCGATGCGATGGCGCTTTCCAAGGGCCGGTTCGCGGTGGAAAGCGAGGGCCTGCCGGTGCTCTATCTGCCGAGCTGGGCCGAGGTGACGCGGGTGATCGAGGATTGTAGGTAAGCCTCGTCATCGCGAGCGGAGCGGGAGCGAAGCTGGCCTTGGCCAACCAATCCATCGCCAGAGGGAGCGGCCAGCCGCACCGGGAGTTCAGGGATTGCCGCGTCGCCTCTGCGAGGCTCCTTGCGATGACGAAGCAAAAACCGATTCTATACATTAATATCCACAGGCTGATGCACAGGGCATCCCCAGCTTGCCCACACCCCGCTGCGCCAACGAAAAACGCCCGAGGAAGACCCCGGGCGCGGCTGCCGACGATGTTGCGCGGCGGAGTGGCAGTATGACGGCGGAAAAGATTTATACAAGTCTTGTCGAACCCCTTCCGATGAATCACATTACATCGTGAGGCCAGCGGCGAACGCGGCTCTCGGCCCCCGGTGAAACGCGGGGTCTGGCTCACAAGCGCGAAAGGAGGTGATCCGATGTCTCATGGTTCAGTAGCGAGGTCGGTGAAGATCCCTACGGAGCATACTCGGTAATCATCCTTCTGAGTAAGGCACCGTGAGCGGCGCTTCCGGCCGCTGACCATGTTGAGGGCAGCTTCCCGACGGGCGAAGCTGCCCTTTTCATTTTTTGTTTTGCGAGCGGGCCTCCGCCCGCTCGTCCTAGGCGCTGTTTCCTCCGCTTCGCTCCGGAGCGCCTGCGGCTCGCGCACGTGCGCTCGCGGGCCTGCGGCCCGGATCAGCGCTTCCCGACGATCAAGGGACTGGAGAGTCCCTCCCCGTTCGCCCCGCGAATGGGGAGGTGGCACCGCGACGCGGTGACGGAGGGGTTCTTCTGGTTGCCGCCTTACCCCTCCGTCAGCGCCTCACGGCGCTGCCACCTCCCCATCCCTCGCGGGACAGGGAGGGACGTGCAGATACTTGCCCTCGCCCGCGAGCAGGATTAGGCGCACCTCATGCAACTCACCCGCCTTCCGCACCCCGCGCCCACCCCCGATGCCACCCGCGAGAGCCTGATCGCCGATCCCGGCTTCGGCACGGTGTTCACCGATCACATGGTGGTGATCGACTATGACGAGGCGCTGGGCGGCTGGCAGACCCCGGTGCTCGGGCCCCGCGAGCCGATCAGCCTCGATCCCGCGGCGAGCGTGCTGCACTATGCGCAGGAGATCTTCGAAGGCCTCAAGGCCTATCGCCACCCCGACGGTGCGCTCGGCCTGTTCCGGCCCGAGGCCAACGCCGCGCGTTTCAACGCCTCGGCCGAACGCCTCGCCATGCCCGCGCTGCCGCCCGAACTGTTCCTGGGCGCGATCCGCGCGCTGCTGGAGGCCGACGGCAACTGGTATCCCGCAGTCGAGGGCGGCGCGCTCTACCTGCGCCCCTTCATGATCGCGACCGAAGCCTTCCTCGGCGTGCGTCCGGCCAAGCAATACAAGTTCATCGTCATCGCAAGTCCGGCGGGCAACTACTTCAAGTCGGGCGCCAAGGCGGTGAGCATCTGGATTTCCGACTACACCCGCGCGGCCCCCGGCGGCACTGGCGCGGCCAAGTGCGGGGGCAATTACGCCGCCAGCCTCGTGCCGACCGGACAGGCCTTCGCCAAGGGGCATGACCAGGTGCTGTTCCTCGATGCGGTCGAGCGCAAGTGGGTCGAGGAGCTGGGCGGCATGAACCTGTTCTTCGTCTTCGCCGACGGCACGGTGATCACCCCGCCGCTGACCGGCACGATCCTGCCCGGCATTACCCGCAACTCGCTGATCACGCTGCTGGAGGAGCAGGGGCTCAAGGTCTCCGAAGCCCCCTATTCGATCGACCAGTGGCGCGCGGACGCCGCCAGCGGCCACCTCGTCGAAGTCATGGCCTGCGGCACGGCGGCGGTCGTCACCGCGGTCGGCAAGGTGGCAGGCCCCGAGGGCGAATTCACCATCGGTGCGGGCGGCATCGGCCAGACCACCGCCAAACTGCGCGAAACGCTGGTCGGCATCCAGACCGGCCGCATCGCCGACAGCCACGGCTGGGTGATGCGGATGTGATTGCTGTCGCGGCGCTCTACCAGTTCACGCCGTTTTCCGATCCCGAAGCTTTGCGCGAGCCTCTGCTGGCGGCCTGCGAGGCGTCGGGCGTGAAAGGCACGCTGCTGCTCGCACGCGAAGGGATCAACGGGACAATTGCGGGCACGCCTGAAGGGCTGGAGGCGGTGCTCGATACCATCCGCGGCCTGCCCGGCTGCGCGAACCTCGACGTGAAGTTCTCCGACGCGCCCGCGATGCCCTTCGGCAGGCTCAAGGTCCGCGTGAAGCGCGAGATCGTCACCATGGGCGAGCCCGATATCGACCCGACCCTGAGTGTCGGCACCTATGTCGATCCGCATGACTGGAACGCGCTGATCGCTGACCCGGACACGCTCGTGATCGACACCCGCAACGACTACGAGGTCGCGATCGGCACCTTCGCAGGCGCGGTCGATCCGGCGACGCCGAGCTTCCGCGACTTCCCTGCCTGGTTCCGCGCCCACCGCGAGGCCTTGCTGGCGGGGAAAAAGAAGGTCGCGATGTTCTGTACCGGCGGCATCCGCTGCGAGAAATCGACCAGCTTCCTGCGCTCGGAAGGGGTTGAGGAGGTCTATCACTTGCGCGGAGGGATTCTCAAATATCTCGAACAAGTGCCTGAAGAACTAAGCCTGTGGCGGGGCGAGTGCTTCGTCTTCGACGAGCGCGTGAGCCTCGGCCACGGGCTTGCGCAAGGCTCCCACAGCCGCTGCCAGCCCTGCGGCCGGCCCTTTCCGGTGGGCGAGGCCTGTCCGGTGTGCGGGCCTGCCGCCGAGGCGTCGTGAGCCCGCCGGTCCTCTATTCCTTCCGCCGCTGCCCCTATGCGATGCGCGCGCGCATGGCGCTGTGGGTGGCGGGGATCACGGTCGAATTGCGCGAAGTGAAGCTCGCCGCCAAGCCGCCCGCGCTCATCGCCGCGAGCCCCAAGGGGACGGTGCCGGTGCTGGTGCAGAGCGACGGGACGGTGATCGACCAGAGCCTCGACATCATGCGCTGGGCGCTGGGGCAGAACGATCCCGAAGGCTGGCTGGCGGGCGAGGATGCAGGCCGGATCGCGGTGAATGACGGGCCGTTCAAGCACCACCTGGACCGCGCGAAGTATCCCGGGCGTTACGAGGAGGAGGACGGCACCGATCACCGCGCCGCCGCCCTCGCCCTGCTCGCGCCGCTGGAGGAGCGGCTGGAAAACGCGCCCTATCTTTCCGGCGAGACCCGCAGCCTCACCGATATCGCACTGCTGCCCTTCATCCGCCAGTTCGCCGCGATCGACCCTGCATGGTTCGCAGCGCAGCCTCTGCCGCGAGTGCAAGGGTGGCTCGACGGTCTGCTGGCATCCGATCTGTTCGCAAGCATCATGGGCAAATTCGCAGTCTGGCAGGCTGGCGACGCGCCCGTTCTTTTCGGTCCGTCTTCCGTCATCCCAGCGCAAGCTGGGACCTAGAGCGGCACGCACTGCACTTAGCGGCCCTAGGCCCCAGCTCGCGCTGGGGTGACGCTTGCGGTTGAGCCCGGACACGCCCCCAGCCCCTCCCGGAACGCATCGACCAGCCAGCTCGCCGCCGGCCCGAGCCGCGTGTCGCGCCGCCACAGGGCACTCAGGCCGTAATGCGCGCCGGGCCTTTCGGGCAGGTCGAGCGCCACCAGCGCGCCTGACGCCAGATCGTCCGCCACCATCGCGCGCGGCATGTTGCCCCAGCCCAGTCCCTCCTTCAGCAGCGAGTGCTTCGCGCCGAGATCGCCCAGCCGCCAGGTGAGCGGGGAAAGCACCGAGAACTCGCGCCCCTCGGTCAGCGGCGAGCGGTCGGTCAACACCAGTTGCAGGTGGCGGCGGCTCTCGCCCGGAGCCACGCCGGGCTGCGCGAGCGGGTGGGAGGGCGCGGCGACGGGAATGAGCTCGATCGCGCCCACCGCCTGCCGCTCGAGCGCGGGCTGATCGCCGATCACCGGGCCTCCGATGGCAAGATCTGCCCCGCCGTCGATCACGCAGGCGGCGACCGCCCCCAGCCCCTCGATCCGCAAGGTCAGCGCGCAGGTCGGGAACATCTGGCGGAAATTGCCGAGCACGCGCGCGGTGATCTCGCCCGGCACCATCACGTCCACCACCAGCGTCAGCGACGGCTCCTGTCCGGCATGGAGCGAGCGCGCCTTGGCGAGCAGCGCGTCGACCCCGTCGGCCACGCTGCGCGCCTCGGCCAGCAGGCCCGCGCCCGCCCCCGTCAGCACCGGACGGCGCGAGCCCTCGCGGTCGAACAGGGTGAGGCCGAGCTGCGCCTCCAGCTGGGCAATGCCGTAGGAGATGGCCGAGACCGCGCGTCCACTCGCCTTGGCCGCACCGCCGAAGCTGCCGTGTTCGGCCACGGCGAGAAAGATGCGCAGCTGATCGAGAGTGGGTTCGCCGAGTTTCATGGCTTATGTTCGGATAATCCGAACATCTTGGCAAGTTTTATCGCACTTATCCGCACCGTTACCTTGGCCTATCTCCGCTTCAGCGAAACAGGAGACACGCCATGATCGAACTCAGGCCCTTCCACACCCTCGGCGCCGCCAACCACGGCTGGCTCGATGCGCGCCACCACTTCTCCTTCGCGGGCTATCACGATCCGGCCCGCGTCCACTGGGGTGCCCTGCGTGTCTGGAACGATGACCGCATCGCACCGGGCACCGGTTTCCCGACCCATCCGCACAGCGACATGGAGATCATCACCTATGTCCGCACCGGCGCGATCACGCACCGTGATTCGATGGGCAACGAGGGCCGCACCGAAGCAGGCGACGTGCAGGTGATGAGCGCCGGGACCGGCGTGCGCCATTCGGAATACAACCTCGAAGGCACCGACACGACGCTGTTCCAGATCTGGATCATCCCCGACGAGCGCGGGGGCGAGCCGAGCTGGGGTGCGCGCCAGTTCCCCAAGGAGAACCGCAACGGCGCCTTCGTTCCGCTCGCAAGCGGCGTGGGACACGACAATGACGCGCTGACAATCCGCGCCGATGCACGGGTGCTGGGCGCGACGATTCTGGCGGGCGAGAGCGTGACCTACACGCCCCGCTCGGCGGACCGCCACCTCTACCTCGTGCCCGCCACCGGCAGGATCCGGATCGACACGGTCGAAGCCAATGCCCGCGACGGCGTGGCGATCACGCAGATGGACAGCGTCACCATCACAGCGCTCGAAGACAGCGAGGTCGTGCTGGTCGACGCGGCCTAGGCCCTCTCCCCTCCCGCTCGCGGGAGGGGTGTTTACCCCCGGGGCCGGCCGGTTCCCCCATCCCCTCTCCAACGGCCGGCTCCACCCCTCTCCACCCTCCCGAAGGAATAGTCCGATGAGCAATATCCTCTACATCACCGCCAGCATCCGTCCGGATGCCGACAGCATCTCGCGCGGCCTTGGCCAGCGGCTGGTCGACGGCCTCGCCGCCAGGAGCGGCGCCAAGGTCACCACCCGCGATCTGGCCGCGGACAATCTGCCCTATGTCAGCGCCGAGCGTTTCGCCGCGAACCACACCCCGGCAGCCGATCGCACGCCCGAGCAGGCCGAACTGGCCGCCATCGCCGACACGCTGATTGCCGAGCTTCAGGCCGCCAACACCATCGTCGTCGCCTCGCCGATCTACAATTTCGGCCCTCCGGCAAGCCTCAAGGCCTGGGCCGATCTGGTCGCCCGCGCCGGCACCACCTTCCGCTACACCGCAACCGGCCCGGAAGGCCTGCTCAAGGGCAAGAAGGCCTATATCGCCATCGCGTCGGGCGGCACGCCGGTGGGCAGCGAGATCGACTTCATGAGCCGCTGGCTGACCTTCTTCCTCGCATTTCTCGGCATCACCGATGTCGAAGTGATCGCCGCCGACGGGATTATGGGCCAGGACGGCGAGGCAAAGATCGCCGCTGCGCAGGAGGCGGCGACGAAGCTCGCGGCCTGATCATCGGGCACAGGGGGCGCGCCGGAGGACGGCCGCCCCTATCGCGCTACAGCTTGGGCCGCATCAGCTGCCATTTGAAGATCGTGCGGCTCGGGCGGATGACGATGATCGCAACCCCGGCCAGCGCCATCGCTCCACCCACGATCAACGGCCAGCCGATCGCATCGCCGGTCAGCCAAGTGCCGAAAGCGATGGTGAGCAGCGGGGTAAGCAGGGTGAGCGGCACGACGAGGTTGGCATCATGCGCCTGGAACAGCCGGAAATAGGCCGAATGCGCGCCGACCGAGACGACCACGCCCGCAAACAGCACGCATCCCGCCACCGCCAGCGGCGCCGCCTCGACCGCAGCGATCTGTCCGCTTTCCAGCAGCAGCGTGCCGGGCAGCATCACCAGCAGCGAAGCGACCGCCGCCCAGGCCTGCAAGGCTACCGCACCCACCTCCAGCCGCTTGACGAAGACCGAGGCGAAGGCACCGATCAGCACGCCTGCAAAGGCAAAGCCCAGCCCCACCGGATCGCCCGCCTCGGACGGTGCGCCGATCGCGAGACCCACCCCGCCCAGCGCCAGCGCCATCCCCAGCCCGCGCCGCCAGCGTACCTCCTCGCCAAGGAACAGAATCGCGAACAGCACGGTCAGCGGCGCGCCCGAGAGATTGACGATCCCCACCGCCGAGGGGCTCGCGGTCTGGAGCCCGATGAATTGCAGCCCGAAGCTCCCGCCGGTAATCGCAAAGCCGATCGCCAGCACCAGTGCGGGACGCTGCGGCACGAAGCGCAGCAGCGGAAACAGCACCGCCAGCACCGTGGCCGAACGCAGCACGGTGTAGAACAGCGGCGGCAGGCCGAGCGTCGTCACCGCGATCTTGGAGACCACGACATTCATCGCCCAGGCAACATTGCAGAACAGCATGATGCCCAGCGCGGAAAGAGGCAGTTTTCCCGGCATTACGGAGAAAGGTTGCGCAGCGCCTCGTCCGGCAGGCTTGTCCGCAATTCCTCGCGCCATACGGTGGCCACCGCATCCGACGGCGCGCGCCAGTCGCCGCGCGGGGAAAGGGCGCCCGCCGAGGAGACCTTGGGTCCGTTGGGCAGCGCGGAGCGCTTGAATTGGGAGAAGCCGAAGAAGCGCGCGCAGAACCTGTCAAGCCAGCGCGCAATGGTGGCCAGATCATAGGCGTTCTTGCGGCTTTCGGGGAAGCCCGCCGGCCACAGGCCCGCGCCCGCATCCTTCCACGCGTGCCACGCCAGAAAGGCGACCTTGGAGGGACGCTGGCCGAAACGGATTACATGGTGGAGGAAGAAGTCGTTGAGTTCATAGGGGCCGACGAGGCTCTCGGTCGACTGGATCTGCCCGTCCGCACCCGGCGGCACCAGTTCGGGCGAAATCTCGGTGTCGAGGATCGCGGCGAGCACCTGCCCGCAGGCATCGGTGAACTGGCCCGTGCCGATCACCCAGCGGATCAGATACTGGATCAGCGTCTTGGGCACGCCCGCGTTCACGCCGTAATGGCTCATGTGGTCGCCGACGCCATAGGTGCACCAGCCGAGCGCCAGCTCGGAAAGGTCGCCGGTGCCGACCACGAAGCCGCCGTGCTGGCTGGCCAGGCGGAACAGGTAGTCGGTCCTGAGGCCCGCCTGCACGTTCTCGAAGGTCACGTCATGCACCGGCTCGCCGCCTGCAAAGGGGTGGCCGATATCCTCAAGCATTTTCGTCGCCGCCGGGCGGATGTCGATCTCTCCGGAAGTGATCTCCATCGCCGCCATCAGCTTGTGGGCATTCGACTTCGTGCCTTCGGACGTGCCGAAGCCGGGCATGGTGTAGCCGCGGATGGTCGAGCGCGGCAGGCCCAGCCGGTCACACGCCTTGGCAGCGACGATCAGCGCATGGGTGGAATCGAGCCCGCCCGAAATGCCGATCACGAGGCTTTTCGCCGCGGTCGATTCGATCCGCCGCATCAGTGCATCGACCTGGATGTTGAACGCCTCGTAGCAGTCCTCGTCGAGCTTCTCGGGCCGGTCGGGGACGAAGGGGAAGCGCGCCACCGGGCGGACAAGGCCGATGTCGCCTGCGGCATAGTGATGTTCG
>CAZQOO010000003.1:21209-40735 GCA_964594845.1 uncultured Porphyrobacter sp. | reverse complement strand
TTTTTTCACCCCCGGTCTGCCTCCCTGCGTGTGTTTTGGGGGCGGGTGGGGCCCGTTGGGTCCCCCCCCCCCGGGGCCCCCGAGGCCGATGTCGCCTGCGGCATAGTGATGCTCGAACACGATCCGGCGATAGGTGTCCGCCGGGCTCCCGGCCCATTCGGCGGCATCCGCGAAGGTCTGGTTGCGCATCCGCTCGGCGGCGAGGCGCTCGGTGTCGATATCGACCACGCACAGCTCGCCCGTGCGATCGAAACGCGCCGATTGGGCCAGCAGATCGCCCATCTCGTAGATCACGCCCTGCCCGTCCCACGCGAGATCGGTGGTGCTCTCCCCGTGACCGCTGGCCGAATAGACATAGGCCGCGATCGCGCGGGAGGCCGAGGAGCGGCAGTGCAGGTGGCGATCATCCGCGCGCCCGATGGTGACAGGCGAGGCCGAAAGGTTGCACAGGATCAGCGCGCCCGCCATCGCGGCCTGCATACCGGGCGGGACAGGGGCCCAGAAATCCTCGCAGATCTCCACCCCGAAGCGGAAGCCGGGAAGGTTGGCGGCGGCGAAGACGAGATCGGTGCCAAACGGCACTTCCTCGCCCGCCACGCCGATCCACAAGTCGGTGCAGCCCCGCCCGTGCGCGAAATGGCGCTTCTCGTAGAACTCGCGGTAATTGGGCAGGAAGCTCTTGGGAACGACCCCGAGAATCTGCCCGCCCGCGATCACCACCGCGCAATTGTAGAGCTTGTCCGCCCGGCGCAGCGGCGCGCCCAGCACCAGCACCGGGTGCAGGTCGGCAGAGGCGGCGACCACTTCGGCCAGCGCCTGCTCGACCCGCTCCAGAAGCGCGTGCTGCAGCAGCAGATCGTCGATCGCGTAGGACGACAGCGTCAGTTCGGGAAACACCACCAGATCGACATGGGCCGCGTGGGCCTTGCGCGCCTCGGCGAGCACGCCTGCGGTGTTGAAGGCGACATCGGCCGGGCGGCTCGCCGGGGTCGCGGTCGCCACGCGCACGAAGCCGTGTTCGTGGCAGTCGTAGAAGGGGTGCGATGTCTCGCTCATGATGCTTCACGCGCTCCGGGTGGACTTGGCCAAAGCCTCTAGCGGCTAATCCTTGCCGTTCCTAGCAGCCGCGCCAAAAGTCCTGCTTCGCGAGGCCCAAGCCATTTTGCTGTCACCGGCGCTTGCGGACGGGCGAACGAGGCTCCAAGTGTTCCCCACATCATCAAGGAGCCGCATGCCATGGCCGATGCCACCTACACTCCGCCCGCTGTCTGGAACCCCGACACCGTCTCGGGCGGGCGCTTTGCCGGGATCAACCGGCCGACGGCAGGCGCGCGCGAGGAGCGCGAGCTTCCGGTGGGCGACAACCCTTTCCAGCTCTATTCGCTCGCCACGCCCAACGGGGTGAAGGTGACAATCATGTTCGAGGAACTGCTCGAAGCCGGGCATGCGGGCGCGGAGTATGACGCGTGGACCGTCAATATCGGCGCGGGCGAGCAGTTCGGCAGCGGGTTCGTCGGCGTGAACCCCAATTCCAAGATCCCGGCCCTGCTTGATCGCAGCAATCCGCAAGCGCCCTTCCGCGTGTTCGAAAGCGGGGCGATCCTTGTCCATCTGGCCGAAAAGTTCGGGATGTTCCTCCCCGCCGATCCGGCGAAGCGCGCCGAGGTGCTGAGCTGGGTGTTCTGGCAGGTCGCATCCGGCCCCTTCATCGGCGGCGGCTTCGGCCATTTCTACGCCTATGCGCCCGAGAAATACGAATACCCGATCAACCGCTACGCAATGGAGACCAAGCGGATTTTCGACGTCGCCGACCAGCGGCTGGCGCAAAGCCGGTTTCTGGCGGGCGACGAATACTCGCTGGCCGACATCGCCAACTTCCCCTGGCTTGCGCCCTTCACCACCGGCACGATCTACAACGACGCGAAAACCTTTCTCAGCATCGACGAATACAAGCACGTCGGCCGCTGGGTGAAGGAGATCGCGGCCCGCCCGGCGGTGCAGCGCGGGAAGATCGTCAACAAGGTGTGGGGCGATGAGGACACCCAGCTCAAGGAGCGCCACTCGGCGGCCGACTTCGCCGGCAAGCGGCTCGACTGAAACGCGCGGGGGCAAGGCGCATTTCGCCGTCTTGCCCCCCTTCACAAGCACGATTGAGGCGCTATAGAGCGCGCCTCTGCTGGGGCGTAGCCAAGCGGTAAGGCAGCGGTTTTTGGTACCGCCATGCGAAGGTTCGAATCCTTCCGCCCCAGCCAGAATTCTCCCGAAACGTCGTTGTCCTTCGCGCACGCTCGACAAGGCGCGGCGCTTCCCGCACTGTCGCCGGGATGACGACGATACTCCCGCCCGCAGATGTCCCGCGCGCCGCATGGTTCATCGCGGCTCTGGCGGGCTTCGTGCTGCCTGCGCTCGTGCTGGTGCTGCTGGAGGGCGAACGCGGGGCGGCAGGCGCGGTGCTGGCGGTGGGGCTGATGGGCGCAGGCATGATCGCCGGCGCGATTGCGGGGCGGCTGTGGACCGGTGTGGCGCTGGCGCTGGCGGCGGGAACGGGCCTGCTCCTTCTGACGCTCGGCCTCGGGATGCCCACCCTGCCGCACCTGCCCGAGACCGCGGTGGCGCTGGCCGTCGCCAGCCTCAGCTTTGCTGCCAGAGGCGCGCTGTTCGCCCGCTCTGCCGGTGCGCGCGGCTGGTGGATCGCGCTCGGCGTGGTCGGCGGCGAGGCGGCAATGGTGGCGACCGCCGCAGCCCAGCCCGGCGCCCTGCCCGGCTGGCTGCTGGCGCTGCTCCCCGCACAATGGGCCACCACCGCGCTCCAGACCGCCCTTGCCGGCAGCGGCACGCTCGCCGCCGCGCCGGTGCTGCTCGCGCTCGGCGGGACGGCGGCCAGCACGCTGCTGGTCGCCGCCCTATGGCCGCGCCGCTGGCCCTATCTGATCATGTTCAGCGTATGGATCGCCCTGTCGGCGCTGGTCCATCAGCACCAGAGCCCGCCCGGTCTGGCAAGCCTCGCCGCGCCCGTCAGCTGACAGTGAAATTCACCGTGCCGGTCATCGCATGGCCATCGGCAGCGGCGGCCTGCCAGCGCACTTCGTAGGTGCCGGCAGGCAGCGGCTTCTTGAGCGTCAGCGTCAGCGTGCGACCATCGGCAGACCAGCCGGAGGTGAAGTTGCGGATCACCATCTCGCCGTGATCGGCCATGCCCGGCATCGCGGTCATGACGATGCTGGCGGCGGCGCTGGAGGGGTCGACCGGCTGGCTGAAGGTGAGCGTGATGGCCTTGGGGGCCTTGGCCTCGGCGCCGGCGGACGGGATCGAGGCGGTCAGCGTGACATGGGCCTGTGCAGGTGCAGCGAGCACCGAAAGCGCGAGGGCGGCAATAAAGGCAGGAATACGCATGGAAATGTCCTTCGTGTTGATCAGAACCAGAAACGGATGCCGGCGACAAGGCTGGTGGCCGAGGGGTCTTCGCCGTGCGCGCGGGCGAAATCTGCGCCCTTGCCGGTGCGCCATGATTGCTCGATGCCGATATACGGCGCGAATTCGCGGGCGATTTCGTAGCGCAGCCGCACCCCTGCCTCGATCTGGTCGAGCCCCGCGCCCACGCCCAGCAGCGGCACATCCTGCGCGGCAAGATTGGCCTCGATGCGCGGCTGGAGGATCAGGCGCTGGGTGATGCGCTGATCGATCTCGGCCTCGATCCGCGCGGTGATGTCGCCGCGGGTGCTGACGAACAGCGCCGCGTCCACTTCGAACATGTAGGGCGCCAGGCCCTGCACGCCGATCACCGCATGGGTGGTGTCGGGCCCGGCGATGTCGTGGCGGATGCCCGCCTGCACATCCCAGAAGGGCGCGAAGGCCTTGGCATAGAGCGCCTGCACCTCGGCATCCTCGGGCGCGGAGCCCCATTCGCCTTCACCTTCGGACTTGAACCACAGCCGTGCCGTCGGGCCGCCATAATAGCCCTGAATGTCCCACAGGTAGAGGTCCGCGCCCTCGCGCACCTGCGTCTCCAGCCGGTCGCCCTGGAACCAGAACACGGGAAAATCGCCATGGGTGCGGCGCAGGTCCTCGCGCGAGGCGGCCATGGCCTCGGCCCCCCAGATCGCGTCCGCAGCGCGCGGCGGCCCGCTGCCCGCGGCGGGGGGCGGAGGGGTCTCCATGGTCGGGCCGGGAGAGGCGGGCCGCGCCTCCTCCTCCTGCGCGCCCATATCGTGGCCGGCATGGGGATCCTGCGCGGCGAGCGGGGTGGCAGCCATCAGCGCAACAAGGGCCAGCGCGGCTTTCACGCCTCCGGCCCCATCACCGTCACGGTCTGCATCATCCCGCCGTGCATGTGGTAAAGCAGATGGCAGTGAAACGCCCAGTCGCCCGGCTCGTTGGCGGTGAGATCGAACTGTGCCGATGCCCCCGGCTGGACGATCACCACGTTCTTGCGCGGCTGGTGGGCGGCACCCTCTCCGTTGACGAGCTCGAAGAACATCCCGTGAAGGTGAATGGGGTGCGCCATCATGGTGTTGTTGACGAGCTTCACCCGCACCCGCTCGTTCCAGGCAAAGCGGATCGGCGTATCGTGGACGGCGGAATACATCTTCCCGTCGAAGGACCACATGTAGCGTTCCATGTTGCCGGTGAGGTGCAGCTCCAGCAGGCGCGTTGGCCGGCGCGTGTCGCGATTGGGCTCCAGCGCAGCCAGCATCCGGTAGGTGAGCACGCGGTGCGGAACATCGCGCAGGCCTAGGCCGGGATCACCGAGCTTGTCGACCGGGGCCATGGAGACCATGTCGATCCCGGGGCCGACCTCGACATCGGGCGGAAGCAGCAGCGTGTCGCGCATCTTCATGCCGTCCATGCTGTGCGACGGACCATCTCCATGGTTCATCCCCATGTCGCCCATGTCGAGCAGCGGGGGCTTGCGCGGCGGCGGGATCGGGGCGCGCGCGCCGGGGCGGCTGGCGAGTGTGGCGAGCGCCATGCCGGAACGGTCCATGCTTTCCGCGACGATGGTATAGGCCTCGGCGGTGGGCCGGATGATGACGTCGTAGGTCTCGGCGGTGCCGATCTGGAATTCGTCGACCTCGACCGGGCGCACGTTCTGGCCATCGGCGGCGATCACCGTCATGGCGAGGCCGGGGATGCGCAGGTTGAAGAAGGTCTGCGCCGCGCCGTTGATGACGCGCAGCCGCACCCGCTCGCCCGGCTGGAACAGGTATTCCAGCCCCTCCTTCGGCCCGCGTCCGTTGGCGAGATAGGTGTAGGTAGAGCCGGTCACATCGGCGATGTCGGTCGCTGGCATGCGCATTTCGGCCCACATCCGCCGGTCCTCGGCAGAGAGCGGATAGTCATCGGCCCAGCTGGTCTGCTGGTAGTTGAAATAGCCCTCGCCCTTGCGCAGCCGGTCCATGATGAAATGCGGATCGAGCGGGGTGAACTCGCTCAGCAGCAGAATGTAGTCGCGGTCATATTCCGCCGGTTCCTCGCCGGCCGGATCGATGATCAGCGGGCCGTAATGCCCCTGCTGTTCTTGCAACCCGGAATGCGAGTGATACCAGTAGGTGCCCGCCTGCCTGACGGGGAATTCGTAGGCGAAGGTCTGCCCCGGACGGATGCCCGGAAAGCTGATCCCCGGCACCCCGTCCATGTGGAACGGCACCAGCAGCCCGTGCCAGTGGATCGAGGTATCCACATCGAGCGTGTTGGTGACATTGAGGCGGACGTTCTCGCCTTGCCTAAGCCGGATCAGCGGCCCCGGCACGCTGCCGTTCACGGCAATGCCGTGCCCCTTCCTGCCCTGAACGACCCGCGGGCCGTGGCCCACCGAAAGGTCGATCACGCGACCCGAGACCTCGTCGAAACCGACCCGGATTGGCGCGCCGCCGCGCATCGAGTGCCCCGAACTGCCCATGGAATGGCCCTGCGCCCAGGCGGGAAGCGCGGCAAAGGCCGAGGCCGCACCGGCTCCGGCGAGCAGGCGGCGTCTGGTGACAGGCGGAAAGTTCATGTCCTCTATACGCGCGATGGAGGCGCACCCCTCACGGCTTGACCAAGTTTTGTGCGTGCGCGGTAGAGCCGCGTCTCGACCGCTTTGGCGGTAATCCCGAGCACTGCGGCGGTCTCCTGCTGGCTCAGCCCCTCGATCGTGCGCAGCACCAGCACCGCCTTCAGACTGTGCGGCAGGGCGGCGATAGCGCGTGCGGTGTCGGCCAGTTCGGCACGGTCGGCGGCGAGTGCCTCGGGCAGCGGGGCGTCATCGGCGATCCACTCCGCCGCCCGCTCGGGCAGCGGCATCCGCAGGAACCGCCGCACCGCCTGCCGCCGCGCGAAATCGCGGCACTTGTTGAGCGTGATCGCTGCGATCCATCCGCGAAAGGGGCGCGCCGGATCGTAGCGCGAAAGCGCGGCGAAGGCGGCGACGAAGGCCTCCTGCGTGATGTCGAAGGCCTCCTCGGCATCGCCCGAGGCGGCACGCGCAAGGCGGTATACGGCCTCGCGATGGCGCTCGACCAGCGCGCGCTCGGCCTGCGGGTCGCGCGCCAGCGCCCCGCGCACCAGCGCCGCATCCGGGTTGTCGCTGGTCACTTGTCCTTCTGGGCGAGGCTCTGCGCGATAGCGGCATCGAAACGCGCCTGCTGATCGGGCCGCAGAATTGCGCGCATGGCAAAGACATGCTCGAGCGTGGCCTTCTGAAGATCGCCCATCGCCATGTGGGTCGCATCCACCGCCGCGGCCACGCGCGGGCCATATTGATGCTCGGCCGCGATCGCCGCCGCGAGCCGCGCATTATCGGCCTTGAGCCGCGCTTCGAGCGCAGTGCGGCGTGCGGCGAAATCGCGCTCCAGTGTCCCCAGTCTGGCCTCCTGCGCGGTGTCGAGATCGAGATCCTCGTGCATCAGCGCGTGGAGTTCGGCGCCGCTATGGTGGGCCGCCGGTTGCAGCATCCGGCCGAGCCATACGCCCGCCGCGCCAAGTGCGATCACCAGCACCGCCACAAGGGCAAGGCGGCGCGCGGTCATGGCTGGCCCAGCGCAATCAGCGGCGTGAGCGCGGGATCGGGGCCGAAGGCGGCCGATGGCGCCTCGGCCTCGGCGGGGGCCTGCATCCCGCCGACAATCCCGATAGCGAGCGCGCCCGCCAGCGCCAGCACTGTCACGCCCGCCCCCGCGCGCTGCTCCGCCCGCGCGCGCTGCGCCAGCGCGCTGCCGTCGATGGCCGACAGATCAGGCACCGGGAACTGTCCGAGCCGTGTGAGCTTGCCGTCGATTTCCATCCGCTTTCTCCTGTCACAGGCCATACGCATGCGGGCGGGAAACCCCTCATCGCGCCCTCCCCGGTTTTCGGCTGATCGCACCGGCGGTCAAGAGCAAGCGACGAACGAAGCTGCCTGCGGCATGACAGGGACGTGCAGACCGGCAGACCGGCAGGCGGCAGGCGGCAGGCGATTGTGGATAGCCCGCCTCCAGCAGCGCGCGGCGCGGCGCTTTCGGCTATGCCCTGCAGGAGAGCCGGCTGACCTGCGCCGGCCCGGCAAGCGGGAACCCGACCACCCATGCAACCGGCTCTGACGCGATCGGCGATCATCGTGCTCATCGCAGCCATTGTGCTGGCAAATTGGCCATTGCCGGGCATCACCACGACCTATTTCCTGCAACATGACCTTTGGGTGGCAATCGGGCTGGTGGCCCTGTGGATGGGCTGCCGGCTGTGGGCGCCCGCCTGGCCGCTGCCGCACCGCGCGCCCGCACCGGTCCGGGTGCTGATCATCGCGGCGCTGCTTGGCGGACTGCTGTGGGCCGGTGCCCATGCGCTGATGGCGGACTATCCGCTGACCCGCGACGAGCACATGGCGGTGTTCGACAGCGCGATCTTCGCGGGCGGGCGGCTGGCAGAGCGCCTGCCTGCCGAATGGGCCGGGTTCGGACAGGCGTTGGTTCCCGCATTCCTGATGGAGACCCGGGACGACAGCCTGCTGGTGTCGGGCTATCTGCCGGTCAATGCCGCAGCGCGCAGCCTGTTCGGCCTGATCGGCGATCCGGCGCTGATGAACCCGCTGCTGGCAGGCATCGGCCTGGTGCTGCTGTGGTGGATCGCCCGCGACCTTTTGCCCGAAAGCCCTCCGGCGCAGTGGCTGACGCTGGCGGGATATGTGATTTCGGCGCAGGTGCTGGTCACGGCGATGACCCCCTATGCCATGACCGGCCATCTCACGCTCAACCTGCTGTGGCTGGCGCTGTTCCTGCGCGACCGGTGGTGGAGCCATCTGCTCGCCATGGCGGTCGGCGTGCTGGCGATGGGCCTGCACCAGTTCGTGTTCCATCCGTTGTTCGCGGCGCCATTCGTGCTGTGGCTGCTGCTGCGGCGGCGCTGGCTGCCGGTGGCCGGCTATGGCGCGGCCTATGGCGCGGGGCTGCTGCTGTGGCTGGCCTGGCCCGGGATCGTCGCCGGCTGGGCCGGACTGCCCCCTGCCGCGAGCGCGCCGACGACGCTGGCGGGCGTGGTGGAAAACCGCATCCTGCCGCTGGTCACCCGGATCGATCCGGACACGCTGCCGCTGATGCTCTACAACCTGCTGCGGATGGTGACGTGGAACGCGGCCTTCCTGCTGCCCTTCCTGCTCGCGCTTGGCCCGGCCCTGCGGCGCCGCGAGCCGGTGGTGCTGGCGTTGCTGGGAGGGGTGGTTCTGACACTGGCAGCGATGGCGGTCCTGCTGCCCTATCAGGGCCACGGCTGGGGCTACCGCTACCTTCACGGGCTGATTGGCAACCTGTGCCTGCTGGCAGGCTTCGGCTACCGCGAACTCGCCGCGCACGAACCGGCCCGCAGCGAGGGGGCAGCGGCTGCGATGCTGGCAACGAGCGCATTGGTCATCGTTCCCGTCGCGCTGTGGTGGGCGCATGATTTCGTGCGGCCCCATGCCGCGCTCCACAAGGTCATTGCGGCGACGGACGCCGATTTCGTGATTGTCGATGATCTCGCCTACCCGGATGCGGTCGACGAGGTGCGCAACCGTGCCGACCTGTCGAACCGCCCGCTGGTGTTCTCGCGCAAGCATCTCGGCGATGATCGCATCGCGCTGCTGTGCGCGCGCGGAACCGTGGCGGTGGCGGGTGCGCGCGCGATGGCGGCGGCGGGCATGCGTGCCGGGCGCCGTCCGGGCAGCACGCCGCTCGGCCAGGCCTGCCGCTCAGGGGCCGGCGATTAAGCCTTTGTTAGCCATGTTCGGGGCATTGACCGGCGGGTGAACACGGCACCCTCACCCCACTGCATCCAGCGCTCCGGATCACCCGGCCATGGCTGAGCTCGCCTATCGCACGCTCGAACCGGTGCGGCCTGCACGCCCGGTCGACCGGGTCGGGTACATTGCGGCGCGCTGTGCCGGCAAACGGGTGCTCGATATCGGCTGTCTCGACGAAACCGCGCTCGCCAAGCGCACCACAGACGAATGGCTGCATGCCCGGATCGCCGCGCAGGCACAGTCGGTGACCGGGGTCGATCTGTCCGATCACCTGCCCGAAGACGGCCTCGTCACCGCCCCCAACGCCTTCATCATCAAGGGCGACGGCACCCGCCCCCCGGTCGCGGCCGAGGACATCGACATCGTGGTGGCCGGCGAGTTCATCGAGCACCTCGAGAACCCGCTCGATTTCCTGCGCGAGATGCAGCGCCGCTATGCCGGACGCGAATTGATCATCTCGACCCCCAACGGCGCCTCCTTTGCCAACGGCCTGCTCGGCACTTTCGGGCGCGAGGCGCAGCATCACGATCACCTTCTGACCTCGACCTACAAGACGCTCAACACGCTGTGCCGCCGCGCCGGCGTGCGCGAATGGGAAATCCTGCCCTACCGCTTCTACGCCACCGAGATGCTGCTCGCATCGCACGGAGTCTTCCGGCTGGTGGTGCAGGCGGGGCAGATCTGCATCCGTCTGGTCGAACGCATCGCGCCGCTGCGCAGCTTTGGCTACATCGTGCGGATCGCGCTCTAGGGCGCCGGAACACGCACCGCCCAGCGCGCCATCAGGTAGTTGTAGACCGTCATCGCCACCGTCGCGAGCGGCGCGGCAATCACCATCGGCAGTCCCATCGCTCCGCGCGCCAGCGCCACCGCTCCGGCGGCCAGCAACAGGCTCGACATCGACCCTGCGACAAACCGGTAGAACCCGCGCCACGACAGGCTGGCCGAAAAGGTCCAGACAGCATGGGCGAAATAGGCAAGCGGCACGGTGGTGACGAAGGTCAGCAAGGTCGCCGCAGTATAGTGCAGCCCGGCCAGATCGGCACCGATCAGGATCGCGTTGTTGAGCAGCGCGCAGCCCAGTCCGATGAGCAGATAGCGCGCCGGCGTGCGGATCAGCGCCGGGGCGGACATTGATACACCTGCAGGAAATTGTTGCGCCACGGAGCGATCCGGCTGTCTCCGGCCGGAACCAGCGCCGGCACGGCCTGCCCGACCAGCGCCCGCATTTCCTCCGGCGTGAGAAACGCGATCCTGTCACCGGTCAGCCAGCGATCGCTGGCATGGCACATCCAGTGGATCAGCGTGGCGGTGCGCGCCCAGTCCTTGATCGCCAGCCGCCCGCCCGGGGCAAGGCAGCGGGCGATATCGGCCAGGAACGCCTCGCGCAGCGCGGGCGGGACGTGGTGGATCACGTCCGACACCAGCGCCAGATCGAACGCGGCGGGACGCGCGGCAGCGATCTCGGCGACGTCCGCATGGCGGAATTCGACCCGCTCGGGCGGACCTGCGTAAAGCCGGCCGATCCGGTCGGTAATGTCGATCGAGAGGATCTGCGCCTTCGGATAGGTGCGCGCCAGGACCTCGGTGACAGCCCCTTCGCCGCCGCCGACTTCGAGGATCCGCTCCGCCTGCGGTATCTGCCGGGCCAGTTCCCGGGCGAAGTCATCGAGATCGAGATAGATCCCGCGATAGGCCGAGGCGACCTGCCGCTCATAGGGGCCGAAGGCGCGCCGCACGCTTGCTCCGAGGCTCATCGTCACAATCCCCCCGCCAGCCGCAGGCGCAGGCGCGGCAAGAGTCTTTCGGCGAGCCGCGAATAGCGCAGATAGCGCCAGGCACCGACCGGCCCCAGCCGCACCAGTTCGGCCAGTGCGCGCCGCGCCGCGCCCCGCTCGCCTGCGGCGGCCTCGGCAAGGGCGACATTGATCGCGGCCGATGCCCGGCTGATCCGGGCCGTGGCAGCGCCCGGTGCGAGATGCCGGTCAAGCACGACGGCGAGCTGCGCGGCGAGTTCGGCGCGGCTGCGCGTCATCGTCTGCGCGCCGGCGTGAATACGGAAGGCGGTGGCAGGCCGGGGATCGAACACCACCTGTCCCTGCGCGGCAAGCTTGAGCCACAGTTCCCAGTCGGGGGTGTACCACAGCGTCTCGTCCAGTCCGCCCGCGGCAAGATAGGCATCGCGGCGGAACACGGGAGCGGGCATGGCAAGCGAGTTCTGCACCAGCAGGATTGCGCGGAAGTGCGCCGGATCAATCACGCCGGGCGCGAAGGGCGGGTTCCAGCCGCCCATGTCGCGGCCGCCGGCGCTGACGAGCCGGGCCGGGCCGAACAGCAGCGCGGCATCGGGATGGCAGGCGATCAGCTCGCGCGCGATGCGGGCGCGGCCAGCCAGCCACAGATCGTCCTGATGCAGCGTGCAGACATGACTCGCGCGCGCCGCGGCGACCATCTGGTTGGTCTTGGCCGTCCAGCTCGGCACGCCGGGAACGTGGGCATAGTCGATCGCGAGGCGGCCGGCATGGGCCTGTGCATAGGCCTCGCCCTGCGGCCCCTCGGGGGTCGAATCGCGGATGATCACCTCGATCGCGCCCGCAGCCTCCCCGGCGGCGGCAATGCTCGCCAGCGCCGCATCAAGCCACCCGTCGGGGCGGTGGACCGGCATCACCACACTGAGCCAGGGAGTCATGCCGGCAAAGCCCTCAGCCACGCGGGGCGAAGCGGTTGTCGTTGCCCGCGATGATCGCCAGCAGAAACCCGCCGAGCACGTTCTGCAGCCCGATGGCACCGGCCGTGGCGAACAGGATCAGCGGCAACTGGGTATCAAGCGCGACAAATCCGCCCTTGCCCCACCACACCGTCACCGCCACCAGCCCGGCCAGCGCGACCGCAATCAGCCCAAGACCCGTCAGCAGCATGGTCTCGAGGGTCAGCCACCCGGCATTGCGGCGCAGCACCGGGCGCAGCAGCTTGTAACCCTTGCCCACCCCGAACAGGTGGGTCGCCAGCGCCATGATCAGCGCCAGATGCCCGCAGGTGGCGAGAAATCCGGCGATGATGGTCCAGCTCGTGCCGAACATCGCTTCGCCCGGCAGCACGCCCAGAAGGTGCAGCAGCGCCACCGCGAAGATCAGCGCCGACAGGCCCAATGCGACGATGCCCGGCACCCCGAACACCCAGGTCGGGCTGAGCATGAACAGATAGCGCAGGTGCCGCCAGCCATCACGCCACGGCCGCAGGTGCGGCGCCCGCTCGCGCAGGTCGGGCGAAAGCGTCGCGGGAACCTCGGCAATGCGCAGCTTCAGCAGCGCCGCCTTGATCACCATCTCGCTGGCGAATTCCATGCCGGTTCCCGACAGGCCGAGCCGCTCGAATGCCTCCTTGCGGATCGCCCGCAATCCGCAATGCGCATCGCCGATGCCCGAACGAAAGAACAGGTTGAGCACACCGGTCAGCCCCGGATTGCCGATATGGCGGTTCTTCCACGGCATGGCCCCGGGCGCGATCCCGCCCTTGAAGCGGTTGCCCATGCACAGGTCATGGCCTTGCTCGAGTGCAGCGACCATCGCCACGCCCTCGACGAAATTGTAGCTGCCGTCGCAGTCGCCCATCACGATGTAGCGCCCGGCCGCAGCCCGGCACCCGCCGATCAGGGCCGCACCATAGCCGCGTTCGGTGACCGGCACGACCCGCGCGCCAAGCTCGGTGGCGAGCGCCTGGCTGCCGTCGGTCGAGCCATTGTCGGCAATCACGATCTCGCCGCTCAGGCCCAGCTCGGTGCGCAACCGTGCCAGCGCGTCGAGCGCGTTGGCCATGCAGTGGGGAAGCGACTGGATCTCGTTGAGGCAGGGCATGACGATGGTCACGTCCGGCGCGGCGTGTTCCGCACCGACGCTTTCGACAAACGCCTGATGATCTTTTCTTGCGAGTTCCATGCTGCCCCTGCCTGTATTTCTGTCCCAATCCTTTCACGGATTGGTTAACAATTCGCCTGTTCCGGTCTGCGAGGGAGCAGGCCGGACGACCCGCCAAAGCCGCAGCGTTTCGGGCCCGCCGAGGTCGACCGGTTCGAGCCATTCGGGTGCCTTGCCGGCGGTCAGCCGGGCGGCGAGGCTGTCGGGTCCACCCGCCTTGCGATAGCCGGCGATCTCAAGGATGTCGGTGCAGGCCATCACATAGGTGGCGCGGTTGGCCATGATCCGCGCACGCGCAGTCTGCGCATCGCCGGTAAAGGCGGCGATCACGTCGCGCATGCCGGGGCCGGCGCGGTGATGGCCCGAGGCGACGATGCTGTGACGGGTGCGCAGCAGCAGATCCGGCCCGCTGTCGAGCGGGGCGAAGACGATGCCGGGCGGCAAGCGATCGATCAGGATCGCGTTCTTGTGGATCCGGCATCCCGAAGCGCGGATTTCGGACGAGGACGGCGCCACCATCAGCGACAGCAGCGGGACGATGAAGGCCGCCGGCATCAGCGCCGGCAACAGGGCCGCCACGGCCGCGAACCGCAGCGGCAGGCGCGCATCGCTCCGCCAGAATGTCAGAACCCGCGCCACCAGCCACGCCAGCGGGATTGTGGCGATCATCCCGGCAAAGGCGATCGAGCGAAAGGTCGCAAAGCCCGCAAGGGTGGCGACCAGCAGCACCGCAGCATATTCGCCCCACCAGCGCCGCCGCGACGCCTCGCCGCGCAGGGCCTGATGCAGCGTGATGGCCAGTGCCAGCAGGCTCTGAAGCGCAGCCGGCACGGCCTCCGAAGGCGTGCGGCGCCACAGCGGCAGGCCTTCGGTCACCCGCAGATACCATTGGTCGCGGACCAGCGGGTCGAGCCCGGCAAAGGGCGAGGCAAGGCAGGCAGGCGAGGTCAGCCCCATCAGCGCAATCCCGGCCAGACCGCTGGCCGCCAAGCCCGCCAGCACCGCAAGGCGCGAACGCGGCGCTGCCGCGCCGAGCGCGGTTGCCCCCGCCGCAGCCACGGCAAACAGGCCCAGATGCGCCGGCGCGATCACGTCGCAATGAGCGGCCAGATCGACAAGGCCCCGTGAAAGCAGGAACAGCACGGCAAGACCGCCCGCCAGACCCTGCAGATAGCGCACCAGCCACACCCGCCCGGCATCATCGGCAAGCCAGCGCCAGGTCAGCAGCACGGCAAAGCCGGCGGCCATCACCACTGTCTCGAGCGAGATCATCAGACCGGTCGCCATTGCCAGACCGGCGATCAGCCCGCCGCGCGCCGGATCGGGCCGGAAGACCGCCCACAGCGCCGCCGCGACGGTCAGGATCTGCCATCCGTGATGGTCGATCCGCAGCGGCTGGAACTGCGCGGGCACCATCGGCACCAGCACGAACAGCGCCGCCGCCAGCAGGGCGATGCCGGGGCCGAAGCGCTCGGAGGCGAGCCTGCCGACGATCAGCATGGTCACCAGCAGCAGCAGCAGCGGCCAGCTGAACACGGCGACAAACTCGGCTGCGGAGGGGGACAGGAAGACCGACAGCAGCGCGATCATTCCGGCCAGCGGCAAGTCCACCAGCCGCGACCAGTGCATCAGCGTGCCTGCGGGCGGGTTCACGCGGTACTGGTGCAGGTCGTACCAGTCCTGACCGGCCATCAGATCGCGCACCTGAACCAGACGCATGACATCGTCGGCATCGGGGAAACGCCCGGCCGCAAGGTGCGGCGAGGCGAGCGCAAGAATGGCACTGACGCACAGCCAGACCGGCAGGATCGCAAGGCCCGGATGCAGCGTCCGCCAACGGGAAGCGGGGGAGAGGATCATGTTCTGACGCTGGGCTTGAACACGATCCGGGCGCGCAGCGCGTAAGTCAGGGCGAAACTGGCAATGATCGCGACGAGCTTTGCCGCGCGCGGATCGATCCCGGCCCGGTCGGCCAGCGTGACGATCAGGGTCGTCAGTGCGAGGCCGGCGAGCGCGGAAAGGACGAAGAAGGCCTTCTGCACTGTCCGCTGGCGACCGGCCGCCGCGACCCCGTCATGAAACACCGCGCGGCTCGAAATCAGCCAGTGTGCCAGAATCCCGAGCGAGTAGCCCAGCGCCGAGGCCGGTCCGGCCGCGATGCCGAGCGCGAGCGCGGCGAAGAACGCGCTCACATCCACCGCAAGCGCCCCGACGCTCGCGCCGAAATAGCGCAGGAAGCGGATATCGGACAGCCGCAGCGCGAGCGCGGCAAGCGGACGGATCATGGCCTGGCCCTGCCCCGCCTGCCTCAGGCCGACTTGCGCAGCGGCGGCCGGGTCTCGCCCTCGGACGAAATCCGCTCGGGCACGCCGCGCAAGCTGGTCAGCGCGGCGATCTGATCGTCGTTGAGCGGACGGGTCTCGGCCGTCTCGCGCGCCGGCAGGCCGGCCTCGGCGCCCTCGTCGCCCGCCTCGTGATATTCGGCGTCCTCGTTGACGCACCAGGTATCGTAGACACGCTTGCCGGCGAGGATGTTCTCGGCCGTCAGCATCGCGGTCATCATCGCGTGGTCCTGGTTGTTGTAGCGGTGCATCCCGTTGCGACCGACCAGATGCAGCGTCGGGAAGCGGTCCTCCAGTTCGTGGCGCATCGCGGCGACGTTGGCGGCGTATTCCTCGTCATAGACCGGGTAGGCCTTTTCCTGGCGCACCACCGCGCCGCCGATCACCTTGGCCGGATCGACCAGGCCGAGGATCTCCATCTCGCGCTTGGCGAGTTCGACCAGCTCGGCATCGGGCGCAGACCACAGGCCGTCGCCTTCGAAGCAGAAGTATTCGAGGCCGACGCAGGCGACCTTGGGATCGGGCACCATCTCGGGCGACCACGAGCGGAAGTTCTGCACCCGGCCGACCTTCACCTTGCTGTCGTGGATGTAGATCCAGTTGTCGGGGAACAGGTCCTCGCTGTCGATCATCAGCGCGACGGTGAGGAAGTCGCGGTAGCGCAGGCGGCTCGCCTCCAGCGTGGTCGCAGGCAGCGGATGGAGCCGCTTGGCCAGTTCGCGCATCGGCGCGGAGGAAATCGCATGGGCGGCACGGATCTGGACGATGCCGTCGGGGCCCTGCGCGGTCATCGACCAGCCGCCCTGCCCGTCGCTGGCGAGGCGATCGAGGCTGTGCGCCATCAGCACCTGCCCCTTGCCGCTGGCGACAATCTTGTCGCGCGCCGCATCCCACATCATGCCCGGGCCAAGGCGCGGATAGCGGAAGGTTTCGAGCAGGGTCTTGACCGCCTGCCCGTCATTGGGGCGCTTGTTGAGACCGAGGCTGCGCTTAAGCCCGTCGACCACCGCGCCCATCAGCGACAGGCCCTTGATCCGCTGGGCGGCCCAGTCCGCGCTCATCTCGTTGCAGGGCATGCCCCACACCTTCTCGGTGTAGGTCTTGAAGAAGATCGAATAGAGCTTCTCGCCGAACTGGTTGGTGGTCCAGTCCTCGAAGCTTTTCACGTCCCTGATCGGGAAGGCGCGGCGCCACAGGTAGCTGACCATGCAGCTGGTCGAGCGCAGGATGCCGAGATTGCCGAGCGCCTCGAAGGCGCGCAGCGGGTAGGAGTAGAACTTGCCCTCGTAATAGATGCGGCTCATGCGCGGGCGCTGGATGAAGTCGTCGGGAAGGATCTCGTTCCACAGATCGACCACGGCCTGCGACTTGGAGAAGAAGCGGTGCCCGCCGATGTCGAAGCGGTAGCCTTCGTGCTCGACCGTGCGGCTGATGCCGCCGACATAGGTGGGGTCCTGCTCGATGATCGCAACGGTCTTGCCCGCCTTGGTGAGCTGGTAGCCAGCGGTCAGACCGGCAGGGCCCGCCCCGATGATCACGACATCGACGTCGATGACGCCCGGCCCTTGCGAAGATGCGGTGTTGCGGCCAGCGGTTCCGGTATCGATCGACGTCATTCAAGCCCCCGTTGTGCAAGCTGCGCGCTGGAGACCATCCCCTCGCGCCGTGTGCGTGGCAGTGCGAGGGATGAACAAAAATGGTTAGCGATCGGTAAAGATGGCGGCGTTTTCGCGAGAAATCGGCAGGCGGTCGTGCTGCGGCAGGGGCCAGGGGTTTCTACAGAAGGTTGCTGTAATCGATCGCCTTCGATCCCGCCGGCAGGCTGACCAGATCGCCGTCGCGGCCAAGCCGGACCTCGCCGCCGAAGCTTGCGCCTGCATCACCCGTGAAGGCGCGCTCGATCATCCGTGTCGGCAGCGGCGGGACGGTGTGATAGAACACCAGCATCCGCGCCTCGGCAAGCGCGGCGATCTTCGCCGCTTCAGCCGGGCTGGTGTGATAGCCCGGAATATCCGCCAGCACCTTGGCGATCACCGGCGCGCCGTTGGCCCTTGCGGCGGCCTCCATCTTGCCGACCAGCACCGGATCGAGCGCCTCGTGGAACAGCACGTCGACGCCTCGGGCTGCGCTCGCGAAGGCAGGATCGTAGGCGGTATCTCCGCTGATCGCGACCGAGCGGCCCTTGTAGTCGATCCGGTAGGCGTAGGAATCCTTCACCGGATCGTGCGAAACCCGGATCGCGGTGACCACCAGATCGCCCTTGCGCAACACCACGAGGCTGCGCGCACCCTCGGGCAGCGCGATCTCCTCAGGCACAAGGCCGTAACCTGCCGGATTGGCAACGCCCGGGCCATGATGCGCGGTGCGGTAGCCCGCATCGATGCGGTAGGCGCGGTTGAAACCCTCGGCGACCTCGGCGGTGCCGGGCGGGCCGGAGACCGGCAGCGGCGTACCCCGCGCATTGGCGACCCAGGACTGCACCATTAGCTCGCCCAACCCGTCGATATGGTCGGAATGGAGATGGGTGAGCAACAGCCGGTCGGTGCGGCCCACCGGAAAGCCCATCCGCCCCAGCACCCGCATCGAGCCCGCGCCGACATCGACGATCAGCCGGGTGTCGCCGGCGATCACCCCAAGGCAGGGACCGGCGCGCTCGGGATCGGCCATCGGCGACCCCGAGCCGCACAGATAGAGATGGAGGCCATCCGGCAGCGCGGCGCTGCGATCGACCCCGACATTGCGGTTCACCACCCGCTCGAACAGCGCCAGCGCGATCGGGCGTTCGAAGGCCTTGAACCCGGCAAAGCCCAGCCCGACCAGCGCCGCCAGCACCAGTGCGATTTTGGTTCCTCGCTTCATTGCGTGCTCTCCCCCAGTTCCGGAACCCGCCCCGGTGTCCAGTCCTCGCCGGCAAAACGGATCGCGGGAGCGATGAAGTTGCCGCCGCTTTCATCCTTCACCACCAGCCCCCGCTCTGCCACGTGCGGCTCGTCGAGTGCCTCGCGGAAATCGAGCACGGGGGCGAAGGCAACGTCCTTGTCGGCGAACCATGCCACCCACTCGGCGCGGGTTTTCGTCGCGAAGGTGTCGCGCAGGAAGGCGATCAGTTCGCCCTGCTCGCCCGCCGGGGCATCGGCAACCGGAAAGAGATCGGGACGGCCCAGCGCCTCCAGCAGGTTGCGTGCGAACTTCAATTCGCGCCCGCCGAGCACGACATGGGCATCGTCGGCGGTGCGATAGACCTGATAGAAGGCTGCCCCGCCCAGACTGCGCTGCGCCGCCGAGCGCGGGGCCGGGCCTCCCGCAATCGCGCTGCCGGCGGTATGCGCGCACCACGGCAGCAGGCTGTCGAACATCGCGCAGTCGATATAGGCCCCCTCGCCCGTCCGTGTCCGGCCGACCAGCGCCATCAACACGGCCGAAAGCCCCGTCAGCCCGGCGGCGAGATCGGCGCTCGCCGCTCCCGGCACCACCGGCGTGCCGTCCGGCCCGTCATTGACCGAAAGGAAACCGGCCAGCGCCTGCACCGCCATGTCATGCGCGGGATGGTGCGACAGCGCGCCCGTCTGCCCGAAAGCGGAAATCGAGCAATAGACGATGTCGGGCCGGATCGCCTTCACGCTCGCATAGTCGAATCCCAGCCGCGCCATCACCCCGGGCCGGAAGCTCTCGACGAAGACATCGGCGCCGGCCACCAGTTCGCGCAAGGCCGCCTTGCCCGCCTCGCTCTTGAGATCGAGCACGACGCTTTTCTTGCCGCGGTTGAGATTGGCGAACCACACCGAATGTTCTGCCCCGTCATAGCGATCGAACGGCGCCTGCTCGCGCGCCGGATCGCCGGCGGCAGGCTCGATCTTGATCACCTCGGCGCCCTGATCGGCCATCATCACCGTCAGCATCGGTCCGGGCAGGAATTGCGAAAGATCGACCACCCGAATGCCGCTCAACTTGCCCATGGCCCGCCCTTGTCCTCCCCGACCGGTATTGTCGCCCAGACCCGATCCGTCTCGTCGGGATCGCGGACGCGATTGGCAAGGGTTTTCG
>CAZQOO010000003.1:6328-21109 GCA_964594845.1 uncultured Porphyrobacter sp. | reverse complement strand
GCTCCCGCCCGATGGCACGCGCGATGGCGAATTCGCGGTGCGCGGTTTCCTCGCCACCCTGCCCGATCCGGTGATCCGCAACGCCAATGGCGATCCGGTATGGAACCTCGACGCCTATGCCTTCGTCGATGGCCCGGCGCCGGCCACGGTCCATCCCAGCCTGTGGCGGCACATGCGCTATCTCAAGCATCACGGGCTCTATCAGGTCAGCGAGAATGTCTGGCAGGTGCGCGGGTTCGACCTTTCCAACATGACGATCATCAAGGGCAACACCGGGTGGATCGTGATCGACCCGCTGACCGGTGTGGAAACCGCCAAGGCAGCGATGGCGCTGGTCAACCAGACGCTCGGCGCGCGCCCGGTGAGCGCGGTGATCTATTCGCACAGCCATGCCGACCATTTCGGCGGGGTGCGCGGGGTGATCGACCCGGCGGACGCGGCATCGGGCAAGGTCGCGGTGATCGCGCCGCACGGCTTCATGGAAGAAGCGACCTCGGAAAACATCATGGCCGGCGGGGCAATGCTGCGGCGTGCGGCCTACCAGTTCGGCACCGGCATTGCGCCGGGACCACAGGGGCAGATGGGCAGCGGCATCGGCATGGCGGTATCGGGCGGGACGCTGTCGCTGGTCGCGCCGACCGATACCATCGCCAAGACCGGCGAGACCCGCGTGGTCGACGGGGTGACGCTCGAATTCCAGATCGTTTCGGGCAGCGAGGCCCCGGCAGAGTTCAACGTGTTCATCGCGCCGGCCAAGACCTTCCTCGCCGCCGAGATCGCCACCTGCACCTTGCACAACATCCTCACCCCGCGCGGGGCCAAGGTGCGCGATGCGCGGGCCTGGGCGCATTATCTCGACGAGGCCGTGACGCGCTATGCGCCGCAGAGCGATACGGTGATCTCCAGCCATTGCTGGCCGATCTTCGGGCGCACCGAGGGCACTGCATGGCTCACCGCCCAGCGCGACAATTACCGCTATCTGCATGATCAGACCGTGCGCCGCATGAACCGCGGCGAGACCATGGCCGAGATCGCCGAGGGCCTCGGTCTTCCTGATGCGCTGGGGCAGGAATGGTCGACCCACGGCTATTACGGCACCTACAGCCACAATGCCAAGGCGATCTACCAGTACTACCTCGGCTGGTATGATGCGGTGCCGGCCAATCTCCATCCCCACCCGCCGGTGGAGCGGGCGACGAAGCTGGTCGAAGCCCTGGGCGGGGCCGAGCGCGTGCTGGGGCTGGCCGAGAACGCGATGGCGGCGGGCGATTATCGCTGGTCGTCCGATCTGCTCCAGAACCTTGTGTTTGCCGAACCGGACAACGGCATGGCACGCGCACGACTGGCGGAAAGCTACGAACAGCAGGGCTACCAGTCCGAAAGCGCGATCTGGCGCAACCAGTTCCTCGCCGCCGCGAGCGATCTGAGGGGCGGACAGACCCGGGGCAGCGCGGCGCAGAGCACCGATCTGATCGCCGCGCTGGCGACGCAGGAACTGCTCGACAGCGCCGCCACCCGCTTCGCGCCCGAACGCTTCGCCGCTCCGGCGGGCGGACGCAGCCTGATGGTCGCGATCGACATTCCCGACCGCAAGGAGCAGGCGATGCTCGAGGTCAACGGACAGGTGATGATCGGTCGCACCGGCGCGCTGCCGGCGAAACCCGATATCACCATCCGCGGCCCGCGCCGCGCACTGCTGGCGCTGATGTTCGTCAAGATGCCGGTGAGCACCGTCGCCGGGATGCCGGAGGTCACAATCGAGGGCGACATGGCCGCCTTGCAGGCCCTGCTCGACGCGCTCGACCCGATGCCGCACGGGTTCGACATCGTCGTGCCGTAAGCAAAAGTTCATGCAGGCCGAAGGATTCTGCCCGCTGAACCGTTGATGCAGGGAGCCCGGCGGCATCGAGTCGCTGCCGGGAAAGGAACAGCCATGATCCAGACTGCCAAGTGCGAGGCCCGGCGATGAGCCCCGCCAGCATTGCTCTCAACCGCTTCGGTTATGGCCTTGTGCAAGGCGCGCAGCCGCCGCAGGATGCGCGCCGCTATCTCCTGCGCCAGCTCGATGCCTTCGATCCCGCGCCGCGCGCCATCGCATCGCGCACCCGGACCCGCGGCAAGACCGGCGAGATGCTACGACTTTTGCGCGACTTGCGCGAAAAGGTGCGCGAGATGGGCGATCCCGCGATGGCCGAACAGGGCATGGCCGGTGCCATGGCGGCCACAATGGCCGAGAGCGCGCCCGAGAACCCGCGCGCCGCTGCGCTGGCGGGCCTGCCACCGGAATATCGCGAGAAGCTGATGGAGGCCCGCCGCGTGGTGGTTGACGATCTTGCGGTGCGGGTGAACGTCGCGATTGGCAGCCGCACTCCGCTGGTCGAGCGGCTAGTGCATTTCTGGAGCAACCATTTCAGCGTCTCGGTCGGCAAGCCGGGAACGCAGTTCGAAGTCGGACCGCATGAATTCGGCGCGATCCGCCCGCATGTGCTGGGGCGCTTTTCCGACATGCTCAAGGCCGCGGTGCTGCACCCGGCGATGCTGCTCTATCTCGACCAGTTCCAGTCGATCGGCCCGGGCTCGATCGCCGGACAGCGGCGCGGACGGCGCGCCAACCCGCAGCAGGCACAGGCCCCGCGCGGGATCAACGAGAACCTTGCCCGCGAGATCCTCGAACTGCACACGCTCGGCGTGGACGGCGGCTACACTCAGGCCGACATCACCGAATTCGCCCGCGCGCTGACCGGCTGGACGGTGCCGGGAGTGGGCCGCGTCGGCCGCTTTGCCGAGGAGCAGAACAGCGGCGCGGCCTTCGTGGCGCTGGCGCACGAGCCGGGGTCGCGCATGATCATGGGCAAGCGCTATGCCGAGGTCGGACCGCAGCAGGCGATCGCCGTGCTGGGCGATCTCGCCGCGCACCCCGCGACCGCACGCCACATCGCCACCAAGCTCGCCCGCCACTTTGCCGGCGACACCCCGCCCGAGAGTCTTGTCGTGCGGCTGGAGGCAGACTTCCTCAAGACCGGCGGCGATCTCGCCAGCCTCACCCGCACGCTGATCGATGCGCCCGAGGTGTGGGTGCCCGGCCCGGTCAAGTTCCGCAGCCCGTTCGAATGGTTCATCGCCGCCGCGCGGCTTTCTGGCATCGAGGGACTGGAGCCGCCACGGATCGCGCGGGTGCTGGGCGAGCTTGGCCAATCGCCATGGCGCGCGCCCTCGCCCGCCGGCTATGACGATCTTGCCGCCAGCTGGGCCGCACCCGATGTGCTGCTGCGCCGCGTGGAACTGGCCGAACGCCTGGCGCAAGGCGCTCCGGCCGAGGATGTCGTTGCCCGTGCCGAAGCCGCCTTCCCCGATGCGCTAAGCGACACCACGCGCACCATGCTGACCCGCGCCGAAAGCGGGCGGCAGGCGCTGGCACTGCTGCTCGTGGCTCCTGAAATGATGCGGAGGTAAGCCGACATGCTCACCCTTCTGAACCGTCGCACCCTGCTTGCCGGATCGCTGATGCTGGGCGCGGGCACCCTCACCCTGCCCCGCATCGCGCTGGCGCAGGGCAACGGCACGCGCAATCTGCTGTTCGTGCTGCTGCGCGGCGCGGCCGACGGCATGGCGATGCTCGCCCCGCTTGGCGATCCTGGCCTCGAAGCCCTGCGCGGCGCAACCCTTGCCGATTACGAGGGCAGCCAGCGCATCGGCAGCTTCTTCGCGCTCCACCCGGCCTTCGCCGAGGTGGGCAAGGCGGCGCAGGCGGGCGAGGCGCTGTTCGTCCATGCCGCGGCCACCACCTACCGCGAACGCTCGCATTTCGACGGGCAGAACCTGCTGGAGACCGGCGGCACCGCGCCTTACGCCAGCAAGGACGGCTGGCTCAACCGGCTGGCCGGCCTTCTCGCCGAGACGCACAAGGGAGAGGTGCCGCGCGCGCTCGCAGTGGCCACCGCCGTGCCGCTGGCGCTGCGCGGAGCCGCGCCGGTATCGAGCTACGCGCCTTCCGCCCTGCCCGATGCCAGCGCCGATTTCATGACCCGCGTCGCCGCGCTCTATGATGGCGATGCGGAGCTCGCCGGGCTATGGTCGCGCGCGCTCGAAACCCGCGCGATGGCGGGGGACGACGGGCTGAGGAGCCTGCGCGATGCCGGAGCCAACGGCGCGCTGGTCGCCTCGCTGATGAAGGGCCCGCAAGGCGCGCGGATCGCGATGATCGAGGTTGACGGGTGGGACACCCACGCCAACCAGCGCGGGGCCTTTGCGCGCTCGGCGCGCGGGCTCGACGCAATGCTCGCCGCCTACCGCGCCGGCATGGGCGAGGAATGGGCGAACACGATGGTGCTGGTGGCGACCGAGTTCGGCCGTACAGCGCGGCTCAACGGCACCAATGGCACCGATCACGGCACCGCCGGCGCAGCGATGGTGCTGGGCGGCAGGGTGCGCGGCGGGCGGGTGCTGGCCGACTGGCCGGGGCTCGCCGAAAGCCAGCTTTACGAGGGCCGCGACCTTGCGCCCACCACCGCGCTCGAAAGGGTGCTGGCGGGCGCGGTGGCCGAGCATCTCGGGCTCGATCCGGCGCTGGCCATGGCGCGGCTGTTCCCGGGACGGGCCGCAAAGCCGCTGTCAGGGCTTGTGCGCGCCTAGAACGAGCACTCGGTTTCCGCGGCGCGTTCGTCGCGGGCGATTTCGCTGATCTCGATCGCGAATTTGCCCTTCGAGGCAAAGGCGAGCTTGTCGCCAACCTTGCCCAGACAATCGCTGGTCAGCACCATCTCGCGCCAGCCCTTGCCCGCGGCAACCGCGAGGCGCTGGGTGATATCGAGCGCGGTGCCGTCCGCGCTCACCGTCACCGCGGCCTTGGGGCGCTCGGTCACCTGATAGGTGATCCGCCAGCCGGCGCTGCTTTCGGGGCCGGTCAGTGCCAGCTTCGCACCCGGGGCAAAGGCAATGCGGCGGGCATCTTCCTGCGCCTTGCGGTCGATGCCGGTGGCGGTGATGCCATTGCCGACCCCGCGCAGATCGGGCAGCACGGCATTGTCCGCCACGGCCTGCACCGTGTTGCCAAGCCTGCCGGACGCGAACCACGCCGCGCCGTGATCGGCGGTGAGTGCGTTGCAGGTCTCATCGAGCACCCCCGGCCCGCCCGCCTGGTCAAGATCGAGCCCGTAGCCGCGCGCAAACAGCGCGCCTTCGGGTCCGTTGACCGGCGCGCCCTCGCAATGCGCGGGCCAGCTGAACGACAAGCGTCCGGTCGCAGGCCGCGCGCCGAACAGCACGTCGGCCACCCCTGCCCCCTCGCTGCCCGGCAGCCAGGCGGCGACGAAGGCATCGGCGGCATTGATCTCGCGGTTCATCCACAAGGGGCGGCCCGAGAGGAACACCGCCACGGTGGGAATGCCGCGCGCACGATAGGTTTTGAGGAGGCTCAAGCCTTCCTCGTCACGGAAAGCGAGATCCTTCCGGTCGCCGACAAATTCGGCATAGGGCTCTTCGCCGAAGACCACGATGGCGACATCAGGCCTGCCGCTGCTGCTGCCCTCGGGGGCCAGCACCGCTTCACTGCCGCTTGCCTTGGCGGCTGCGGCGATGCCCTGCCAGATCGAGGTCGCACCGGGGAAATCGGCGGCGGTCAGCTCGCCCCCGCCCTGCCACGTCACCGACCAGCCTCCGGCCTGCTGCGGGATGTTGTCGGCGGCAAGACCCGCCACCTCGATCACCGCGCCCGGCTTCAGCGGCAGGACGCCGGTGTTCTTGAGGATCACCTGCGACTTGGCCACCGCCTCGCGCGCGATGGCGCGGTGCTCGGGCGAGCCGAGCAGCTCCCAGCGACCGCCTAGGGGGCGCGCCGAAGGCTTCACCTCGCCATCGAAGATCCCGAGCGCCTGCTTCAATCGCAGCACCCGCAGCACTGCCTCGTCGAGCCGGCTCATCGGGATCGTGCCGTTCCTGACCTGCTTCACCAGCGAACGGTGCAGCGCCTTCCAGTCCTCGGGCACCATGTAGACATCAAGCCCCGCCAGCAGCGCCTGCGGGCAATCCTTGTTGGTGCAGCCATCAACCTGGCCGTGACCGTTCCAGTCGCCGACCACCAGCCCGCCAAAGCCGAGACGCCCACGCAATTCATCGGTCAGCAGCGGCTTGTTGCCGTGCATCTTGGTGCCGTTGATCGAATTGAAGCTCGCCATCACGCTGGCCACGCCCGCGCCGATCGCCGCCGGATAGGGCGCGGCGTGGATTGCCATGAGTTCGGACAGATCGCCGTCAACATCGCCCTGATCGACGCCCTGCGCCGTGCCGCCATCGCCGAAGAAGTGCTTGGCGGTCGCGGCAACCTTGCCCTTGCCGAGGAAGCCGGGTTCGCCGGGGCGGCCCTGCAGGCCTTCGACCATCGCCGCGCCGAGGCGGCTGACCAGCGCCGGGTCTTCCGAATAGCTTTCATAGGTGCGGCCCCAGCGGTCATCCCGCGCGACCGCGATGGTGGGGGCAAAGGTCCAGTCGATGCCGGTCACTTCGATCTCGACCGCGGTGGCCGCGCCGATGCGACGGATGAGATCGACGTCGCCGGTCGCGCCGAGCGCGATATTGTGCGGAAACACGGTCGCGCCGATGACATTGGCATGGCCGTGCACGGCATCGGTGGCCCAGACGGCGGGAATGACCGGCTCGCCCTTGGGGAGCGGCGCGGTGGAAGCGTCCCAGTATTCATCGGCCAGCTTCAGCCAGTCGGCCGCGGGCGCCTTGTCGTCGCCGTAGGGGCCGGAATTGCCGCCGTTGAGGATGGTGCCGAAGCGGTAACGCTTCACGTCCTTGGCGGTGATCGAGCCGATATCGGGCATGATGATCTGCGCGACCTTGCGCTCGAGGCTCATCGCGGCGAGCATCTGCTCGGGACCGGTCTGGTCCGCCTGCGCAGGCGCAGCCGGCGGCGCGCCGGTCGAGCGCACGGGGGCATCGGCAGAACACCCCGCCAGCAGTGCGGCAAGGCCTGCGCCCGCCGCAAGCTGTCCGAAAATTTTACGCGTCACCAGACAAGTCCCTCCCAAGACCATTCTTTCGCTGGCCATGCGCTCCCTCGAATTGCTCTTGAGAACGTTATCAAGATACTACAAACCCCGCCCGCTTTTGCAAGCATCAAGCGTTCAGGCGGCGGGGGATTTCGCAGCCCGGGCGAAGGTGGCGAGCAGGCCCGCGCTCAGCAGCGCCAGCACCGCAAACAGCACGAACAGCGCCGAGTAGCCCAGTTCGGGCACCAGCAGCACCGTCAGCCATGGCATCACCATCGCCGGCAGGGTGTTGGTGAGATTGAACAGCCCGAGATCGCGCCCGCGATGCTCGGGCGCGGGCAGCACCCGCAGAGTCTGCCCGGCATGGAGCGAGAGGAAGATCGCGGCAGCCATGGCGAACAGCACATAGCCCGCAATCGCCTGCGCCAGATCACCCGCCGCCGCCATCACCAGCATGCCCCCCGCGCACAGCAACGCGCATCCGGCCAGCGGCAGGATCGGCCGTCCATGGCGATCCGACCAGCGCCCCAGCAGCAGCGACAGCGGCACCGCGCCGACCAGCACGAGGCTGAAGATGTTGGCGGCGGAATGCTCGGGAAAATCCGGCGCGATCGAACGCAGCCAGTAGAGCAGGAAGGCGAACATCCCGCCCTCGGCCAGCTGCACCAGAAACCGCGCCGCCCACATCCGCCTGACCGGCCGCGCCGCCGACGAAAGGGCGTTCGGCGCAGCCGCTGCGCGGGCGACCATCAGCGCCGGCCGCTTGCGCCCGCCTCCCAGCAGCACCGCAGGCAGCACCAGCACTGTCACCAGCCCCGCCACTACCGCCAGCCGCCCATCCGGTGGAATCAGTCCGCCATAGGTCACCAGCGAGCCCGCCAGCGCGCCGAGCGCGGGCGACAGCGCCAGCGCCCCGCCCAGCAGCCCCTTCTGGCTATCGGGAAAGCAGTCCCCCGCCCAGGCCATCAGCGGGGCCAGCATCAGGTTGAGCCCGACCTGCCACAGCATCACCAGCAGCACGATTTCCGAAACCGAATGGGCCTTGCCGATCTGGAGCAGCCAGACATTCGATGCAACAAGCCCCGCCACGATCCACACCCGCCGGCGGCGTGTGGCATCGCTCAGCATTCCCACCCCGATATTGGCGAGGCTCGCCGTCACCGCGCCGAGGAAGGTCGCCTGTGCCAAAGCGGCGATGTCCTCGCCCCCCTGAAGCGCGGCGATGCGTTCGGGCAGCAGCACCGTCAGCAGCGGCACGAAGGCGACCGCGCCGCCCGCCGAAGCGAGCGCGAACAGCACGAGGAACCAGCCCGGCTGGGGTTCCGGCTCCGCGTCCGACCGCGCGGGCGCGGTCAAGCCGTCCCCGGTGCGGGCGCGGTGGAGGAGCGTTCGACCAGTCCGGCGGCGACTTCGATCACCGGAGCACCGTCTTCATCCGGCCCGCGCGCGATCAGCTGTTCGACCGCGCGGCTGACGGTTTCGGCAATCGGCTGGTCGATCGCGGTCAGCGGCGGGTTGGTGAAGCGCACGATCGGGGTGTTGTCGAAGGAGACCAGCGACAGGTCGCGCGGCACGCTGAGCCCGCGGTCGCGCGCCACTTCGAGCGCGGCCAGCGCCATCTGGTCGGACGAGGCAATGATCGCGGTCAGATCGGGATTGCGATCGAGCAATGCGCGTGCCGCGCGGGTGCCGCTTTCGTAGCCGAAATCGCCCACCTCGAGCAGCCCCTCGACCGGCAGGCCATGCTCGGCCAGCGCGCGCTTCCAGCCCTCGATGCGCCAGCCCGACAGGCTGTATTGCGCCGGGCCTGCAATCATCCCGATGCGGCGGTGGCCGAGTTCGATAAGGCGGCAGGTGGCCAGATGGCCCGCGCCCTCGTCGCCCATCGTCAATGCGATCCCCGGCCCCGGGGTGTTCGATCCGATCCGGGCGAAGGGAATCCCGCGTTCCGCCAGCAATTCGGTGATCAGCCGGTTCTCCGAGTGCGGCGGGGTCAGCACCACGCCATCGGGCTGCAGCGCCGAAATCGCCGCGCCCAGCTCGCGCTCGACATGATCGGAATGGGTGTCGATCAGTTCCACCATCATGCGGTAGCCGTGTTTCGAGCAGGTCAGGATCCCGCCCAATAGCATCTGGTCGACCCAGTCGGTCCCGCGCCGCTCGCGCCAGTCGGCCAGCGTGCGCTCGCGATCATTGATGGCAAGGATGATGTAGGAGCGCGATCCGCTCATGCGCTGGGCGGCAAGGCTGGGCACATAGCCGAGCCGGTCGATCGAGGCGCGTACCTTGTCGCGCAGCTGCGGGCGCACGTTGGGACCGCCGTTGACGACGCGGCTCACGGTCTGGAGAGACACGCCCGCATCCTCGGCCACTTCCCTGATCGTGACTGTCTTGCGCCCCCGCGCCATGGCCTTTCGTCTTTCCGTCCCGGCTAGTTCATGCACGCCCGTCCCGTCCCCGGATCATTGGCGCAGCGATAGACCCTTATCCAATCGATTGCGAATTGCGCGGGAAACGTCTTGCCCGCAACCCCTTTTGCGTTGTTTTGTTCGGATAGACGACCGCCCACGGCCAGGTTGGCCATGATGTAGAACGGCCGGTCGAAGGGGGCGGCGGGGTTCCCGCGCGCGAGCGGCGAGGCGGTGCTCCATTTCTCGGCCGGAACCGTCAGGTGCACCCGGTCATCGACAAGAAAGCGGATCAGCCCTTCGCCCCACTCGACCGCATAGACATGGAAATCCTCCGACGGCAGCGCGAGGGTCGGCAGCGCGGTGCGGCTGTCGACGAAGCGGTTTTTGGGTGCGAAATCGCCGAAGTGCAGCGCGCTGATGGTGCGGTTCTCGCCCCTGCCGCCCTCGCAGACCTTGCATTTGGCGCCGATATTGACCGCTTCGAGAATGTCGATCTCGCCCGAGCGCGGCCAGGGGCCATAAAGATCCTCGGCCGGCATCATCCACACCGCCGGCCAGGTGCCCTGCCCCGCCGGCACCTTCGCGCGCACCTCGAAGCGGCCATAGCGCCAGGCGTGGAGGCCCCGGGTGCGCACCTTGCCCGAGGTGTAGAACTGGAGGATGTCCGGATTGGGCTTCTCGGCAATCTCGGGCGGACGCGCGGGGCCGGTGAAGCGCTCCTTCTTCGCCTTGAGCAACAGCAGCCCGCCTTCCACCGCGATGTTGTCGGGCCGGTCGGTATAGCACTGGCGCTCCCAGTTTCCGCCGCCCCAGCAGGAGACTTCGGGCGCCCATTTGCTGCGGTCGAGTGCGGGGCCGTCGAACTCGTCGGCCCACACCAGCTCCCAGCCCGCACCCTCGCGCGGGGCCATCTGCGGCGGCGCCGGTTCACCAGTCGCCCCCCCGAAAAGCAGCAGGGCCGCTGTCAGCGTCCCCGCCTTCAGCAGCCCTGCAATTTTCATGGTTGTTCCTCTGGATCAGAAGTCGAAGCGCGCCAGGAAGGTGAAGCGGCGGTCGTTGCGGAACGCCGAGCGCAGCACCCGGGTGCCGTCGTAATCGACCACCTGGCTGGTGCGGGTCACCTCGTCGAGCAGGTTCACGCCCTGCACGCCCAGCTTCAGCCCGTCCATCACCGAGACGAAGATCGATGCGTCCAGCTGCCCGGTGGATTCACCCCAGATCGGCGAGAACGGGAAGATGTCGTCGCGCGGGGTGATCAGGAAGGCCGAGCGCCAGTTGTAGGCGGCGCGCATCGACAGCCAGTCCTTTTCGTAGAACAGCGTCGCGTTGATGGTGTTCTTCGAAATCCCGGCCAGCGGCTGTCCTGCCGCAAACGGCCCCAGCGTCCCGGCACGGTCGGTGTTGGTGAAGTCCGTGCCGTCGACATAGGTGTAGGTCAGCTGCGAACCCAGCCCGCTGAGCAACCCGGGCAGGAAGTCGTAGGTCTGCTGATAGGCGATTTCGAAGCCCTTGAGCGTTCCGTCCTGCTGGTTGACCGGCCGGTTGAGCTCGACATCGAGCGAGGGCACCAGCGGGCTGCTGATATTGACCACCTGCACGACATTGTCGACGATCCCGCTGAGATCCTTGATGAACCCGTTGACGGTGAGCGAGCCGACCCGGTCGAAATACCATTCGACCGACAGATCGTAGTTCCACGTCTCGATCGGGCGCAGATCGCGGTTGCCGGTGCGCAGCGCGAACAGCGGACCGGTGTCGAGCGTGCCCAGCGAGCGCAGGTTGCCGGTGTTGTCACCGATCGCCCCGCCCGAACGATAGGCCCCGAGGTCAGGCCGGCTGATGCCCTTCGACACCGCCAGACGGAACAGCAGCCCGTCTCCGGTATCAAGCAGGGCATTGAAGCTCGGCAGCCAGTTCTCGAAGGTCTCGTCGCGGTTATCGTCGAGGATTTCGGTGGTGTGCGCCGCCGCGAACTGGGCGAGGCGCGCCGGCGAGAGGCTGCAATAGGCCGGACGCTGATCAACCGGCAGGTTGGCCGCGTTGGCGCAGGCCGCGCTCACTTCGGAAAGCTGGGCGATACCGTCGCCATTGCCGCCCGCCAGCACGCTGTCGAACTGCTGGGCGTTGGGCAGGCCGAGCAGGCCGCCCGCGGCCACCGTGGTCCGCACATAGCGCAGACCGACATTGCCCGACAGTTTCCAGCCATTGGAGAAATCAGTGCCGTAGTCGAGGCGGGCGTAGAGCGCCTGCGTCTCCTCGCGCACGTCGTCGATCTCGTTCGGGCAGAACGGCCCGCACTGGATCACCTCGCGGGTGACCGGATCGGTGAAGGTCCGGCCATTGACGCCGAAGAACGGGTTGGGCGTCTGCGAGAAGGTGTTGAGCGTGCGCGCCTGATCGGCAGAGACACCGGCGAGGTATTCGCCAAGGAAATCGTCCCCGCCGAAGAAGAACGAGGCATCAGGCAGCGGTGCCGGGGCATTGCCGCGCTGGAAGCCCTGGGCAAAGGGCGAGAACGACGTCGCAAAGCCGGGGAATTCATCAACATAGGCACCGCCCGCAATGGCGAATTCCTGGCCCGGCAGGCCGGTGAAGAAGCGGCCCGGCTGGAAGCCCCCGGTGGCCGCACAGCCCGGCCCGGCGTTCCACGGCGCGCAGCCCGCACGGCCGGCCCACACCGCCGAAAGGTTGCCCCAGGTGGTGAAGTTGGTGTCGCGGGTGACGCGGTCACGCTCCGACCAGCGCGCCCCGAACTTGACCTGCTTGAAGAAGCCCTCGTCGCTGATGTCGTATTCGGCATCGAAGCGCAGGCTGTCGAGCTGGCCCTCGTTGCGTGCGACGCTGTCGAGCAGGAACCAGAAATAGGTGTTCTCGCCCGAACTGAAGTAGTCCGACGGCGCGCCCGGAGGGGCAAGGAACTGCACCTGCGGCGTGCGTCCGCTGTTGTCGATCGCGATGTTCGCCCAGGAATTCATCGTCCCGATGATGCCATCCTGCCGCAGATCGGATTCGATCCGCTGCGCTTCGAAATTGACGCGGAAGCGATCGGTGATGCTCCAGTCGATATCGAACGAGAAGTCCTGCGTGGTCGCCCGGGTATCGCGCTCGAAGCGCAGGGTTTCGAACGGAATGCCGCCGCGCCCGAAGGGGTTGGCATAGGCATCGCCGATCCGCTGGCTCAGGATGCCGCGCTGGAAGATGCCGTTTTCGTCGAATTCCCAGGTGCTGCCCGCGGCCGGAACCGGGAACAGCAGATCGTCATTGACCTGCGCCAGCGCCGAGAATTCCTTGGTGAAGAAGCTGGTTTCCGCGCGCAGCCATTCGAAGGTGAACAGGAAGTCGCGGTTCGGGCTTTCATATTGCAGCACTGCCGAAACCGCTTCGCGATCGCGCTCGAGATCGGTGGTGCGCACGCCTGCGCCCTTGGGCACCACGACCGCGCCGGCCGGCGGGAAGTTGTCGGGGCCCAGCACCGGGCCGGGCAGGAAGCCGCCGCTGCCGACCGGCCGCACCCGGATGCACGGGCCGTCAAGCGTCGCCGCACGGTAGCACGGGTCGGTGATCTGCGAGGCATCGGTGCGGCTCACCAGCTCCGACTTGGCATAGCCGAGCTGGAAGCCGAGCGTGCCCGCGTCGGTCTCCCAGGTGGTCGACCCCGTCAGCGAGAAGCCGGGCGAAGTTTCCTTGGCGAAGTCGCCGTAATTGGCCTCGATCGTGCCTGCGATGTGGAGCCCCGGCCGGTCCAGCGGCTTGCGGGTGACGAGGTTGACGGTGCCGGCAATCCCGCCTTCGATCATGTCGGCGGTCAGGTTCTTGAACACCTCGACCCGGCCGAGCAGCTCGGGCGAGACATCGTTGAAGCTGAGAACGGTCCCACCGGTCGCCGAGAAGATGTCGCGGCCATTGAGTTCCGAACGCACGAAGGGCAGGCCGCGCACGATCACGCCCGTGCCTTCAACCGAGAAGCGGTCGGGATCGGAGGGCTTCTCGAAACGGCCGATATTGACGCCGGGGACACGCTGCAGCGCTTCTGCAACCGAACGGTCGGGCAGCGCGCCGATGTCCTCGGCGGTGATCACGTCGACGAAGGTGTCGGCATTGCGCTTGATGTTCTGCGCCGAGGACAGCGCGGCGCGGAAGCCCGAGACAACGATTTCAGGCTGGTCGGATTCGGTGGCCACCTCTTCCTCGGCGGGCGCTTCGGCATCCTGCGCGAGAGCGGGCGCAGCCGTGGCGGCCGAAATGGCGATTGCCGATGCAGTGCCCAGAGCGAACAGACGCCGACGCGGCGCAACGCTTGCATATTTCATGATCTTTCAAACCTCCCCATGCCCCGTGACAGATTCGTGCCGGTCACTGGCGCTTGCGGATGCATTCGTAGCGCATCTTGTTAGCGTTCTCAAGACTTGTAATCCGCGCGCCATATTGCATTCTGGCAACACTTGGCGGGGCAGCAGAATCCCGGAAAACCGGCCCCCAGGGGCCTCGCAGGGATTGAGGAAAGCATGGCGATTCAACACATAATCATTGTCGGCGGCGGCACAGCCGGGTGGATGGCGGCCGCAGCACTGTCCCGTCTCAAGGCGGGGCGGCCTGTGGAAATCACACTGATCGAGTCCGAGAGCATCGGCACGGTCGGCGTGGGCGAGGCAACGATTCCACCGTTCGTCGGCTTCAACCAGCTGCTGGGCGTCGACGAGCGCGAGATGCTCAGCGCCGTGGGTGGCACCTTCAAGCTCGGCATCCAGTTCGAGAACTGGGGCAAGCTCGGCGACAGCTACATCCACCCCTTTGGCGCCTATGGCTACACCATGGGCGGGATCAGCTTCCACCACATCTGGCACCGCCTCGCCGGGGCGGGGGACAAACGCCCGATCCAGGTCTTCAACCTTGAAACCATGGCCGCCTATTTCGGCAAGTTTGCCCGCACCGAGGATTACAAGCGCGACGATCTGCCGCCGGTCAATTACGCCTATCACCTCGATGCGGGCCGCTATGCCGCTTTTCTGCGCCAGTTTGCCGAGGCACGCGGCGTGGTGCGGCAGGAAGGCCGGATCGCGGACGCATCGCTCGATGGGGAAAGCGGCTTCGTCACCGGCGTGACGCTCGATGACGGGCGGCAGTTCGCCGGCGATCTGTTCATCGATTGCTCGGGCTTCCGCGGTCTGCTGATCGAGCAGGCGCTGAAGACGGGCTATGACGACTGGAGCCACTATCTGCCCTGCAACCGCGCGGTCGCCCTGCCCTGCCTGCGCGAGGACGGCAGCCCGCCGCCGCCCTTCACCCGCGCCACCGCGCACAGCGCCGGGTGGCAATGGCAGGTGCCGCTCCAGCACCGCAACGGCAACGGCCACGTCTATTGCAGCGCCTACATGGAA
>CAZQOO010000003.1:0-6318 GCA_964594845.1 uncultured Porphyrobacter sp. | reverse complement strand
GCGCTCGACATCCTGCTCGGCAATATCGCCGGCAAGCCTCAGGCCGAGCCCAACTGGCTGCGTTTCGTCACCGGGCGCCGCCGCAAGTTCTGGAACAGGAACGTCGTCGCGCTGGGCCTTGCGGCGGGCTTCATGGAGCCATTGGAATCGACCTCGATCCACCTCATCAACACCGGGATCGACAAGCTGCTGTCGCTGCTGTCACTGGACGGGGTGACGCAGGCGCAGGAGGACGCCTTCAACCGCCTGACGGGCCGCGAATATGCCCGCATCCGCGACTTTCTGATCCTCCACTACAACGCCACCCAGCGCACCGACTCCGACTTCTGGAACTATGTGCGCACGATGGAGGTGCCCGATACGCTCACCGAGAAGGTCGAACTGTTCAAGGCCAATGGCCAGATTTTCCGCGAGGAGGACGAGCTGTTCACCGAGACCAGCTGGGCCGCGGTGATGATGGGTCAGGGGATCGCCATGGGCGGCCACAACGCGATGGCCGACGCGCTCGATCCGGCCACGACGCGCGAAGAGGTGGACGAGATGGAAAAGTCGATCCGCTACCTCGTCCAGCATATGCCGGGGCACGGCGATTACCTCAAACGCTACTGCCCCGCGCCGATGGCGGCCTGAAGCGCCAACGCCGCCAGTGCGCGGCCAGAAAGCCACGCGCCCTCGACACGCGGGGAGTGCAGCCAGTCGCCCGCGATCCCGATCCCGCGCGCCGCATCGTAGCGCGCCCCCTCGCCCGCCAGCGCAGCGGGCAGCGCGTAAAGCCAGCGGTGGGCATCAAGATGGGTCGGCACAGCCGGCGCAGTGTCGGTGGCGGCGAAGAAATCGGCGAGCAGGACCTGCGCGGCAGCGTCCTTGTGGTGATCGACCAGCTCGCGACTGCGCGCGGGGCTGGCGTGTATCACCCATGCCTCGGGCGCGGCGCGGCCCGGCTTGGCCGAATTGCGCGCGGCCCATGACACCGACCCGGTTGCGCTGCGGAAGGTGTCGGCGAGCGGGAGCGGCGCGGCAAAGCTGGCCATCACCGCCCAGCACGGTGCGGACTGCACGCCCGCCGCCAGCGATGCGAGGTCCGGCGCGGGCTGCGCCAGCAGCACGGCGGTCTGCTCGGCAGGGACCGCGACCAGCACGGTGGCGGCGGCGAAGCTCTCTTCTCCTGCCTCGATGCGCCAGAGCCCGCCATCACGCGCCAGCCGTTCGGCCCGCACGCCCCAGTGCACATCGAGCCCCTCGGCCATCGCGCGGATCGGAGCGTTCATTCCCGGCACCCCGACCCATGCCTCCTCGCCTGCCGCAGGCCATCGCGCCGCGGCACCTGCCGCCTCCCACGCCGAGACTGCCTTGCTGAAGGCGGGATCGCGCGCGGTGAAGTATTGCGCGCCGTGATCGAAGCCCACGGTCTCGCCCGCCAGCTCCACCCGCCGCGAAGCCATGCGCCCGCCGGGGCCGCGGCCCTTGTCGAGCACGACGACGCTCGCCCCGCTGCGGATGAGTTCGCTGGCGCAGGCAAGGCCCGCCATGCCGCCGCCGATGACGCAAAAATCGCTGAATTGTCCGTCCATCCCGAGCCAACGCACGGGATGGCGGCTGGTTTCAGGGCGCGCTGCGCGGCGGCTTGGCCTCGGCCAGCACCAGCGAAAACTGACGGGCCTCGTCGGTCCAGCGCGCGCGCGGCTCCCAGCCCCCGGCGGCGAGCAGCATCTGGCCGGATCGCTTGGTGAACTTGTGGCTGTTCTCGGTGTGGATGGTCTCGCCCGCCGCCATCGTGAAGCGCTGGCCACTGACCGTGAAGACCACATCCTCTCGCGCCACCAGATGCATCTCGATCCGGGCGAAGGGATCGTTCCAGCGCGCCTGATGGGCGAAGGCATCGACCGGAATGTCGCCCCCAAGCTCGCGGTTGATGCGCTCCAGCAGGTTGAGATTGAAGCGCGCCGTTACGCCTGCGGCATCGTCATAGGCGGCAATCAGCGTGCTCTCGTCCTTCACCAGGTCCATGCCGATCAGCAGCAGCGCGCCGGTGCCCAGCGTCTCGCGCATCGAGCGCAGCAGGTCCGTGGCGGTGCGCGCGATCATGTTGCCGATGGTCGATCCCGGGAAGAATCCGAGCTTGGGCAGGCCCTCGACCTCGGCGGGCAGTTCGACCCGGCGCATGAAATCGGCCTCGACCGGATAGACCGGCAGGCCGGGAAACTTGTCCGCCAGCGCCGCAGAGGATGCGCGCAGGAAATCGCCCGCGATGTCGAGCGGCACATAGGCGGAAGGGCCAATCGCCGAGAGCAGCAGCGGGGTCTTGACCGAGGAGCCCGAGCCGAACTCCACCACCGCCCGGCCCGGCCCGATCAGCCCGGCGATCTCGGCGGCACGGGTCTGGAGGATTTCGGTCTCGGCGCGGGTCGGGTAATATTCGGGCAGCTGGGTGATGTCCTCGAACAGCCGCGATCCGGCATCGTCGTAGAACCACCGCGCGGGGATAGCCTTCTGCTCTTCGGCCAGCCCGGCCAGCACATCGGCGCGGAACGCCAGATCGACCCCGCCCGCATCACGTTCGACCAGCCTGAGGCCCTTGCCCGTCGTCATCTCACGCGTCCTTTGCCAGCCTCAGGCCGGTGAACTGCCAGCGCTGGTGGGGGTAGAAGAAATTGCGGTAGGACGCGCGCGAGTGGCCGCTCACCGTCGCGCAGGATGCGCCGCGCAGCACCACCTGCCCGCTCATGAACTTGCCGTTGTACTCGCCCACCGCGCCCTCGGCCGGGCGGAAGCCGGGGTAAGGCAGATAGGCCGAGCGGGTGAACTGCCAGCAATCCCCGAACAGCCCGGGCGAGCCAACTGGCAGCGGCGGCGTGGCGCGATCGAGCTGGTTGCCGGCGGCCGGATCATGCGCGGCGGCAATCGCCTCCCATTCGAACTCGGTCGGCAGGCGCGCACCTGCCCAGGTGGCAAAGGCATCGGCCTCGAAATGGGAGATGTGCGTCACGGGCACATGGGGATCGCGCACCTGCCAGCCCTGATGGGTGAAGTGCTCGTCCTCGCGCCAGTAAAGCGGCGCGCCGATCCCCTCGCGCTGCACCCAGGCCCAGCCATCGGCGAGCCACAGGCGCGCATCCGCATAGCCGCCGTCGGCGATAAAGGCCTCCCACTCCGCGTTGGTCACCAGCCGGTCGGCAAGGGCAAAGGGTTCGAGCAGCACGCGGTGGCGCGGGCCTTCGTTGTCGAAAGCGAAGGTGGCACCGTCGTCGCCGATCATCGCAATCCCGCCGGGATGCTGGTGCCAGCCCAAGGACGCAGGCGCGGCAGCGGGGGTCGGAATGCCCTCCCACATCGCCGGCCCGAGCGGATTGCAGAACAGCGCGTGCTTGATGTCGGTCAGGAGCAGTTCGATGTGCTGCTGCTCGTGCGCGACTCCGAGGGAAATGACGGACGCGAGCGCAGGATCATCGAGCAGCGGCGCCATCGCCTCGGTAACGACGCCGCGCCATTCCAGCACTTCATCAAGCGTCGGGCGCGAGAGCATCCCGCGCGAAAAGCGTGCGATGCGCGGCCCTTCGGCCTCGTAATAGGAGTTGAACAGGAACGGCCAGTCCGCGTTGAACAGCCGGTAACCGGGCACATGATCGCGCAGCAGGAAGGTTTCCCAGAACCAGGTGGTGTGCGCGAGGTGCCACTTGGCAGGGCTCGCATCCTCCATCGACTGCACCGTCGCATCGGCATCGGAGAGCGGGCCGACCAGCGCCTCTGTGAGAGCACGGGTGGCGTGGAAGCGGGCGGCAAGACCGTTTTGCATCACGCTCCCGCTGGCATCCTGTCGCTCGCTGCGCGCCACGCGTGTCTCCTTCCCGCCCTGCGTCGGACATACGTTCCATGCCCGTCCGCCGTTACACGCGAAAGACGGCAAGTTGGGGGGAGGCTATCGGAAAAACACCGCAAGGATCAAGTTTTTGCGGCCAGGCGGGGCTAGGCCGCGTCGGCGCTGATCTCGGCCTCTCGTCCACCCGCTGCCTCGTTGAGCATTTCCGCCACGAGGAAAGCCAGCTCCAGCGATTGTTCGGCATTGAGGCGCGGGTCGCAGTGCGTGTGATAGCGGTCGCCGAGGCGTTCCTCGGTGATCGCCACGGCGCCGCCGACGCATTCGGTCACGTCCCGCCCGGTCATCTCGATATGGATGCCACCCGGATGCGAGCCTTCGGCGCGGTGGACCGCGAAAAAGCCCTTCACCTCCCTGAGGATACGATCGAAGGGCCGCGTCTTGAAGCCCGAGTCCGACTTGACGACATTGCCGTGCATCGGATCGCAGCTCCACACCACCGGATGGCCTTCGCGCTGCACTGCGCGCACGAGGCGCGGCAATCCGTCCTCGACCTTGTCATGGCCGAAGCGGCTGATCAGCGTGATCCGTCCCGCTTCACGGCCCGGGTTGAGATCGTCGAGCAGGCGCAGCAGTGCGTCAGGCTCCAAAGAAGGCCCACACTTCATGCCCAGCGGATTGCCGATCCCGCGCGCGAATTCGATATGGGCCGAGCCGGGGAAGCGCGTGCGGTCGCCGATCCACAGCATGTGCGCCGAGGTCGCATACCAGTCGCCGGTGAGCGAGTCCCTGCGCGTCATGGCCTGTTCGTAGGGCAGCAGCAAAGCTTCGTGGCTGGTGTAGAAGCTGGTGCCCTGAAGCTGCGGGACGGTCGCCGGGTCGATGCCGCAGGCTTCCATGAAATCGAGCGCCTCGCCGATCCGGTCGGCGGTCTGGCCGAACTTTTCGGTCCACGGGGTGCGGCCCATGAAATCGAGCGTCCACTGGTGCACCTGCCGCAGGTTGGCATAGCCCCCGCCAGCAAAGGCGCGCAGCAGGTTGAGGGTCGCCGCGGCCTGCGAATAGGCCTTCACCATCCGCGCCGGATCGTTGCGGCGGCTGACGGGGTCGAACTCGATGCCGTTGATATTGTCGCCGAGGTAGCTCGGCAGAGTCACATCACCGATGGTCTCGGTCGGCGAGGAGCGCGGCTTGGCGAACTGGCCCGCCATGCGCCCGACCTTCACAACCGGGCGCTTGGAGGCGAAGGTCATCACCACCGCCATCTGGAGCAGCACGCGGAAGGTGTCGCGGATGTTGTTGGGGTGGAACTCGGCAAAGCTCTCGGCGCAGTCCCCGCCCTGCAGCAGGAAGCCATGACCGCGTGCTACCGCAGCGAGATCGGCCTTCAATGCGCGCGCCTCGCCCGCGAATACCAGCGGGGGATAGGACGACAGGGTCTTCTCCGCCTCGGCCAGTTCGGCCGCGTCCTCGTAATGCGGAAGATGCCGCGCTTCGCAGGCTTTCCAGCTCTCCGGGGTCCAGGTCTCGGGCACGTTCAAACTCTTTCCATCCATGTCACGCGCAGGTGGCGCGGCGCCGCCCGCTACAGGAGGCGGGTTTCAATTGTAAAGCCGCAATGCCCCTTGCGACAACTTTATTTCCCGCCCGTCGCAATCGGGCGGAGCGATCAGCGCCCCGCCGCCGCCGGGCTGGCGGCCCGCGCGCTGGCGGTTCCGCCGGCCGGCGCCTCGGCCAGCTGCTGGCCTTCGGGAATGATCGCCAGCCGGAACGGCACGCCCTTGGCGAAGTAGCGATCGGCAAGGAACTGCATCACCTGCGGGCTGGTCTGCGAATAATCCATCAGCAGCGTGCGCAGCAGGCTTGCGCGCTGGGGATCATTGGTCGCGCCTTCAAGGTTGTAGAGCCAGAACTGGTTGCCGGTCGAGGCGCGACGGATCAGCTGGGCGAGCGGTTCGGTCACGCGTGCCAGCTCGTCGGCGGTCGGCGGATTGGCGGCGAGGTCCTTGGCGATGCGATCCGCCTCGGCGAAGAACACCGGCACGAATTCGGGCTCCAGCTGCGCCAGCGCGGTGATCCGACCGCCGCTCGGCAGGTCTTCGGGCCACTTGGAGAACACCTGCGGCGAATAGCTCGCCCCGGCGCGTTCGCGCAGCGCTTCGAGCAGGCGGTTGTTGAACAGCTGGGTGAGGATTTCGAGCTGGCGGCTTTCCCGCAGGCTCGCAACCCCGCCGCCGCTCGGCCAGGCGACCACGGCGGCGGCCTGGTTGGCATCGCCGCGATGGGTGACGATGGCGGGCTTGTCGGGCGTCGGCGCAAAGGCCGGAACCCGCGCGGCAACCTCGGCCGGGATCGGCTCGCGCGGCGGCAGCGCGCCGAAGGTCTTGCGCAGCTGCTCGACGATCGCGGGCTGATCGAACTCGCCGAACACCAGCACCTCGACCGGACCCTGCTTGAGCAGCGGCTCCCACACCTTGCGGAAGCCTTCGGGGGTGACCCCTTCG
>CAZQOO010000002.1:73331-78737 GCA_964594845.1 uncultured Porphyrobacter sp. | reverse complement strand
TAACCGCAAGGAAATCCGCGCCAAGACGAAGCTCAATTCCAGCGAGCGGCTGAGTTACAACAAGGACCTCTCCAAGCTGGCGAGCGACCAGAACAAGCCCGACGGGCTCTGCGTCATCCGCCCGGGCGAGGGCGCGCGGTTCGTGGCGGGCCTGCCGATCCGGCGCTTCCACGGGGTCGGGCCCAAGGCGGAAAGCAAGATGCAGAAGCTCGGGATCGCCACCGGCGCGGACCTGGCGGCCAAGGACATCGCCTTTCTGCAGGCGCATTTCGGCAGCATGGGCGACTATCTGTTCCGGGCCGCGCGGGGGATCGATCTGAGACCCGTCGCCGCGCACCGGGTGCGCAAATCGGTCGGCGGCGAGCGGACCTTCTCGGAGGATATCGGCAGTGGCGCGGCGCTGCGCGCAACGCTGGAGAACATCATCGCCATCGTGTGGGAGCGGATCGAAGCCGCGGGCGCGCGGGGCCGCACGGTAACGCTGAAGATGAAGTTCACCGACTTCCAGATCATGACCCGCGCGACCTCGCTGCCCGACTATGTCGGCGGCAGGGAGCAATTCGCGCAGGCCGCCCGCGCGCTGCTTGAGGCGGAACTGCCGTTGCGCGGACCGATCCGGCTGATGGGGCTGACGCTGGGCAATCTCGAAGGCGCAGAGGACGCCAAGCCCGCCCGTGACGAAGCGCAACTCAGATTGTTGTAGAACCCGTTCGCCCTGAGCCTGTCGATGGGCCGCACTTTCTTCTCCCCGTTCGCGCGACCTCAGGAAGGACGGTGCTTAGACAGGCTCAGCACGAACGGAATTGCGGCTGGCCCTACCGCGTTCCCCGCGCCCGCCAAACCGCGATCCGTGCGCGGGTGGTCTTGCCCAGCGGTTCGGGGAGCGAGTGCGAGGGAAAGAACCGCGCCACCACCACCTCGCGCCCGTCGGGCTGCGGCTGGCGGTCGCATACCCCGGCAAACAGGTGGGCGGTGTGGGGCGAGCCGGAGAGTTCCTCCTCCAGCGTGCCGATCGGCTCGATCCGCGCCAGTTCGATGCCGAGCTCCTCGCGCACCTCGCGGCGGGCGGCTTCGAGCGGGTTCTCGCCCTTGCCCAGTCCTCCGCCCGGCAGGCCCCAGACATCCGGGCCATAGGAATGCTTGAGCAGCAGCACATCGCCTGAAAGGTTGGTGACGATGACGCTCACCCCGGCAATCGGCGCCTTGCGCCAGCGCCGCCAGTAATGCCGTACCGCGTGCGCCAGCGGCAGCAGGGCGCGGTGGAGCGGGGCAGGCAGGAGGCCGGGCATCAGTTGAAGACGAAGATATTGGGGCGGCAAAGCGCTTCGGCGTGGTTCACGAGACGCCCGACCGGCAGGCCGGTCGGCTTTTCATACTCCGCCTCGAACAGCGCGAGTTTGTCGCTGCCGCGGATCACGAACATCATGGTCTTGCAGTTGAGCAGCGCCGGCATGGTGAGGGTGATGCGGTCGAACGGCGCTTCGGGCGGCAGCGGGTCGGGCGTAATTCGACGCACCGGCAGCGGATCATCCACTCTGGGATCACTATTGGGGAACAGCGAGGCGATGTGCCCGTCCAGCCCCATCCCCAGCCACACCAGCTCGAATTTCGGCGGCTGGCAATCCTCGGTGAGCGCCCTGACCTTCGCACCGGTCGGCTCGAACAGCGCACGGATGCGGCCGGTGTTCGAGGCGGGGTGATCTTCCGGCACGATCCGATCATCGGTCGGCCAGACGGTGAGATGCTCGAATTCGAGATCGTGCTTCACGAGGTGCTCGAAGATCGGGAACGGGGTCGAGCCGCCCGGCACGGCAATCGCCACCGGCTGTCGTTTGCCCCAGATCAGAGGCACCCTCAGCTTGTCGGCGATCCATGCGGCAATCGCCTCGTCGTTCTCGTCTTCGTAGGTGGCAAACAGCGTCATGCACCGGCCATAGCAAAAGGGCCGCCCCCGGTCAGCGGGAGCGGCCCATTTTTTTGATCTGGCGCAGGTTTTGTCCTAAGGCCAGCAGCGACTTGAGGAACCACACGCGCTGTTCGGCCATGTCGGTCGAGCCGTCCACCACCCCGCCGGTGGCATTGTCGCCAACCGCGTCGGCCAGCTGCTTGATCGCCTTGAGCCGCGCGACCATGCCGGCGTTGTCATCGCGCAGTTCGGCGATCATCTCCTCGGCCGATAGCGCAGCGCTGTCCTGGTCCTTGATCTGCGTCGCGCTCGCCACGCTGCCGAGCGAGGTGAGCGTCTCGGCATCGAGCTTGCGCACCCGTTCGGCAATCAGGTCGATCTGGTCGCGAATTTCGAGCGCCTGTTCATCGAACAACAGGTGAAGATCACGAAAACGCGGGCCCTTTACGTGCCAGTGAAAATTCTTCGTCTTGATGAACGATGCGAAATGATCGGCGAGCAGGCCATTGAGTTCGGCCACAAGCGCGGCTTTCGAATTGGTCTTGGCGTCAGCCATGAATTCCTCCTTTTATTATACGACAGGCGGCACGGCAGAGCCGCTTTCGATGTCATCATTATAACGGATCAGGGAGGATTCCGTTTCGGAATTATCCAATTCGCAATAATCGGATAAAGCGATTACAGGCCGGGGTAACGAGCGTTCAATCCGATGAACAGCGCCGCAACAAGAAGGAAGGCAGCAGCCAAACGGCGGATGATCGCAAGCGGGAGCCGCGCGAGGCTCTCGCCCCCCAGCGACCAGCCGAGCGCAATCGCCGCGCTTCCGCCCACCGCGCCGCCGAGCGCAGCGGTGACGGGCAGGTTCGCCCCGGCGGCGAAGGCGAACACCGCAAAACGCGCCGCATCGCCCACCTGCCGCGCGGCGAGCACGATGGCGAAGGCTCCGAGCGAACGGGTCGGCTCGCGCGGCGCGGCGCTCTTCACCGGCCAGACGAGTTCGAACGCGGCGATGGCGAGCGCGAAGGCGACCAGCATCTGCGCGGCGCGCGGCGGCAGCTGGGCGGCGAACCCGGCCCCGACCCAGGCCATCAGCGCGGCGGTGAGCGCGGCCGCGACGATCCCAATTGCAAGCAGGGATGCGCGCTGCCCCAGCGCATCGGCCCAGTGCGCCACCAGCCACTGGTCACGCCCGCCCAGCGCCAGCGCGAAGACGATCAGCAGCGAAAAGAGGAAGCTGTCCAACGCGCCGCCCCGTCCCCTCGGCGCCTCAGGCGGCCCAGGGCCCCGTGATCGCCAGTGTGGCGGTGGGGGAATAGACGTTGACGAACAGCCAGCGGCCATCGGGCGAGAAGCACCCGCCAGCGAGTTCGGTCTGCGCGGTCAGCCGCGCGAGGTTATAGGCCAGCCCTGCCGGGGTAATCCCGCGGATGTGGTTGTCGACCACGTCGGTGTACTGGTCTTCGCACACGATCAGGTGGCCATTCGGGGCGACGGTGAGGTTGTCGCCGTAGTTGAACTGATCGGTGCTTTCGCTCTCGAAGAACAGCTCGACCGTATCGGGCGCGCCGGCAAGGCCGGGGGTGAGCTTGAGGATCTGCCCGAGCTGCTTCGCCCCGCCGCTGGTGCAGCAGGCATAGACGGCGTTTTCGCCCATATGCAGCCCCTCGCCGCGCGCGACCAGCGCCGCGCCCTTGGCCGCCGCGCGCTGGCGCAGGTCGTCCTTGGGAGCCTCCACGTCATCGAGATCGACCCAGCGCACCGGGAAGGCCTTGCCGAGCGGCATGGCGGGGGAGGTCCAGTTGCGGGTATCGGCAAGGCCTTCGATCACCATCGCCTGCAGGCGTCCGCCCTCGGCCAGCTTGCCGGGCACCTTGGGCAGGAAGCGGTAGAGCACCGAATCGTCGCGGTCCTCGGTCTGGTAGACGATGCCGGTGGCCGGATCGACCGCGGCGGCCTCATGGTTGAAGCGGCCCATCGCGGTGAGCGGCACCGGATCGACCAGACCGCGCGCCGATGCGGGAACCTCGAACACCCAGCCGTGATTGCGCTCCAGCCCGTCGCCATAGGGCTGGCCGGGGCCGGTGGGCGCTTCCTCGCAGGTCAGCCAGCTGCCCCACGGGGTGACGCCGCCCGCGCAATTGCGGATCGTGCCGCCAAGGCTGCGGAACTGGCGCTTGACGGTGAGGGTCGCGGCATCAAGCACGATGGTGGTGGTGCCGCCAGGGACGAAGGCGCCATTGCGCTTGCCGAAGCCCTTGGCGATCGTGCCGCCCGCATCGTGGCGCGGCTGGAGTTCGTGATTGCGCACCAGCGCGATCTCGGGGTTTCCGTTTTCATCTGGGCCGAGGTCGAAGCAGCCCATCCCGTCGGCGCGGTCAGGCACGGTGCCGCCGTCGTCCATGCTGTCGCCGAGCCGCGAGATCACGCGGTAGGAAAAGCCCTCCGGCAGATCGATCAGGCCCGCCGGATCGGGGCGCAAACCGCCATAGCCGGCAAAGCCGCCCGCAGCCGGACGCGCAGCAGCCGACGCCCCGCCGCGTGTCATGCAACCGCTCGCGGCAAGCGCGGCAAAGGCGGTGGCGGTCGCGCCGAGGAAACGGCGGCGGGAAGGGGTGATGGCGGGGGCGGCAGGAAGGTTCCGGGTCATGCCCTTTGCCCTACTCCCCGCCCTCCAGCGCGGCAAGAATTTCGTCCCAGCGCACATATTTGAAGTTCTGCGCATGCGGCGCGTTGATCCCGTCCTGCGCGATGAAGATGCCGCGCGGGTAATCGGGGCCGAAATCGCGATTGTCGAGCTCGATCCCGTCGGTCTCCTCGACGCTGCCGAAGGTTCCTTGCGCGATGCGGAAGCGGCCCAGCGGGGTCACCTCCGGCAGGCGGAACACGGCATAGGCATTGTCGCCTTGCGAGGAGGCGACCAGAAAGCCGCCGTCGCTGCCTTCGGGTGCGATGGCAAGGCCCTCGACATCGGCGACCAGCATCCGGTTATCGACCGCCGCCGCCAGCCGCTTGGCGCCGGTGTTCATGTCGATCGCCCAGATCCCGGCGTCTTCCTCGCCGATATAGAGCGTCGCGGTGCGCGGATCGGCGATGCAGCCCTCGGGCTGGCTCGCGATCTGCGCGAGCGTCGTGGTGGTGGCGGCGAAATCCCGGCCCTTGGCGGTGCCGGTCAGCGTGGTGCGATAGATCGTCCCGTTCTTGGGCGCGCTGAACACCACGATCTCGTCCTTGCCGGCGGGCTTGGCGATGCAGATGCCATAGCCCTCGCCCGGCCCCACCGCGATCCTGCCCGCCGGAGCAAGCTTGCCCGATGCGGTGTCGAGCAGCGCGAGGAACAGGTTGACGTTCGCCAGATCGCTCCGGTCGCTGGCGATCACCAGCACCCGCCCGTGCTCGATCTCCACCAGATCGACATTGTTGAGCCCAGGTGCGGGCAGAAAGCTCATCTGCGCGCCCTTGAGGTCATAGACGTAGAGCCCGCCCTTCTTGTCGGTGCCGAC
>CAZQOO010000002.1:0-73231 GCA_964594845.1 uncultured Porphyrobacter sp. | reverse complement strand
GCGTAGCGGGCAACGACCTGGAACACCGGCCCGGCGCGCTCGCTTTCAAGCTCGTATTCGTCGAAATCGCGGTTCACCTGATCGGCGACGGTGTTGAACTTGTTGAAGTCCTCGTCCTTCGTCCCGTCAAGCAGGTTTGATCCGACCGCGCGGATGGTGAAGCTGTCGCCGAAGCGCTTTTCGATGAAGACTTCGAGATCCGCGCCGTAGCGGGTGGTCACTTCCTCGCCCACCAGACGCCCGAAGGCCGTGCCCTGCTTGCGGTAGGTCGCCCCGAAAGCCGCGCCGAAGCTCGGAATGTTCTGGATCGCGCCGAAGTTGTAGACGTATTTCGACTGGTCGTTGAAGCGGCGCTCGCCGAACTCGTCGGTGATGTTGCTGTCGAGCAGCGCGAGGTTTCCGAACACCCCGGTGTCCGGCAGGCCGATGAAGGCAAGGCTGAAGGAGGCATCGAACTCGATCCCGTAGACTTCGCCATTGCCCGTGTTGCGCGGGGTGTAGATGAAGGTGCCCTGCCCTTCCGAACCCTCCACTGGCAGGCCGGTGACCGGATCGAGCAGCGTCGAAAGCTCGGTCAGGTTGGTGACATCGCGATAGAACACGTTGACGCCCACGATCCCGGTCTTGCCGATCTTGTGCTCGTAGCCCAGATCGCCGCCCCAGGCGGTCTCGGGCAGCAGCAGCGGATTGCCGAGGAAGTCGTTGTCACCGAATTCGGCTTCGAGCAGACCGGGGGTGATGAAGTCAAAGTTCGGGCGACGCAGCGTGCGCGCACCCGAAACGGTGATGCGCCCGTCGCCCAGTTCGATCTTCATCGAGGCAGACGGCAGGAATTCGTCATAGCTGCTCTCGATCGTGCCGGCGCCGCCGACGAGAAAGTCGGTTACGGTGACATCGGTGTTTTCCCAGCGGATCCCGACCTCGAAAGTGAGGTTGTCGAATTCCCCCTCGACCAGCGCGTAGAGATCGCGGCGGTCTTCCTCGATGCGGTTGAAGGCGGAGTCGCCCAGCGGCGGGAAGGGGTTGGGCACGAATTCGCCCGGGTTGCGGCTGAACTGGTCATAGCCCTGACGGTCGGCGGCGGTCAGGTTGAAGCGGCTGCGCACTTCCTGCAGACGGAACACGCGCTCCTTGTTCTGGAAGAACCCGCCGAACGCGAATTCGATATTGTCGTTGAGCTCGATTTCCTGTTCGAGATTGATGAACAGTTCCTGGTCGTTGGTGTCCTGCAACACCAGATCGCCGGTGAAACGCGGGCTCGAACGGTCGAAATCGACTTCGTATTCGAACTCGTCCTGCAGATCGTCGAACTTGGAAAAGCCGACGCGCAGCTGGGTTTCGCCGAGGCTCCATTCCTGATCCAGCTTGGCGATCACCGCCCAGCTTTCGGTGGTGATGTCGTTGATGTTGGCGTTGTCGGTCAGCAGGTTGCCCGCCGGCGTCGCGCGCACCGGGCCGCTGATCGCAGTCGGATCGTTGTATTCGAACGAACGCTCGTCCTCGGTGCGCTCGGTGCGCACGAAATTGCCGAGGATCTCGAATTCGGTGGTCTCGGTCTCGATGCCCCAGCTGGCGTTGAAGGCATAGTCGGTGCCGTCGCGGGTATCGGTCTGGTCTTCCCGGTTGTCGAAATCGTCGGTGGCGAAGTCAGGATTGTTTTCGGGACTGTCGCCATAGCGCAGGCTCGACTTTTCCTTGGGGTTGTAACGGCCCTGGATGTTGGCACCGATCAGCACACGCCCGCCGGCCAGTTCGCCGCCGTAATAGAAGCCACCCGACTGCTTGAACTCGCCATCATCGAAAAACAGTCCGCCCGCGCGGACATATCCGCCATCGAGTGCGAAGCCATCGCGCAGCTTGATGTTGAGCGAGCCCGCCACTGCATCGCCCGTGCGCCGCGCCGAGGAGGAGCGCACGATCTCGACCTGCTCGATCAGTTCGGCGGGGATGCGGTCGAGGAAGAAGGAACGGTCGGACTGGCCGCCCGGCACGCGCTCGCCGTTGATGAGGATCTGGGTGTAGCCCGGATCAAGGCCGCGCAGCCGCGCCCCGTCGCTTTCGATCACGTCCGAGAGGAAGGTGACACCCGGGACGCGCTTGAGCGCATCGCCTGCAGTCAGCGGCTCGAAGCGCTGGAAATACTCCTCGTCATAGACCAGCACCGGCTCGGCCGCGTCGGAGCGGTTGCGGAAGCCGATCGAGCCCTGCACCACGATTTCCTTGGCGGTCTGGACCTTGTCGTCCTCGCTCTCGTCGGTCTCGGCGATCGCACCGCCAGACTGGACGGTGGTGGCAAGCGCCTGCGGGTCGGCGGCGTCCCCGGCAAAGGCAGGCGCAGCGGTGGTGGCGGCCAGCGCCACAGCGGCGCTGCCAAGCAGAAGGCGGGTGCGGATCATTACAGTATTCCCCTGTGCTCGCCCGTTGATCCGGGCGGTGTCGGGGCCGCGACTAATCCCGCGCCGTGACAGGCGAGCGACCGCATGGTGACGGATCAATGACTCGCGCAGGTGTTGCGCAAATGCCTCAATTGAACAGCTGGCGCAGGCGCAGCTAAGCGCCTAGCCAGAGACAAAAGACGTCAAGGAGAGGACAGCAATGAAGATCGAGGCGGGCATGGCCGCGGTGGTGACCGGCGGCGCGAGCGGGCTGGGCAAGGCGAGCGCGAAGGCCTTTGCCGATGCCGGCATGAAGGTCGCCATCTTCGACATCAACGACGAGGCGGGCGAGGCCCATGCGCGCGACATCGGCGGCACCTTCCACCATGTCGACATCATGGACGAGGCCAGTGTCGAAGCCGGTTTCGCCGCCGCCCGCGCCGCCCACGGGCAGGAGCGCGTGACGCTGCACTGCGCGATGGCCAGCAGGCGCGGCAAGACGCTCGGCTGGGACAAGGAGGCGGGTGCCTACAAGCGCCTCTCCACCGCGGACTACGCCTTCGGGGCGGAAGGAATTCTGGTCGCCAGCTACCGCGTCGCCTCGATCTCGGCGCTGGGCATGGCCAATGCCGACCCGGTGAACGAGGATGGGGAGCGCGGCTGCATCATCCTTACCGCCAGCGTCGCGGCGCAGGACGGGCAGATCGGCCAGGTGATCTACGGCAGCTGCAAGGCGGGGGTGAACGGCCTCGTCCTGCCGATGGCGCGCGATCTGATGGACCTCGGCATCCGGGTCAATTCGGTCATGCCCGGCATCTTCGCCACCCCCCTGATGCTGGGGATGAAGGACAGGAACCCGCCGATGTGGGCGCAGCTCAATGCCTCCGTCCCCTTCCCCAAGCGCCTCGGCGAGCCGGAGGAATTCGCTTCGCTGGTGCTGGAGATCGCCCGCAATAGCTACATCAACGGCCACCAGTTCCGGCTGGATGGGGCGATCCGGATGCCGCCTAAATGATCGCTCACGGCTAGTTGGCTGCGCCAACGCCTCCGCGGGGGCGGCCTACCGGCCGGCGGGCAGTCGCCCTTGCGAACCCTGCGGGTTCGAACCAGTTCTCTTGAGGAGACGTCGAATGGCTACCCAGACCAACGAATACCCGACCAAGGCCTATGGCGCGTCGGCGCCCGACAGCGGGGTCGGCCCGATGCAGATCACCCGCCGCGGCCTGCGCCATGACGACGTGCTGATCGAGATCACCCATTGCGGCATCTGCCATTCCGATCTGCACAGCGCGCGCAACGACTGGGGCGGGACGGTCTATCCGATCGTCCCGGGCCACGAGATCGTCGGCATCGTCAGCGCGGTCGGCGAAGGTGTCACCCGGCACAAGGTCGGCGACCGGGTGGCGATCGGCTGCATGGTCGATTCGTGCATGGAGTGCCGCCATTGCGAGGCCGATCTCGAACAATATTGCCTCTCGGGCGGGATGACCGGCACCTATAACGGCAAGGACCGCCGCGACGGCTCGCCCACCTATGGCGGCTATTCCGAAAGAATCGTCGCGCGCGAGGAATTCGTGCTCAAGGTGCCCGACAGCCTGCCGCTGGCCGAAGCCGCCCCGCTGCTGTGCGCCGGGATCACCTCCTACAGCCCCTTGCGCACCTGGAAGGTCGGCCCGGGCAGCAAGGTCGCGGTCGCGGGGCTCGGCGGGCTCGGGCACATGGGGGTCAAGCTGGCGGCGGCGATGGGTGCGGAAGTGACCGTGCTCTCCCGCAGCGAAAGCAAGCGCGCCGATGCCGAGAAGCTCGGCGCCCACGCCTTCCTCAACACCTCCGACAAGGACGCGATGAAGGCGGCGCGCGGCACCTTCGACATGGTGCTCAACACCATTCCGGTGCGCCACGACGTCACGCCCTATCTGCACCTGCTGCGGATCGACGGGGTGCAGGTGCTGGTCGGGATGATCGACATGATGCCCGAGGTGCATACCGGCGTGCTGCTGGGCCGCAAGGTGCTGACCGGCAGCGGCATCGGCGGGCTCGCGGAAACGCAGGAGATGCTCGATTTCTGCGCCGCCAAGGGCATCCTGCCCGATATCGAACTGATTGCGATGCAGGACATCCAGACCGCCTATGACCGGATGGAAGCCAGCGACATCAAGTATCGCTTCGTGATCGACATGGAGAGCCTGCGCAACGCTGCGTGAGCCGTTACTGCAAAGGTTCGTAGATACGTATGGATGTATAATTGAATATTATTCGAAACGAATACTTGAGAAATTGAATTTGTTTCATTGATGCAACACAATAGAAACAATCTTTGAAATCATCTTTATTGAAGAATTGTGCGGAACCGCGGCAATGATATGGGATTTCATTGCCGCGGACAGTGCACATTCGCAATATAAGAAGGCACTGACGCAGCACGCAGGCGGAACGATCCCAACCTCTCGTATGGAGCGTTCCACATGACCATCCGTTTTGCTTCCGCTGCCTCGGCGCTTGCCGTTGCTGCCGCTTTTTCCGCCCCCGCGCTGGCGCAGGGCCCCGCGACCGCGATCGAAACCGCCGCTCCGGTGGTGCTGACCGGAAAGGCCGCCGCCACGCTCGATGCCGCTTCGGGCGAGACCCTGTCGGGCGTGACCATCGCCGCCAAGGGTGAAGCCACCCCCGTCGTTCTCACCGCCACCGGCGCTGCCCCGGGCCTTGCCGCGGGCAATGGCGAAGTCGCCGTCAGCAGCGCGGCGATCGCCGCTGCCGCCGCGGCCGCCGTGCAGGGCGATGCCCCGACCGAGCGCCAGGAGCGCTTCACCGTCGTCCTCAACCAGGATGCCTTCTTCGGCTTCTACCCGACCTTCAACGGCCTGATCCCGGTCAGCGACAATGTCGACCTGAGCTTCTACGGGATCCTCTGGACCACCCCGAGCTTCGCTTCGACCGCGCTCGCCGGCAATGCCCCCTCGGGAAGCGACCTGTGGACCGAGTTTGGGATCGGCGCCAACTTCATCCTCGCCGATGGCAAGCTGATGGTGAAGCCGCAGGTGGGCCTGACCAACGGCGCGCTGCTGTCGGGCGGGGTGCTCGATGCCAATGACGTGCCGACCGGCACCGGCTCCAACTTCGCCGACGGCATCGTGCCGAGCCTGACCATCAACTATTCGGATTCGAGCTTCGAGGCCGAATTCTACGGCGGTTACTACGCTGCGCTCGCCAACCGCAACAAGGATGCCGCGCTCGACTTCCTGCACACCTGGGTCAACGCCGGGTACAAATTCTCGAGCAACTTCTCGGCCGGCCTGCACTACGAGCTGCTGAGCAACACCCGCACCACCTATCCGGGCGCATCGACCGCACGGGTCTATCAGTGGGTCGGCCCCTATGTGCAGTTCACCACCAAGAACGGCTTCTTCGCCCGCTTCACCGCCGGTGCCGACATCGAGAGCGGCAACGACGGCGACTTCTACAAGCTCGCCGCGGGCTGGTCGTTCTGATCGTCGCACGGCCCTGACCATCCGCAGGAACGGCCGGCGCTCCGGCTCCGGCCGTTCCTCGCCAGCACGGAGAACCATCCCCCGCAAACGCCGGAATCCCCCAGCCGCATATCTGCGCAAGTGATGCATTCATGACACGCAACAAGATAATGTCGGGGAGCCCCTTCACATAAGCTTTGTGCTTTCGCGCTACCTTCGTATATCTGAAGGTAAGCGACGGGAGCCAGATTCGTGTGCGACACCGCCTCGGCGGGTTGGTCGGCAAGGATAACAGGCCCTGCGCGGCACGCAGGTGGAACGATCCAATCCTCTTCATGGAGCGTTCCTTATGTCCATCCGTTTTGCCTCGGCGCTCTCCGCCGTCGCTCTCGCGGCCACCCTTTCCACCCCTGCCTTTGCCGGGGAGACGGAAACCGCCGCTCCCGCCATCGAGCAGGAAACCCTCGCCGAGGACGAAAGCGCCGCCATGCTGCGCGCGATCGAGCCGGTTGACCTCGCCGCCGCCAGCAAGGCCGAAGACGACACCCCGGCGATCACCATCTCCGGCGCTGCCACGCTGACCTCGGACTACCGCTTCCGCGGCGTCTCGCAGTCGGACGAAGGCATGGCCGTGCAGGGCGGCATAACCGTCAGCCACGAAAGCGGGTTCTACGTCGGTGCGTGGGGCTCGAACCTTGCCGGCTGGGGCACCTTTGGCGGCGCCAACATGGAGCTCGACCTGATCGCCGGCTACAAGTTCGGAATTGGCGAAGGCACGCTCGACACCGGCCTCGTGTGGTACATGTACCCGAGCGGCGCGGACACCACCGACTTTGCCGAACTCTACGCCAAGCTCTCGGGCAGCGTCGGCGGGCTCGGCCTGACGGCGGGCGTCGCCTATGCGCCCAAGCAGGAAGCGCTGGGCAATGCCTTCCCGGTCGGCGCTCCGGCCGATCCGGGCGACAAGGAAGACAACCTCTACCTGTCGGGCGACGCCACTTACGGGATCAGCGGCGCGCCGATCACGCTCAAGGCCCATATCGGCTATTCGGACGGCAACCCCGGCCTTGGCCCCAACGGCACCAGCATCGCGCCGACCGGCACCTATCTCGACTGGTCGCTGGGCGTGGACATCGTGCCGATCTCGGGCCTGACCCTGTCGGCCGCCTATGTCGACACCGACATCTCGGAAGCCGAAGCCAACCTCATCCGCCCGAACTTCGCCACGCTGGCGGGCAATTCGATTTCGGATGCGACCGTGGTGTTCTCGATCACCGCCTCGTTCTGATCGCAGACAGGCCGTTTGCAGGAGGGGGCGCTTCGCCAATGCGGCGGAGCGCCCCTTTACTTTGCCCGGCATCCCGATAGGTTTCTTCCCACAACCGGATAACGGTGGACGGGAGAGAGACGATGAAGCGGATCGGGATCTGGGCGGCGGGCTGCGCCGCAGTGCTGGCGGCGCCTGCGGTCGAGGCCAAGCCCCGCTACGATGCGACCATCACCCGCACCACCTACGGCATCCCGCACATCGAGGCGCGCGACTGGCGCGGCGTGGGCTACGGGGTCGCCTATGCCTATGCGCAGGACAACCTGTGCCTGCTGGCCGAGGAGTTCGCGACCGTGGCTGGCGAACGCTCGCGCCATTTCGGCCCCGAGGCCAAGGCAGTGCTGGGCTTCCAGCAGGTCGACAACCTGTCCTCGGACGTGTTCTTCCGCGCGGTCATCGATCTGCCCGCCCTGCGCGAGGGCGCGAGGACGCTGAGCCCGCGCGCGCAGGACCTGATCGATGGCTATGTCGCGGGATACAACCGTTTCCTCAGGGACGCAGGCGCCGACGGCATCCCCGCCGAATGCCGCGGAAAGGCCTGGGTGCGGCCCATCACCGGCGACGACATGCTGCGGCTCAACGAAAAGCAGATGCTGCTGGCGAGTTCGTTGAACCTTGCCCCCGCGATCGCCAATGCCGCCCCGCCGGGAACGCCCGCGCCCAAGATCGCGATTGCCATGCCGAACCCGAAGGAACTGGGCATGGGCAGCAATGGCTGGGCCTTCGGCGGCAACGTCACCGCCGACGGGCGCGGGATGGTGATCGGCAATCCGCACTTCCCGTGGAAGGGCCCCAACCGCTTCTGGCAGATGCACGTCAAGGGCCCCGGTGGCTACGAGGTGATGGGCGTCGGGCTGGCCGGAACGCCGATGCCGACGCTCGGTTTCAACAAGGACATCGCCTGGACCCACACCGTCACCGAGGCGCGGCACTTCACGCTTTACCAACTGACACTCGATCCGGCCGATCCGACCCGCTACATGGTCGATGGTGCCAGCGAGGCGATGACCAGCCAGACCGTGACCGTGCCGATGCCCGACGGCCAGCCGGCGGTGACCCGCACGCTCTGGTCCACCCGCTTCGGGCCGGTGTTCATCATCCCCGATCGCGGCATTACCTGGAGCAAGCAGAACGCCTTTGCCCTGAAGGATGCCAACCGCGGCAACCAGCGCGGGATCGAGACCTGGCTGCGGATCGGCGAGGCGCACAATGTCCTCGAGATCAAGGAAGCCGTGGCCGAAACGCTTGGCATTCCATGGGTCAACACCATTGCCGCCGACCGCGATGGCGGCGCGCTCCACGCCGATGTCACCGCCGTGCCGAACGTTTCGGCGGCCAAGGTCAAGGCCTGTTCAACCCCAATTTCCGGCCTGTTCGCCGAATTCGCGATCCTGCTCGACGGGTCGAAGGCGGGCTGCGACTGGGATGTCGCCGAAGGCACGCCGGTGCCGGGGCTGATGCCGGCCATTGATCAGGCGATCACGTTCACCAATACCTACCTCACCAATTCCAACGACAGCTACTGGATCAGCAACCCGGCGATGCCGCATCCCGAGCTGTCGCCGATCCTCGGCGAATACCGCACCGCGCGCACGCTGCGCACCCGTTCCAACTTCACCGAGACCGAGACAATGCTGGCGGCAGGCAAGCTCGATCATGCCCGCGCGGCGGCCCTCGCCTTCGGCAACAAGAGCCTTGCAGCGGATATGGCCATGCCCGAATTGCTGAACCTGTGCGCCAAGGCCGAAGACGCGGCGGCGCGCGGCTGCGCGGCGCTGGCGAAGTGGGACCGGCGGTTCGATGCCGACAGCCGCGGCGCGCGCCTGTTCCGCGCCTTCTGGCCGCAGGCCGAGCGGATCAAGGGGCTATGGGCCGTACCGTTCGATCCCGCACATCCCGTCACCACTCCGCGCGATCTGGTGACCGAGGGCGAGACGGGCGTGAAGCTGCTCGAAGCCCTCGCCGCGACGGTCACGGAGATGGAGCAGGCCGGTCAGGCGCTAGACGCCCGGTGGGGTGACGAACAGCAGGTGATGGCCGGCAACGCCGCGATCCCGATCCACGGCGGGCCGGGCACGCTCGGCATCCTCAACATGCAGGAATCCGAACGCGCGCCCAACGGCCGGCTCGTGCCGCGCCACGGGACGAGCTACATCCAGATCGTCGGCTTCGACGACAAGGGCCCGGTCGCCGACGCGATCCTGAGCTACAGCCAGTCGACCGACCCCGCCTCGCCCCACGCCGCCGACCAGACCCGCGCCTACGCCGAGAAGCGCTGGCACCGCCTGCCGTTCCACCGCAAGGACATTCGCGCGCAGGCGATCGGCAAGGCAAAGCGCATCACGCAGTAACGTGCGCAAAGTGCTTTGGAACGGTTGACGCCCCGGTCGTGTCCTGCACGCCGCAGGTGAGCGCGGAAACCGGCGCGCGGCTCAGCCGCCAAAGTGCGCCGGCAGCCAGAGCGACAGGGCGGGCAGATAGGTGACGAGCAGCAGCGCGGCGAGCAGCGTGAGGTAGAACGGCATGATCGTCCGCACCAGCGTCGTGACCGGAATTCCGCCCACAGCCGAGCCGACGAACAGCACCGAACCGACCGGCGGCGTTACCAGCCCGATGCCCAGATTGAGCATCATGATGATCCCGAAATGGACCGGATCCACCCCGACATCCATGGCCACCGGCAGGAAGATCGGCGTGGTGATGACGATCAGTGGCGCCATGTCCATGAAGGTGCCGAGCAGCAGCAGCAGGATGTTGATGATCAGCAGCGTCAGCAGCGGATTGTCGGTCATGAAACCGATCATTGCGCCCAGTTGCTGCGGCACTTCGAGCAGCGCCATGGCAAAGCCGAACGCCGTGGCCGCGGCGATGATCAGCAGCACCATCGCCGCGGTCCGCACCGATTTGCCCGCGGCCTCCCAGAAGGCGCTCCAGCCGAGGCTGCGATAGACCAGCACGCCGACCAGCACGGTATAGAGCACGGCGACAGCCGAGCTTTCGGTGGCGGTGAAGATTCCGCTCAGGATGCCGCCCATGATGATCACCGCGGTCATCAGCCCGGGCACCGCCAGCACCAGCGCGCGGGCAAAGACGCGCCAGCCCGGAAAGCTGCCGCGCGGCAGGTTCCGCCGCCGGGCCACCAGCCAGGTGGTGAACATCAGCATGAAGCCGGTCAGCAGCCCCGGGAACACTCCGGCCAGAAACAGATCGCCGATCGAGACGCCGAGCCCCGTGGCTGCCGAATAGATGATCATGTTGTGCGAGGGCGGGATCAGCAGTCCGACGATCGCCGCGGTGACCGTGACGTTGACCGCGAAGTCGACCGGATAGCCCTTCTCCTTCATCAGCGGCACCATCGTCGATCCGATGGCCGAGGCACTGGCGATGGCCGAGCCCGAGACCGCACCGAACATCATCGAGGCACCGACATCGACCACGCCCAGCCCCCCGCGCATCCGGCCGATTGCCGCGTCGGCAACGCGCACCAGCCGCTCGGCAATCCCGGCGCGGTACATCAGGTCTCCGGCGAAGATGAAGAAGGGAATGGCCATGAGCGAGAAGACGCTGATTCCCGCGGCGGTCCGCTGGACGGCGACGATTGGCGGAATGCCCATCACGGCAAAGCAGGCGAGCGCGGCACCCAGGAGTGCGAAGGCGACCGGCACACCGATGACGAGCAGCAGCGCAAGGCTGCCGAACAGGACCAGCAGCTCCATCAGTCATCCCCTCCGTTGGCACCGCGCGGCTTGCCATCGAGCACCTGCGGCAGCGCGAACAGCGCCATCAGCAGGCCCGATACCGGCATCGGAACATAGGCGACGGCGCGGCTGATCCCGAGCGAGGGCATCGTATTGCCGCGCACCAGCCAGGTCAGCTGTGCCCCGTAGACCAGCAGCACCAGCCCCAGCATCAGTACCACCAGCGCGGTGATCCGCCGCAGCGGCGCGGCGCGCGGCCCGAGCCGGTCTTCGAGCAGCCCGATCCGGATATGGAACCCTTCATGCACCCCGGCGGCGCTGGCGAACATCACGTACCAGATCATCAGCACCAGCGCCGCCTGTTCGGTCCACGACGGGCTGGAATCGAGCACGAAGCGCCCGAACACCTGCCAGATCACGATGACGGCCATGGCCACCAGCCCGAGCGCAGCAAGGCGGGTCAGCCAGTCTGTGATTCGTGTCATCAAGATCATTTCCCGCGCATCTCCATGATCCGTTCGACCACCGACCGCTGCCGGGGCGTGGTGATGAAGCGATCCCAGACCGGCCGCATCAGTCCGGCGAATTCCGCCCGGTCGACGGTGTTGACGATCACCGACGAGGCGGCGATCTGGGCCTGCGCCTCGGACATGCGGTGATCCCACAGGCGCCGCATCTCGGGAACCGAGCGGCGGGCCGCCTCGCGCACCAGATCGCGGTCGGCCTGCGACAGGCGATCATAGCTGACCTTGCTCATCACCAGCGCTTCGGGGGTGAACAGATGGTCGCTGGTGCTCAGAAACGTGGCGACCTCATAGTGGCGCGAACTGGTGAAGGAGGGCAGATTGTTCTCGGCCCCGTCGATCACCCCCTGCGCGAGCGCCTGGTAGGTCTCGCCAAGCGGAATCGGCACCGCGTTGGCACCCAGCGCATTGATCATCGCCACCGACAGATCGGAAGCCGGCACGCGCAGCTTCAGCCCCTGCATGTCGGCCGGACTGCGGATCGGCCGGCGGGTGTTGTAGAAACTGCGCGATCCCGAATCGTAGATCGCAAGCCCGATCAGACCGTGCGGTTCGAGCGAGGCCAGCACCTCTTCGCCGACCGCACTGTCGACCACCCGGCGCATGTGATCGACCGAATCGAACACGAAGGGCAGCGAGAACGGCAAAGTCATCGGTTCGATCGAGTTGAGCGGGGCGAAGTAGACCCGGTTGAGATCGATGCCGCCGAAGCTGGTGATCTCGAGCGTGTCGGCTTCGCTTCCGAGCTGGCCGCCCGCGAACATCTTGATGCCGAGGCGCCCGCCGGTCCGCTCAGCCAGAAAACGGCCCATGAATTCGACGGCGCGGACTGTCGGATAATCGGCGGGGTGACCGTCGGTCGCGGTCAGCAGCCCGCCCAGCCGCTGGCTGCAGCCACCCAGCATGGCGCCCACCGAAAGCGCGATCCCGCCGCCAAGCACGCCGCGCCGGGTCGGCCTGCGCGTCGCGACCATTGCTGTGAACCTCGCTGTCATCTCAGCCATCCAGTGCCCTAAAGCGGAAATCGCGAAAGCGGGCATGTCCCGGCCCCGTCGCATAGAGGCCGGGCCGCAGCATCAGGAACCCGCCGCGCACATTGTGATGATAGCCCGAAACCTCCATCCCGCGATCGAAGCGCACCCAGTTGTGTCCGCCATCGGCGCTGGTGTCGATAGTGACGATGTGTTCGCGGTTGGTGATCCGGATCCGCATCCGGCGCCCGTGGGGATTGGCCGGCCGGCCGCGCGCGATCCCGTACTGGTGGGTGACGAAGCGCCGCTCGTCGAAGCCGAGCCCGCAATAGAGCCTTTCGTCATAGAACAGCACCAGCCCGGCCGAGCCGCCCGCAGCGATCTCGATGTCGCATTCGAAGGCATAACTGCGGTCGCCGGCGGTCAGCAGCAGAGGCGAGCCGGTGGCAGGCGTATCGCCCTTGCCCGCCAGAAGCAGCGCGTCCCCGGACATGCGGATGCGCGCGGCTTCATCGGGACCGGGCCGGAAGAAAGCCCACTTGCTGCCCAGCATCAGCGGCTTGGAGAAATCGTCGCTCAGGGCCATCCCGTGCGGCACCGCCTCGCCGCCCGCAGGCTTGGCAATGGGTTGCGCCAGATCGCCGCCGGTCATGCGGAACCACCCATCGTCGGTGAATTCGACCGGATCGAGCAGGCACTGCCGGCCCAGGGTCCAGTAGCCGTTCTCGTAGCCGTGGTAGAGCGCCCACCAGCGCCCGTCCGGCCCTTCCACCAGCGAGGCATGGCCCCGCGACCACCACGCCTCGTCGCGGCTGGCGGTGCGCACCAGCGGATTGCCGGGGTGATGTTCCCACGGCCCGTGGACCGAGCGCGAGCGCGCGGCAATCACCATGTGCCCGGTCGGTGGCCCGGCGGTGCCCCCCACGGCGGTGAGCATGTAATACCAGCCGCCAATGCGATGGATCTTGGGGCCTTCGGGCGAGAAGCTCTCGACCACCCAGTCGGCCGGATAGCGCCACGGATCATAGACGTGCTCCACCGCGCCAGCGAGAGCGAGGCCATCGTCGGTCAGCCGCACCCGGTCTCCGCCCGATAGGAAAAGCCAGCAGCTGCCATCCTCGCCCTGCACGAAGCAGGGGTCGATGTGATCGGGCAGGCCAAGCGGCACCGGATCGCTCCACGGGCCCTCGATCCGCTCGGCGTGGGCAACGAAGATGTCGTTGGCCGGCCGCGCCTTGACCGGGATGTAGAGCAGATAGCGGCCCTGGTGCCTGTGAAGGCCGGGCGCCCAAACCGCGCCGATATTGCGCGTGAGCGCTGGCTTCAGCGGTCGCCAGTTCACCAGATCGCGCGAATGCCAGATGGTGAGAGCGGGATAGGCATCGAAGGTCGAGAAGGTGAGGTAGTAATCCTTGCCGTCCTTGAGGATCGCCGGATCGGGCCGGTCGCCCGAGAGCACCGGATTGAGAAAGGTGCCATCGCCGCGATCAGCGATGCGCTGCCTGTCGAAGCCCCGCTGCCGCGACGCGTGCAGCGGGCTGACTGGCGCGGCAGATGCACCCGGGGCCCGCAGCGTGGCGGCAAGGCCCAGTCCGCCCATCCCGGCGAGAACCTCGCGCCGCGCCGCTGTCATGCCACACCTGCCGCCTGCGCCCATGCATGCCACAATTGGGGCCAGCCAGCCACCGGTTTGCCCGCCGCACGACTGATCCCGAAGCCATGCCCGCCGCTGGCATAGAGATGGGTGTCAACGGCCAGCCTCCGCGCCAGGATCGCGGCGCGCATCGCCAGCGTATTGCCGACCGGAACCGCCCGGTCGTCCTCGGCATGAAGCAGGAAGAAAGGGGGCGCATCCACCGGCACATGATGATCGGGTGAATGCGCCAGTTCGAGCGCCGCGGGGGGAGCGGCGCCCAGCAATCTTTCGCGCGATCCGGGGTGGGCGAGCTCCGGGTCCATGGAGATCACCGGATAGATCAGCGCCGCAGCGTCCGGCCGGGCCGGCAGCGCATCGGCAGCGTCGATGGCGGCGTAGACTGGCGCGGCAAAGCGTGTCGCCAGCGTGGCTGCGACATGGCCGCCTGCGGAAAAGCCCATGATGCTGATCCGCTGCGGATCGTAACCGTATTGCGCGTGGCGCTGGCGCAGGATGCGCAGCGCCCGCTGGGCATCGGCAAGCGGCGTATCCGGCCCGCTGGCCCAGCCATGATGCGGCAGCCGGTAGAACAGCACGAAGGCGGTGATCCCGCGTGCCGCCAGCCAGCGCCCCATCTCGAAGCCCTCCTTGTCGATCACCACATGCGAATAGCCGCCGCCCGGTGCGATCAGCACCGCCGCGCCACCGGGCCGGTCCGGGCGGAACACCGCCATGCGAGGCCGGGCAATGGCCTGCATGATCCGGTCGGGCCTGACCGGATCGGTGGAACGTTCGACCACCTGCTCTTGCGGCAGGCTGGACGGCGCACCGGGGACCGGCCCCGGCCAGAGTGCGACCCATTCGTCGGGCTCGGCGGCGGGGACTCCGGCCGTGTCAGCGGCAGCGGCGGGTGTTGCCGGGCGGGCCAGCGCCGGAGCAGCGATGCCGAGCCCGAGGCCGGTCAGGGCAGTGCGACGGTCAATCAACGGCTCATCCCGGCAGACACAGGGCAAGGGCGGACGGCGAGGCACGCCGGCCCCGCCACGCTGGAGTGATCACAAGGTGAAGCGTGCCCCGATCAGCACCGTGCGACCGGTGCGGTTGAAGGTCACCGGACGATCCCCGACACTGTCGACGAACTGCGGGCGGATCTCGTCGGTAAGGTTGATGCCCTCCAGCGTCACCCGGATCTTGTCGGTGACGGCATAGCTCATCGCCGCATCGACGTTGAAGGTCGAGCGCGTGCCTTCGATGTCGTTGCCGTTCTGCCCCGGAACACGGGTCAGGAAATTGCTTCGATAGGCCCCCGACACACGCGCGCTGAACTTCTTGTCTTCGTAATAAAGCGTGGTGTTGAACCCGGTTCGCGACAGGCCGGTGATCTGGTCACGCACCAGATTGGCCCCGGTCCCGTAAGGCACCTCGGAATCGAGCAGGGTCAGGTTGCCGAGGAAGCCGAAGTTCTTCAGCACGCCGGGCAGGAAGGTGAAGGGCTGCTGGTACTGGATTTCGATGCCCTTGAGATCGCCGCCCTCGCCATTCACGTTGCGGGTGACGTTGAAGATGTCGTCCGGACCCGAGGGCGATCCTTCAAGCAGGCTGTCAGGCAGGCCCAGCGAGCTGAACGGCACGGATTCCGTCGCCCGCGTGACGAAGCTTTCGATGTCCTTGTAGAACACCGTCACCGACAGCAGGCTTTCAGGCGCGAAATACCACTCCACGCCGAAGTCGACAGAGTTCGCCCGGAACGGATCGAGCTGCGGGTTGCCGAAGCTGAGGGTCTGGCCGAAGGGGTTGAAATTGCCGCCCGGAGTCAGGCTGGCGAGCGTCGGGCGCGCCATCTGGCGGGCGACGTTGGCGCGGATCAGGAGCTTGTCGGTCGGCTCCAGCACGACGGAAACAGACGGCAGCCAGTCGGTATAGCTGTTGTCCACCGAGACTGTGTTGCCGCTCAGGATGCCGGTCGATGAAACCTCGGTGCGCACATAGCGCACCCCGGCGACCGCGCGCAGACCCCAGGAACCGAGCTCGGTGTTGAGCGAGCCTTGGAGGAAGGCGGCATAGTCGTTCTCGACCACTTCGTTCTGGGCCCCGTTCTGGAGCACCAGCGGGAAGTTGCCGGTGAACAGGCCGACCCGCGCAGCAATCGCTTCGATGTCCGGCACCACCCAGGTGCGATCGTTCCCATCGGGTCCGGGCGCCCCCGAACCGAGCCGGGCCAGCGCGGAGTCCGCGGCGGTCAGCACGAACGGCTGCACGACGGTGGTCGCGGTCAGCACGCGGTCACGGCGGCTTTCGGTGGACTCGAAGCTGAACCGCTTCCACGAACCGCCACCCTGCAGGCTGATCGTGTCGGTCATCTCCCAGTCGCCTTCGAGCGACAGGGTGCGGAAACCGTTGAGCGTCGACTGCGGCCGGTCGCGCACCTCGTTGACGAGGAAGTTGGCCGGGTTGGTGACGTCGATGTTGTAATCGATCAGCGGCGCATTGCGGTTGCCGCTGAAGTCGATCGAATAGCCATCGACATTGAGCGCGTCGGCGATGATCGTCGTCTGCTGGCTGATGTCGAAGTCGGATTCCGAGATGCCGCCCAGCGCGCGAACCTTGAAGCGGTCCGAGAACTGGTGCTCGATTTCCAGCGTCGCCTGCTTGAACTCGGTGCGCAGATCGTCGAGCCGGTTCTCGATCCGCACGTCGACATCATCGAAGGTGCCGCGCACCAGATTGCGCGTGGCCCGATCGACTTCCAGTGCAACGATGTCGGTTTCGCGAATGCCGGCGGCATTGTTGCGGCTGAAGGAGATGACTTCGAGGAATTCCTCGCGCCGGGTGCCGGCGAACTTCGAATAGAGCAGGTCAAGGCTGATGGTGGTCCGCTCGCTGGGCGCGAACTGGAGCGAACCGGTAATGCCGAGCCGGTCCTGATCCGAGGTCAGCACGCCGTAGCGCGGGATGCGCGGGAAGAAGGCGGTGGCGGCATCGGGGAAGGCCGCCTCGTTCTGGAAGGCGTTGCGCAGCGTGAAGTTCTGCGCGGCGCCGGCAGCGGGCACGGGGTTGCCCGCCCAGCGCACGGTGCTGAAGCCTTCTTCGACGATGTCGCGCGGCGTCCACGCGACGGAAACCAGCGCACCAAAGGTCTCGGAGTCGTTCGCATAGCTGGCCAGGGCCGCGATGCGCGGGTTCACCTGGCGGGAGGCGTCATTGTAGAGCGCCTGCCCCGATCCGGCGAGGGTGAGGCCGCCCCCATAGTCGAGCGGACGCGAGGTCGCGAGGTCGACGACCGCGCCGAGCGAGCCTTCCTCGGTGGAAGGATTGGGCGACTTCGACACCTTGATGCTGCGGAACAGCTCGGAGGCGAAGGTATTGAAATCGAAGCCGCGCCCGCGATTGGTGCCGCCGGAGCTGTCGGTCGAGCCGGTGGTGGAGAGCGTCTCCATCCCGTTGATGCGCACGCGGGTGAAATCGGGGTTGAGACCACGCACGGTGATGGTGCGGCCTTCGCCGTTGTCACGGTCGATCGAGACGCCGGGGATGCGCTGGATCGATTCGGCGAGGTTGAGGTCAGGGAAGTCTGCGATGTCCTCGGCAAGAATGACATCGACCGAATTCACCGCATTGCGCTTTTCCCCCAGCGCGGCATTGAGGCTGCTGCGGAAGCCGGTGACGACGATGTCCTTGGCAGCGTCACCCTCGCTCGCGGGGGCATCGGCCGCCTGGGCCAGCGCGGACGTCGGCAGGAACACGGCGCTGCCCACCAGAAGGGCAACCTTGAAACGGAACATCCCGGAAAATTTTGACACGCAGCCTACTCCCTCTGTTTTCCCGAGAGAGTGACACCGGTTTCCGTCCAGGCCGACAAGCGACCGACACATCCCCTGATCTCTCCCGCCCCGATTTTGGTAACCGGTGTCATTATGGATTGCCATGCCCTGCCGTTTCTGTCAAGCAGCGTGGGCGAACTTGGGAGAGTGACGGAAATGCGTGGGTTTTTCGCTCTTTTTGCGGCGCTGGCGCTTATTGCTGTGTTCTTGCCGCAACAGGCCGCGGCCCATCCGCAGGACCCGACGCAGGGCGGTGCGGGCGGACGGATCATCAGGGTCACCACCCTCGCTGCCGACGGGCCGGGGTCGCTGCGCGCCGCGATCAGAGCCAAGGGGCCGCGCATCATCGTTTTCGAGGTCGGCGGGGTGATCGATCTCGGTCGCACCAGCATCGACATCAACAATCCCTTCGTCACCATCGCGGGGCAAACCGCGCCCGCCCCCGGCATCACGATCATCAAGGGCGGGATCGACATCAAGACCCATGACGTGAAGCTCCAGCACCTCCGCGTGCTGACCGGTGCGGACGGCCAGCCCAAGCGCAGCGGGTGGGAGGCCGACGCGCTCTCCACCGTGCGCGCCGCGCGGGTGGTGATCGAGAACTGCACCTTTCTGTGGGGCATCGACGAGAACATGTCCGCCTCCGGCCCGCGGTTCACCGGCGAGACGGTGGAGGAATGGCGCGCCGGCACCAGCCACGACATCGTCTTCCGCCTCAACCTCGCGGCAGAAGGCCTGGCGGATTCGAGCCACCCCAAGGGCGAGCACTCCAAAGGCTCGCTGGTCCATGACAATGCCACCGGCATCGTCTTCGATCGCAACATCTGGGCCCACAATGTCGAACGCAGTCCGCTGGTGAAGGGCGGCGCGCAGGTATTGATGGTCAACAATCTGATCTACAATCCGATGCGCCGAGCGGTGCATTACAATCTGATGGATCTCGAATGGGCCGGCCAGCCGCACGTCACCGGCGAGATCACCGCGGTCGGCAATGTCATGCGCGGGGGCAATGATACCGATCCCGGCCTGCCGTTCCTGATGCTCGGCGGGGTGGGTGACCTGGCCTATTACGGGCGCGACAACATCGCGGTCGACCGGCTCGACAACCCGCTCCCGATGTTCGGGCGTTACGGCAAGACGCAGGCCAGGCTGATCGCAGCAGAGAAGCCGCTCGCCAGCCTTGACGGGTACACGATCCTGCCTGCCGAAGACGTCGAGACCACCCTGCTCGCCACCGCTGGCGCGCGGCCCTGGGACCGGGGGAGCGAGGAACTGCGGGTGCTGTTCTTCATCGCCGAAGGGCGGGGCGAGGTGATCGACGACGAGAGCGAGGTCGGCGGCTATCCGGAGATCGCGCCGACTGCGGCACCATTCGTCGAGGCCGAGTGGGATATGGCCACCATGACGCCGAAATCGGGCGTCTGGCCGGGCCAGAAGCCCGGGGCGCAGGAGCACCTCTCCCCGCGCGACCGGCAGATGCGGACGCAAGCGAAGTGATCCTGGCGGCGCTGGCTGCGCTGCTGCTGGCGGGCGATGCCGACGCAGCGCCGGCCTCGCCGGCGCCGCCCCGCCCGATGGTGGTGGTCCGCGAGGCGGACGTCCGCCGCGAGGAACCTCCGCCACACGGATCCATCGGCACGAGCACCGCCTATCGCATCTCCGATGCCGTTCCTGCACCGCGTGCCATGGAATTCCGCCGCCGCGTGCTTCACCCGGGCGCGGCGATCGACGAACACCCCATCGATCATGACGAGGTCTATTACGTTCTCGCGGGCAGGGGCGAGGTCGTCTCGGACGGGGACACGGCGATCCTTGAACCCGGCATGGCGGCCTATCTCTATCGCGGCACGGTGGTCGGGATCCGTCAGCTGGGCACCGAACCGCTCGATCTGATCGTCAGCTATCCCAACTAGGTGCCCGGCTGGACATAGGGCACGCGGGCGAAAAGCTCGCGCTCCCAGCGGCGCGGATCGCTGACCACGCGGCTGTCGCGGTCGAAGATCATCGTCCGGCGGGTTTCGCGATCATAGGCCGGCCAGCCGGGATCGCCGGTGCGGGCGAACCTCACGAAGGCGTCCATCATCGTGGCGCTCATCGCTGCCTGTGCGGGCGTCGAGTTCGGGACAGTGCCAAAGGCGAAGCCGATGTCGTCGGTGTGCTGCGCGTCCTCGAAATCGAGCTGGTAGACGAAGGTGTTGCCCTTGCCCTGCCGTGCCCGCGCCTCGGCCTCCTCCACCTGTCCGCGCCAGCTGCGCGCAGGCGTGACGATGCGGTGGAACAGGGTCTCGGGGGCGGCATCGGGATAGCGGGCGCGGAACTGCTCCACCACCCAAGCAGGCTCCAGATCGACCCGCATTTCGGGCGCGATCCGCTCAGCCAGATTGTCGAAGGTCAGACCCTTCAGCACGCGGCCCTCAGGCGGATAGAAGGCACGCGTCTCGGCGACGGTGTTGCCGAGCAGCATCGGGATATGGGCCGATTGCTCCGGCGCGTCGGGCCAGAAGGGATGGCGGTGGAGGTGCCGCATATCCACCACCGGCCCGAAATAGACCCGCCCGCCCAGCACCGGATCGGTGGCATCGAGCGCGGCCACGAGGGCCTCGACCGGGGCGCCCGCGGGATCGCTGTCGAGCCGCGCAAGGAAGGCCTCGGCCCGCCGCCGGGCATTGATCGACCCCGAGGCGGTGACCTGCTGGCCGCTCATGGTGATCGCCTTGTGGAACAGGCCGCGCGCTGCGGGCATCGCCATCAGCGTCGCGATCTTCGCGCCCCCGCCGGACTGCCCGAACAGGGTGACATTGTCCGGATCGCCCCCGAAGGCCGCTATGTTCCGCTTCACCCATTCCAGCGCCGCGATCAGATCGAGCTGCCCGGCGTTGCCGCTGTCAGGGAAGACATCGGGCATGTAGAGATACCCCAGCGCGTTCAGCCGGTGGTTGACCGTCACCACCACCACATCGCCGCGCGCCGCCAGCGCCGCGCCATCGTTGAGGGGATCCGTGACGCTCCCGGCGGAATAGGCTCCGCCGTGGAAATAGACCATCACAGGCAGGCGGGCCGCCTGGACATTTGCCGGTACCCACAGGTTGAGGAACAGGCAGTCCTCGGATTGCGGCTGGTAGGCCTTGCCCGGTTGCGGGCAGGCGGGGCCGAAAGCGGTTTCCTGCTCGGCCATTGGCTTGTTCGACACGACCGGCACGGGTGCGCAGAACCGCTCGGCACGGGCGTAGCGGATCCCGGCATAGCGAAGCGCGCGGACCGTCGGCGGGTGAGCCGGATCGTGGATGACGGTGCCGATGTAATGGCCCGAGGGTGCCCGAACCTCAGGCAGGCCGACCGTGATCGCGCGCGCGGGGACTGCGCCCAGCGCTGCCATGGCGGCTCCGCCCGCAAGCACCGCGCGGCGGTTCAGGCCCTCAGCGGCGGACATCGCCGGCACCGGCGCTGAAGCTGTCGAGCATCGCGCGGCTGACCGGGCACATGTCGCCGGGGATGCTGTGCTTGAGTGCCGCCAGCGCCAGGCCGCGCTGCGCCATCACCGCCAGATCGCCCCCCGCCAGCCAGCCGTCGAGCACCCCTGCCGCAAAGGCATCGCCGGTGCCGATCCGGTCGACGATGCCGGTGACGTCGATTTCCTCGGTCTGATGGCTGCCCGCGCGACTATCCACCCTTGCACTGATCCGGTGATGATCGCTTGTAACCAGATGGCGCGCGGTCGAGGCGATCAGTTCGAGGTTGGGGAAGGCCGCAAAGGCCGCCTCTGCCGCCTCGCGCCGCCGCGCCTCGCCCTCGCCCGAGAACGGCCGCCCGAGCAGCAACGCGATATCGCGGTGATTGCCGATCAGGATCGTCGCGTCATTGACCAGTTCGCGCAGGATCGTCGCGGGGTCATTGTCCCATGCGGCCCACAATTGCGCACGGTAATTGCCGTCGAAGCAGATCGGCACGCCTGCCGCCTTGGCCGCATCCTGCGCCGCCCGTGCCAGCGCCACGCCGCCGGGGCCGAGTGCCGGGGTGATCCCCCCGCAATGCATGAGCCGCGCCCCTGCCAGCGCGCCCGCGAAATCGATGCTCTCCGGCGCGGCTTCGGCAAAGGCGCTGCCCGCACGGTCATAGGTGATCGCCGAGGGGCGCGGGCCCGATCCGGCTTCAAGGAAATAGAGGCCCATCCGCCCGGGCGCGCGGGCGACGTGGCCCACGTCGATCCCGCAGCTGCGCAACGCGGCGCGCGCGCGATCGCCGAGCGGATTGTCCGCCACCACGCCAGCGAAGCGCACATCATGTCCCAGCGATGCGAGGGCCGAGGCGACATTGGCTTCCGCCCCGCCCACCTCAAGCTGGAGATTGCGGGCCTGAACCATCATCTGCCGGTCAGGCGGCGAGAGGCGCAGCAGGATCTCGCCGAAGCAGGTGACGTGCATGGGGCGAAGTTACCGCGCCAGCCAGCCGCCATCGACCGCGAGGATATGCCCCGTGACATAGTCCGATGCAGGCGAAGCAAGGAACACAGCCGCCCCGGCGATGTCCTCGGGGTTGCCCCAGCGCCCGGCCGGAATGCGCTCCATGATCTGGCGGTTGCGGGTCTCGTCGGCCTGCAATGCGGCGGTGTTGTTGGTGGCGATGTAGCCCGGCGCGATGGCGTTGACCTGCACGCCCTTGGGCGCGAGCTCGTTGGCCATAGCTCTGGTCAGCCCCGCCACGCCGGACTTTGCTGCGGCATAACTCGGCACGCGGATACCGCCCTGAAAGCTCAGCAGCGAGGCGATGTTGATGATCTTGCCCGAACCTTGCGCCGCCATCACCCTTGCGGCGGCTTGGCTGAGGAAGAACAGCGTCTTGAGGTTGGTGTCGACCACCGCGTCCCAGTCCTCTTCGGTGAAGTCGGCGAGGTCGTTGCGGCGGATGATCCCGGCATTGTTGACGAGGATGTCGAGCCCGCCGAGCGCTGCCACGGCATCATCGACCAGTGCTCTGACCGGCGCGGTCGAGGACAGGTCGGCACGCAGGTCCACCGCCTTGCGCCCGGTCGCCGCGATCAGTGCCAGCGTTTCATCGGCTGCGCTGCGTCCCGCGAGCGCCACGTCCGCCCCACCACCGGCCAGCGCGACCGCAATCGCCTGTCCGATCCCGGTATTGGCCCCGGTCACCAGCGCGCGCTTGCCGGTGAGGTCGAATGATATCGCCATGACTTCCCCTCCCGCCTGTGCCGCTTACAGCGCCTTGAGGTAGGCGGCGATGCTGTCGTCCTGACAGTTGGGGTAGAAGTACTCGGCGAACTTCTCACCAGCGGTCGCCGCGCGCAGCAGGTCCTGATCGACGTTCCGGAGCACGGTCAGCATGTCATGGCAGCTCGCCGCCTTGAGATCGGCAAGCTTGCCGCGGTTGACCGCCATGATCGCCGCGCGCTCCTTGGGATAGCCTGCGCCCGGTTCGCCTTCGAACAGCTTGCGGTAGCAATCTTGCAGGTTCAGTTCCGCCGCCCAGCCGAAACCCTTGGCATAGGGCATGGAGACGGCGTTTCCGGCGTTGATCTGGCTGAACAGGAAGGCGTCGGTCGGGTCGATCACGAGGCCGCAGAACACCCCCGGCATGGCGTTGCAGGCGAGCATCGAGCCCATCCCCGTGCCGCAGCCGGTGACCACGAAATCGGCCGCCTTGCTGTTCAGCAGGATGCCCGTCAGCAGTCCGTTCATGACATAGGTGAGCGAGGCAGCGTCCTCGGGCGAATACATGCCGTAATTGAACACCTGATGCCCCAGCGGCTCGGCCACGGCGGTCAGCGCGTCGTGGATGACGGAGTTCTTGGCGGCCTGGCTGTTCTCGGTAATGAGCGCGATCTTCATGGGAGCGTCCTGCATTGGGAAACCGGTGTCATGACGCCTGTGTAGCCACAAAGCGGGCAGGGTTTCAACCCTCGCATTTCATGCGTCCCGAGCTTCGGGGGGCGGAGCGACCGACTGTCGCTTGACCAGCTTGGCGGGAAAGCGGGACTGATCGGCGGCTGGGTCGTCAGGGGCGATCAGCTTCAATGCGGCCGCCCGCCCCATCTCGCGCACCGGCCAGCCAACCGTGGTCATCGGTGGCCAGATATGGGCCGCAATCGGCGAATCGTCGAAGCCGATGATCGACAGGTCGTCCGGCACGCGCAAGGCTCGCTGGCGGGCGGCGTGGAAGGCGCCCGAGGCCATTTCGTCATTGCTGGCGAAAATCGCGGTCGGCCGTTGAGGCGCATCGAGGAGGCGGGCGGCAGCATCGATGCCGGAATCGAAGCGATAGGTGCCCTGCGCGCGCGCATCGGCCGGAACCGCGAGCCCGTGGGCGGCCATCGCGGCCAGAAAGCCCTCGCGCCGTTCGTGGGCCGAACGGAACCCCTCCGGCCCCTCGATCAGCGCGATCCGTTGGTGTCCGAGCGCGATCAGATGCTCCACCGCCGCCTCCACCATCTCGCGGTCGTTCGAAGCGACCATGTGATCCGCGTCATCCAGCATCGCCGAGCCCATGCGCACATAGCCGCAGCCCATTTCGAGGCACAACTCAGCGAGCGCATCATTCTCCGAGATCGGCGGCAGGATCAGCACCCCGTAGAGCCGCTGCTGTTCGAGAAAACGGCGGATGTCGTCGAGCATCGCGGGCGAATGGCGATCGACCGGCCGCACGACCAGCGCGAATTCGGTGTCGCGGATCGCGTCGAGCACGCCCTCCTGCACCTTCAAGACAGTCTGGGCGTTGGGGTTGTCGTGCAGCAACCCGAGCAGGAAATTGCGCCGCAGCGCGAGCGCCCTTGCCTGCGGATTGGGGACATAACCCAGCTCGGCGATCACCGCCTCGACCTTGGTCCGGGTATCCTGGCTGAGCAGCGCGGAGCGGTTGATCACCCGGCTGACAGTCTTCTTCGACACGCCCGCAAGCCGGGCCACGTCATTGATCGTTGGCGTCTTGCCTTGCTTGGACATCGTCGGTGCTCTGAACGCCTTTTTCTGCTGTAGCGCCCTTCTAGAGAGCAAATCGGCGAATGCAAAAATTGCCGCGCCGGGTCCACCGCGCTAGTGCGCAGAAAGCTTTTGACACCGGTTTCCTTTTTCGCCAAGGCTCCGGTCTGTGGGGCAAGAGGACGAGAGGATCACAGTGCATTCCGAAGCTCGGGACATCGCTAGCGCGTTTGTCGCCGCGCGTCGCAATGGCACTGCCATCAGCCGGTTTCCCGGCCGTCCCCCCCTCGATCTGGCGAGCGCCTATGCGATCCAGGACTGCGCATTGTCGATGTGGGAGCGGGAGATCGGCGGCTGGAAGGTCGGCCGCATCGCCCCGCCCAACGATGCCCTGCTTGGCGCAGACCGTCTGGTCGGCCCGGCATTCCGCGACGCGATTGTGACGGCCACCGATGATCGCTGCGCCTTCCGCGTGTTCGAGGGCGGATTTGCAGCGGCAGAGGCGGAATTCATGCTGCGTCTCGCGCCGCGCAACGGGCCGCAGCCGACCAACCCCGAAGCCGCAATGGACTGGATCGACGAGGTCCGCATCGGCATCGAGATCGCCTCGTCGCCCTATGCGCGGATCAATGCCGACGGGCCCTGCGTGACGATTGCGGACCATGGCAACAACACCGGCCTGCTGCTTGGCAAGGTGGTCCCGCGGGCGCAGTGGGGACAACTCGATACCGTTGAGGTGACACTGGCGATCGACGGGGCCGAAGTCGGGCGCGCGACGACCGCGACGATGCTCGACGGACCCTTCGGAGCAGCGCGGTTCCTGATCGCCAACCTTGTCAGCCGGGGCATCGGACTCAAGGGTGGCTGGTGGATTTCCAGCGGTGCGATCACCGGCGTGCACCCGGTATCGTCGGGCAGCACAATCCGCGCCGATTTCGCCGGTATCGGATCGGTCGAGGCCGCGATTGCATGATCCTGACGGGGCGTGGCCCAGGACCACGCCCCGGCCGGTTCAATCGATGATCTTGCCCAGCAGGCCGCGCACCTTGCGATCGACCGCCTGATTCAGCTCGTCCTCTGCAGCACTGGTGGCGGTCTCGCCGAGCCGGCCAAGGCCGCGCCCGATCGCGTCATTGCCCACTGCGCCGCGCGCGCTTGCCCCGCCCTTGACCCCCGAGATGCAGCATTCGCTTTCGGCGGGTTCGGGCACCACCGCCTTCAAGAAGCATTCGCCATGCTCGGTGCGCCCCGGCCCGACATAGGTCCAGGCCTGACATTGCTTGTCGCCATCGCAACTGGCCTTGCAGGTTTTCCAGCTGCTGCCCGGTGCGGTGTAGGCGATCTCGCGGTAATCGCTGCCGAACAGATCGACATTGTACATCGGCTGCCAGTCGTCTTCGGCGGCCGGCGCCGGTCCGGCAGCAGGCGACATCGGGGCGGCCGCCGCCACCTTCTTGCTCGGACCGATGTAGCGCACCGAACTGATCGAGCCGCCCTTGTCGCCAAGCGAAGTCATCTCCCCGTCGACGATTATGCACCCGGTCTTGTAGCCGGCATCCATGCAGACCTGCCAGCGCCCCTCGGTCTTGAGCGAAAAGGCGTAATCATTGGCGGTGGAGTCGAACCCTTCGTCGGCGGGCACGTCCTGCAGATTCGGCGTATCCCGGGTGATGACCACACCCGTGCCGCCGAGATCCTCGCCATTGTAGAGCGTGATCGATCCGGCGGGATTGCCCTGCGCGGCGATCCCGGCAGCCACGAACGGCGACAGCGCCAGAGCGCCCGCCGCCATGCCCACAACAAGTTTGCGTAACATCGCTCATTCTCCCCATTCACTTCCCGGACGCGGACAATCGCGCGCCATTGCCGGTGAGAACAGGAACCAGCCGCAAAAGCGGACATGCGGGGATGCAAAAAATCTGCGGCCCCGATGTCCGCTTTCCCGATCCGTTCCGGTTCTTGCTGACAGAAGGGAGAATGCGATGCGTGTTTCAGTTCTGACCGCCGCGATTGCGGCAAGCCTGGTGTCGGCCTGCGGGGGCGAGGCTCCATCCGGGGCAAGCGAGGACATCGTTGCCGAAGCTGCCGCGCCCACAGCGGCCGAGCCGGTGATCGAGGGCACCCGCGCCGAGGTTGAGCAGGCGTGGAAATGCCAGGGCGTGATCAGCGCGGCCTTCGCCGCACGCACCGTCATCAAGGATGGCCTGCCCGAAGAGGTGGCCGGGATCACCAGCGACACGGCGACGTACTGGATCAAGCGGGCCGGCAGCCTGCGCGCGCCCGGCATGAGCCAAGATGATGTCGATATGCTCACTGCATCCTCGGTGCGGGTGCTCGCCACCCCGCAGGCGATCGAGAACGCCCTGCCCGAGATCCGCGAATGCCTCGCCGCGCAGGCCGGCGGCTAACCGGCACACCGGTCAAGGAGGACAAGTCATGACCATATCCCGCCGCTCCTTCATTGTCGCCAGCACCTTCGTTGCGGCAGGTCTCGCCACCGGCACCGCCGCGCTGGGGGCAGAGGGCGATGTCATCGAGATCAGCCTCGCCAATCCGCGCGGGCTGGCGCGGCTTTCGGGCGAGAAGCTGCGCGCCGCGCTGGTCAAATCGGTGCGGCTGCGCGCCCGGCTGTCGGGGCCGGTCATGGCGCAGTTCCTCGCCGGGCGGGTCGAAGGCGGCAGGATCAAGGAGGTCTTCGCATCTGACGGGTTCAGGCTTTCGCCGGGGCAGGTCGCCTTCCCCGGGGATATGTTCTTCCCGGGCGACATGTTCTTTCCCGGAGACATGTTCTTCCCCGGAGACATGTTCTTCCCGGGCGACATGTTCTTCCCGGGCGACATGCTTTTGCCGGAGGAGGCGATCAGCCGTGCGCTCGGACCTGTTGTCTGCGACACGCTTGGTCGCGGGCGGGCGGCTAACGGGCTGGTGTTCTTCGTCATGGTCGACGCCAAGGGCGCGCGCGGGCGCGGGCTTGGCGTTCCGACCGAGCAGGGCTGAGCACGCGGTGACGGGATCAGGCAGAGCCCCGCGCTCACTGGTGATGGGTGACGGGATTGCCGGGCTTGGCGCGGCCATTGTGCTCGCCCGTGCGGGTTGGCAGGTCGATTGCGCCCGCCCTCCTGCGCAACGCGCCAGCCACCGGCGGCACGCGCACCTCACCAGCGCTGCGGTGATGGCACAACTGGAACAGCTGACCGGCGCGCCGCTGGATGGCTGGGCGTTCGGCACGGCGGCCGTGTGGGACGACAGCGGGCGCCGCGACGATGCGGCCCGGCCGGTCGTTTCCGCGGAAGCCCTGTGCGCCAGCCTTGCCGACGTCGCAGCGGCAGCAGGCGTGGCGTGGCGCGAGGATGTGCGGCTTGCCTCGCCCTCCGGCCGCACCGACTGGCGCTGGAGCGCGCGGGGGTATCACGATACTGCCGATCTGCTGGTCGATGCCAGCGGCAGCGGCCATCTTCTGGGTCGGCTTGCCGGGGTGGCTGTCACCATCGAGGAACTCTCCGGCACCGATCGCTGCTGGAGCTGGACCGGCAGCAATGACGGGCAGGACACGCCCTGGTTGCTGGCCTGCAGAAGCGTCCGTGGATCCGCGATGCTGCTGCGCGGACCGGACGGGGTGGTGCGCCTGACCCTGCGGGATCGCGCGCTCGGGGCGAGCGGCGCAGCTCCCGATCCGGCGGCCGCGCTCGACCGGCTGATGCTGGGCGCCGGAGCCCATTGGCTGGGCCGGATCGGTGCGATCACGCTGCGCGCTTCACCGCTGCGCCACGACAGCCCGCTCGCCCGCCGCACCGCGATTGCCCATGCCGCGGCGCTGCCCCCGCTGGCACGGGTCGGCGACGCCCTGTTGCAGACCGCGCCGCGACTGGGACAGGGGATTGCCCAGATCACGCAGCAGCTTGCCGCGCTCGCTGCAAGGCTGGCCGATGGCACCCCGCCAGGCCAGCTCCACACCGCGCTCGAACCGCTTGTCGAACGGCGCTGGGCCGGCCTGACGATGAGCGCCGGGCTGGGGCTCGGTTTCACGGGGCGGATAGCCGCGTGATCGGCCTTGCCGGTCGTTCCGCAACCCGTCCTTTCAAGGAGAACATCATGCGCCGCTTAACCGCACTTTCGACCCTCGCCATGGTGATGGCGTACAGCACCGCTGACGAGCGCGCGATTGCCGACCCGGACAGCGGCAAGGCGGTGCTCGCGAGCCCTGTCGCGCCGATGGAAGACAAGGATCCGCGGCAGGTCGCACTCGTCTATGTCCCGCAAAATCCGTGACAAACACGCAGGCCCGCGATAGCTCTGGACAGATGGGGGGCGAACGGATCATGGTTCGTGACGAAGATAATGCCGCGCTGATCGATGCGCTTTATCCGCATCTGAAACGGATCGCGCGCGATCTGCGCTGGCGCTACGGTGCGGGCGAGACGATGCGCTCCACCGCGCTGGTCAACGAATGCTACCTCAAGCTGCGCCGCGCCCATGGCTTTGCCGACGAAGCGCACTTCCTGCGCACCGCCGCGCGTGCGATGCGGCAGGTGCTGGTCAACCACGCCGCTGCACGGCTTGCCGCCAAGCGGGGCGGGGGCAAGGCGATCGAAAGCTTCGAGGACGATCTGCCGGTGATCTACTGGGAAAGCGATGACCGGCTGGTCGCACTCGATGCTGCGCTCGAACGGCTGGCTGCCTATGCCCCGCGGCTTGCCCGGATCGTGGAGCTGCGCTTTTTCGGCGGCTATTCCGAACGCGAGGTCGCCGCGCTGACCGACTGCAACGAGCGCACCGTGCGGCGCGACTGGGTCAAGGCCAAGGCCATGTTGCTGGACGCCATGGAAGGCGACGCTGCCGAGGATGCCGCGGCGGCCTAGAGCCCCGCACGCACCGCCTTGGCGGCCTCCACCATCCGCGCTCCGGCCGGACCGAGGCCCGGTGCGATCATATCGAAGCCCTTCAGGGACTGACGCGCGCCCGCGGTATCGCCGCTGGCCTTCTGCGCCTTGGCAAGCGCAAGCAATGCCATCGCCTTGGCTGGGGGCAGAGACTTGCCAAGCTCGGCTGCGGCAAGCGCCTGCCGCGCCAGTGCGAGAGCATCCGGAGCGCCGGTTGCCAGCCGCGCATCGGCCAGCCCGGCGAGCGCCGCAACATGCTGCATCGATCCCGCGCCGGCAAATTGCGCCGACATCGGCACGGCTTCGGCCAGCAGCCTTTCCGCCTCTGCGGCGCGTCCCAGCTGCAACAGCACCTTGCCGTGATTGCTCAGCAGCGCCGCCGTGCCTGCCGAAGTGCCATAGAGCTGGCGGCGCAGGCGCACCGCCTCGGCAAACAGCGGTTCGGCTGCGGCGGGTCGTCCGGCAAGCATCTCCAGCGCGGCAAGATTGTTGGCGGTGTTGAGCGCATCGGGCGTTTCGGTCAGCCGTGTGGCCTGCCAGATCGCCTGCGCCTTCCTGAGCGCGGCTGCGGCCCCTTCGGGATCACCGGCAGCCAGCAGGGTCACACCGAGATTGTTCTGGAACACCCCGGCCTGCCGGTTGGTCGTGCCGTGCATCGCGGCGTGCTCTGAAGTTGCCTTCCGCAGCATGGCGGCGGCCGCCGCCGGATCGCCTGCACGCAGGATCTGGGCCTCGACCAGCCGGCTGTCGATCAGCCTTGCACGCCATTTCGCGGCATCACGCTGCCAGAAAGCCTGCGCAGCCGCGAGCAGGGGCCGAGCCCCATCGACCTCGCCCAGCCGCACCATGGTCTGCGCCATGTCATAGCGCGCCGCGGCCAGCGTATCGCCAGGCACCGTATCCTCGCTCTGCCCCATCAGAGGCGAGAGCGCAGCCTTGGCCGCCTCGTAGTCGCCGAGATAGAAATGCAATTCGCCCAGCGCGTGGAGGACGCGGGCGGATTCGGCCGGATCGCGGGTGAATTCGGCCATGATGCGCCGGGTCGCCTGATCCAGCACATCGCGCGGAGTGCCTTCGGCTCCCGCAGCCTCGACGCTTTCGGCCAGCAACAGGTAGAGCGACTGGCGCACGGCATCGCTGCGCTGTTCCTCGTCAAGCGCCGCATCGCGTGCGGCCACCGCTTCGCGGCGCTGGATCTCGGTGCCGATCAGCCCTGCCCCCAGCGCCAGCACGATCGCGCTCGCCGCGGCGATTGGCCAGCGCGCCCGCCACGCGAGGCGGCGCAGACGATAGGCGCGATCACCCGAACGCGCCGTCACCGGGCGGCCATCCAGCGCACGGCGCAGGTCATCGGCCAGTGCATCGAGGCCGGGATAGCGTTCGCCTGCTTCCTTGCGCAGCGCCTTGGCCAGGATCGCGTCGAGGTCGGCCACCAGGCCTTGAGGCGCGGCGGTCAGCACCGGCACCTCGGCCCGCAGGCTCGCGAGCCGCACCGGCGCGACGTCGAGCACCCGCCCGATGCCCAGCGCCACCGGCACGCCGGCCAGATCGATCGGCGGGCGGCCCGTCGCCAGTTCATAGAGAATGGCGGCTGCACCATAGACATCGACCGGCGGACCGAGCGGCGCACCGGTCAGCAGTTCGGGGGCGGCATAGGGGGCAGAGAGAGGCAGGATGTCCTGTGTCTGATCGCCCCCGTCCATCCGCTTGGCGATCCCGAAGTCGATCACCCGCACCCGCGCCTCGCTGTCGACCAGGACGTTGCCCGGCTTGAGATCGCGGTGCAGCACCAGCATCCTGTGCGCTGCGCCGAGCGCGTCGAGCACACCGAGCGTCAGGCCGATGCGATCGGCCAGCGAGCTGCCCCGGGCCTCGCACCACTGGTCGATGGGCGTGCCGTCGATCCGCTCCATCACCATCCAGGGCTGCCCGTCGGCCTTGACCCCGCCATCGAGCAGGCGGGCAATCCCGGGATTGTCGAGCCGTGCCAGCAACTGGCGTTCGGACTCGAACCGCGCCACGTCAATGGCCGCATCGTGGCGCATCAGTTTGAGCGCGCCAGCCTGTTCGAAGCCGCCCTCGATCCGATGCGCAGCATAGACCGTGCCCATGCCACCCTGGCCCAGAACCTCGCCGATCGACCACACCCCGATCCGTGCCGGAACCGCAGTGCTGAGGCTCGTCTCGATCGGTTCGGACGGTTCCAGAAATGTCTCGGCTTCCGCCAGTCGGGACAGGATCTGGTCGATCCTGGCGCGATCTTGGGGCGTGTCGCCGAGCCTGCCGGCAAGAAATCCGGCGCGCTCCCCGGCGGGAAGCATCAGCGCCTCGTCAATGATCCCCTCGAGGACCTCCCAATCGTCAGCCCGCATCGTCCCCCGCCGAAAACCGCTCTGATCGCAAACCGTCTCCGCCCCGCACCAGCGGCTGGAAGCGGCTGTATTGCAATCCTTCTTTCGCAAGCCTGAGGCAAGCCCTTTCGCATCGCACCCGGCGGCGGCGCGGCAGAGAAATTTTGCGTCGCCTGTCCGGTTTTGCGCGTCGTTCCTGTCTCTCCAGAAAAACACCCGGGCCACGCACTCGCCATGTTCATCATTCTGGAAGGAACCCGTTATGCATTATCCCACGCGCACCATCGGCCTCGGCCTTGCCATTCCCCGCGCCAGCCTTGGCGCCATGGCGGCGGCCCTTGCCGCCTCGGGCCTGTTCGTCGCCCCCGGGCAAGCAAAGGCCGAAACCTGCCTGCTCGACCGCGACAATGACGGTGTGGCGGATGCCGGTTCCGACAATGACGGCGGCGCTGCGGACGAAAACGGCGAGGACACCAACCTTGCCTGCGGCACCGAAGCGGACGCGGGCGGCGGCACCGGGAACACCGCGCTGGGGCATAATGCTGCCACCAACGGAACCGGCAATGTCGCGCTGGGAAACAACGCTTTGGCCGGAGGCCGCGGCCTTGGAGCTGCACCGGTCAACGCGGCAATTGCCATAGGCAATAGCGCCATCGGCGTGGCGGAAGGAGCGATTGCCATCGGTTCCGATCAGGACGGCGATAGTTTGGGTGCCCGCGCGGGCGGCGTAAGTTCGATTGCGATCGGGGCCGACGCGCTGGCCGCTTACAATCGCGACATCGTGATCGGCGCAGGTGCACTAACCGGCTTTCCCGGGGCCAGCCCAAGCTTTTTCGGTGCCACCATTGTCGGCGCCTGGTCGCGCGGCGACAGCGACGCGACGGTGGTAGGCAGCAGCGCCTCGGGCGGTGCGGCGTCGGTGGCTGTCGGGTCAACCGCCCTGGCCGAGATCAATGCAACCGCGCTCGGCGCTGCCGCGCGCGCACAGGCGGAACGCTCGACAGCGGTCGGCGCGGGCTCAAATGTCGCCGCCAGCGCGGTTGGCGCGGTTGCGATGGGCAATGGCGCCTGCGCGCTGGGCCGGGATTCCATCGCTATCGGCAGTGATCGCCGGATTGGCGCGAGCAATCCTGCGATTGAATGCAACAACGGATTGAACGGGGCCGTCGCCGAATCCGAAAACGCGGTCGCCATCGGAGCCGACGCCCATGCCGTCGGCAGCAACACCCTCGCCTTGGGCACATCGAGTATGGCGGCCGACATCAATGCCGTCGCGATCGGGTTCGGCAGCCGCGCGCTGGCCACCAACAGCACCGCTGTGGGCACCCGGGCCCTTGCCGTCGGGTTCGAATCCGTCGCGGTCGGGACCGACGGCTTCGCAGAAGGCGACCGTGCATCGACGTTCGGGGTCCAGTCCGGTGCAAGAGGGCTCGATAGTGCCGCCTTCGGCCATGCCGCAAGGGCACAACTCGACCGGGCAGTGGCGCTTGGCGCCTTGTCGCGTGCAGACGGCTTCAACAGCACAGCGATCGGAACGCGCTCGCAGGCGGCTGGCGACAACAGCATTGCCATCGGCGCGGACGGAATCGACGGGGATACCGGCGGTTCGCTGGCGAGTGGTGACAATGCGATCGCGATCGGCAATGACAGTCTGGCGCAAGGCCAGTTCACCACGGTGGTCGGCAATCTCGCCACCGCGCGCGGCGAGGCGGGGACAGCGCTGGGGCTGAGCGCGGATGCCGACGGCTTCCTCGCCACTGCGCTGGGCAGCAATGCCCAGGCCGCCGCCCAAAACGCCACTGCCACCGGCTCCTTCGCCAATGCGGAAGGCGACAATGCCACCGCGCTCGGCGCTGAAACCCGGGCCAGCGGGGAAAGCAGCGTTGCCATCGGTTACCAGTCGGGCAGCACCGGCTTTGGCGCAATCGCGATCGGGGGCGAGGCCGTCGCGAATGGCTTCCAGGCGATCACCCTCGCAGGCACAGCCAGAGGCATCGGCGCGCTGGCGCTTGGCGGCTATGCCAGCGCTACCGCCGACCGGGCCAGCGCGGTCGGGGTCAATGCCGTCGCCGACGCGGAGAGCGCCACCGCTGTCGGAGCCGAGGCCGGCGCGGTCGGCCTCGCCAGCAGCGCATTCGGCAATGCCGCGCGCGCCGAGGGCGATAACAGCGTCGCCCTTGGCGGCGCTGCCTTGGCCTCCGAGATCGATACGGTCGCGGTCGGCACATCGAGCAGCGCCACCGGCTTTTCCGCACTCGCCGTCGGCACCCGTGCCAATGGCTCGGGCGCCAACAGCGTCGCGGTCGGCAATCTTGCGCAGGCCGGGGTGGGTGAGAGCACCGCAATCGGTGCCAACAGCTCGGCGCTCGGCTTCTTCACCACGGCGCTGGGCGCACAAAGCATCGCGATCGGGCTCAATGCGATCGCGCTGGGCGGGCAGGCAACCGGGCTGGGTGCCAACAGCATCGCCATCGGCACCCGCGCCAACGCGGCCTCCGAGGGCAGCATTGCCCAAGGCACCGGCGCCGATGCTCAGGCCGAAAACAGCGTCGCCATCGGGATCGGCGCCGCAACAGCGCTCAACGCAACCAACAGCATTGCCCTGGGCGCGGGGGCGTTTGCGGATCGCGGCGGCACGGTGTCGATCGGCAGCTTCGGCAACGAACGCCAGCTGGTCAATCTCGCGGCCGGCACCGCAGGGACCGATGCCGTCAACCTCGACCAGCTGAACCGGGTCGAAGGCATCGCGGTCGGCGCGCAGTCGGCTGCTGACGCGGCACTCGCACGATCGGATCAGGCGCTCGCCGATGCCGGAGCCGCGCTCGCCAGCGTGCAGGCGGCGCTGGATGGAAACGCAGGCGCGGTGCAGGCCGCTGCCGATGCCCAAGCGCGCGCCGATGCTGCCTTCGCGCTGGCCGAGAGCGCCGATACGGCTGCGCAATCGGCGCTCGTCGCCGCCACCGGTGCCAGCCAGACCGCAAACGAGGCTCTGACGGTGGCAAACGAGGCCAGCGGACGGATCGACGCGGCGCTCGCGGCCTCCACCACCGCCGTCGGCGCGGTTGCAGCAATCGAAGGCCGGGTGGGTGCGGTAGAAGATGCCAATCTGGTTCAGGACGGGCGGATCCAGACGCTGGAGAACCTGACCGGACAGGCCATCGGAAGTGCCGCCGTCGCGCGTGACAGGGCCGATCAGGCACTTGCCGAGAACACCGCGCAGGACGGCCGGATCGATGCGGTTGAAACGACGCTGGCCGATCAGGGCGAACGGCTCGGGATTGTCGAGAGCACTGTCGCCCAGCTGGTCGGCGCGATCCCGGCAGCTGCAACCGGCGAGAACGCACTGGCGCTCGGCAATGGCAGCGTCGCCAGCAGTGCGGATGCCGTAGCCATCGGCAGCGGCGCCCAGGCCATGGGCGGCGCGGCCGTCGCGATCGGTCTTGGCAATCAGGCGAACGGCGACGGGTCCGTGGCGATCGGTGACCCGAACCTTGCCACCGGCGAAGGCGCGGTCGCGATCGGGCGCGATAACATCGCGACCGGAAACGCCGCCATCGCGTTGGGCGATACCAGCTCCGCAACCGGGGTCTCGGCCTTTGCCGCCGGACGAGAGGCCAGCGCCAGCGGCGCAAGCGCGCTCGCCATCGGGGATGAAGCGCGAGCAGGCGCGGCGGGCAGCACCGCGATCGGTGCCGGCGCGCAGGCGCTTCACACCAACAGCGTGGCGATCGGCAGCGAAGTGCAGACCGTTCGGGACAACCAGATCCTGCTGGGGGCTACCCGCTCAACCTACACCCTGTCCGGCATTTCCAGCGCCACAAGCCGTACCGTGCAGGAAGGTGCGGTGCGGCTTGTCACGGCCGACGCGCTGGGCAATCTTGCCACCACCGACTTCGATATTGGCCAGCTGAGCGGGTTCGGCACGCGGCTGGGCACGGTCGAGGGGCAGATCCTTGCGCTGAGTTCGGGCCTTGACCGGCTCGAATTGGGCCTTGCCTCGCTTGAGCGCCAGTCCAACGGCGGCACGGCTGCGGCCATGGCGCTCGGAGGGAGCGTGATCCCGCCCGATCTTGACTTCTCGGTGTCCTTCAACCTGGCGACCTACCGCGGCGAGCAGGGCTTTTCGGCGGCCGCCGTCGCCCGTCTCAGGGATAGTGTCTGGATTTCCGGCGGGGTGGCCGGATCGACCGTCAAGGGATCGACCGGAGGCCGGGTGGGCGTGACCTTCGGCTGGTGACGGATCGCGGGGCGCGGTCAATCCGCGTCCCGCAAAACCCATCGCCATCGTCCGAGGCCCATTTTTGCCGGCGGTCGACCCTGTTCGGGAAAGGCAGCGTTGGAGCGGGTGAAGGGAACTAGGCTTTAGAGTAAGTGGGATCAGGCCCGCTTTGAGGCTGCTGGTTCGACTCCCGATTTCTCGCCGGTTGCGAGTTCTACCACAGCGGCGAGGCGGGCTTTGACCTCGACCTTCACTCCGCGGCCGGTCGGGTTGGGGGTGAGGATGATGCGATCGATCAGCTCGCGCAGGACGGGAATGGCCACTTCGCGGGCGGCGGGCGCAGTGAGGGCGGTGCGAAGGTCTGCAACCTGTCGGCGGTATTCCTCGGCGATCATGGGATGCAGGGCAATCACGCGGACGGCGGCGATCTCGGCCAGCTCTGCCGCCAAACGATCACGCTCGATGCGAGCGGCGCGAAGGGCGGTGCGGATTTCGGCAAATTCCTCGCCGCCATCGGCAACGGCGGTCACCAGTCGTTCGACCTTAGCAGCTGCTGCGTGCAGCTGGCGTTCGAGGGTGCTCTTGCGCTGGCGGTCTTGCCGGGCGCGGCGCGCGGCTTCCTCATGGTATTCGCGCACGTAGGTAGAGACCACGGCGGGATCCAGCAGCTGTTCCTGAAGCGCGGCCAGCGCGTGGCGTTCATAGCTTTCGGTGCTGATCGTGCGGTTGTTGGTGCAGGTGCCGCCATCGCGCCGCGCGCCGCAGGACCAGAAGCGGCCGGTACTGACATTCCATGCGCCGCCGCAGATGCCGCACTGGCCGAGGCCAGAGAGGATGTGACGGGGGCGGCGGGTCTTGACCGGCTTGGCCTCGATGCGGTTGCGCTCCAGCTCGGTCTGCACCGCTTCCCACAGGGCATCATCGATGATGCGTAGCTGCGGCACGCTTTCGATGATCCATGCGCTTTCCGGGTTGGGGCGGATTCGGGTGGTGCGCGTGACGGGTTCGATCACCTTGCTGGTACGATTGTGGATCAGCTGGCCGATGTAGAGGCGGTTTGAGAGCATGCCGTTGCCCCGGGTGCGATCAGGGCGGATGGTGCTGGCGCGCCAGCTGCTGCCACGCGGGCCGGGGATGCCTTCGGCGTTCAATCGGCGAGCTATCGCCACCGGGCTTCTGCCGGCGGCGTATTCGGTGAAGATGCGGCGGATGATCGCCGCCTGAACTTCGTCGACCTCGCGCAGGCCGCGCACCGGCCTGCCCGTTTCGTCAAACCGGTTGGCGAGGCGGTAGCCATAGGCGAGGCCTGCGGGGCTGCGGCCCTGCCGCACGGTCCCGGCCTGCCCGCGCTTGATGTTGTGGCGCAGTTCTACCCGCTGCTGTTCATCGAGCAGGCCCTTGATCGCGCCCTTGAAGCTGTCGATCTCGCCATCGCCGAGGGTGAAGAGCCGCGCGCCGTGGAAGTTCAAGCGTTCGCGCAGGTGGTGAGCATCGCCCTGGTTGCGGGCGAGCCTGCTGGTGGTGTCGATCAGCACCTGATCGATGTCGCCCTGTTCGACCCGGGCCAGCATCGCGGCAAGGCCGGGGCGCTGGGCCTCGCTGGTCCCCGCGCCGCCGCCGATCGCGTAATCGGTGAAGACCTCGATCACGGGCCAGCCTTCGCGGCTCGCGCGGTCGCGGCACACGCCGATCTGCTGGTCGATCGACCGGCTATTCTGCAGCTGGCTGGAATATCGGGCGTAGATCAGAGTTCGCATCGGGTGATTCGCCTTCGCGCAAGCGCGCTATGTCCCGCGCTACCGCCGCGCGCGCAAGCACCTTCGCCAGTTCGAAGATGGCAGGGGGCGGCGGGGGCTTCACGGCGCGGCCTTCCTGATCGCGAAGCGCGAGACGATGTGGCGTTCGCCGTCCTCGAACTCGATCTGGCAGGCGTTCATGGTGCCGCGTGCGAGGATGCGGCAGCGCTGCCCCTTGCGGTGGGGCAGCGTGGTGCGCCAGTACCAGATGCGATCGAAGGTGTTCATTGCAGGCCGGCGCGCCCCAGCCATTCGTCGAGGCGACGTTCAACTTCCGCCTTCGCCTGCTCGACCGACCTGCTGCTAAACCAGAACGCCGCGCTCTCCGCAGCGGCCAAGTTGAAGATGGCGCGGGGCTTGTTGCCCTGGCCGCCGTCCGGCGCGACGCGGCCGACGATGATGTCTCCGAGATAGAGGACCTCAATGCCGTGCCAGGGCCGCCATTCGATGCGGGGCTCAGACATCGCCCGGCATCTCATTGTGTTCGCCCCCGTCGAGCAGGCGCCCGGCGCGCTTTTTGCCGATCTTTCGCATCGCCCTATCGCTGGTGCGGGTCGGATCGGTCTTCTCGCGACCGGTGTCGACGTCGATGTAGCGCAGCTGCATGTTGAACTGCTGGATAGTCATCGTCGCTTCCGGCGGGTTCGGCCACCACTCGCCCCATTGCTTGAAGAAGAACGGCACGCCCGCGGCAGCACATTGATCGCGCAGGGAGCGGGCCCAGTCGGGGTGCATCGGACGCGCCTTGGCACCGCTCTCGCCGCCGACCACGACCCAGTCGATCTTGCGGAGGTCCTGTCCGCGCTCGAAGGCGCGGACGATCGTGTAGCCTTCGAGGGCGTCGACGATCGTGTGGTCGACCGGAGTAATCCGCAGACGGCGCAGGTTGACCGGCCCGAGCAAAGGCTCGGCGCTGATCCAGCGGACGGCGGCGGGGGTGGCGAGCAGATCGGGGATGCGCTCGTCGGCGCGCTGCTGGTCCTCGACGCTGACGCCGAGCCAGACGTTCGAGAGCCCATCGGGCCTGCCGTGAAGGTTCTGCCAGCCCTGATAGACGTTGCCGTTCCAAAGAGGGGACGGCTTCAGTTCGTTCAGCAGCTCGGCGATGCGCGCGCGCCAGCCCGTGTTCTCACGGAAGTAATCCCGCATCCGCGCCGAGCGCTTCGTCAGCACCTGAAAGGTGTGCTGCGGGCAGAGCGCCATCACCGCGAAGATGCGGTCGATCCATGCGTCGGGCACGCTTTCGTGGAACAGGTCGCCGTGGGCGCAGACGAAGATCATGCGCGGCTTGGTCCAGCGCAGGGGCTGATCCAGCCATTGCTGGTTGAAGCGGACTTCACCCGTCCAGACGTGGTTGCCGTTGACCTGGCGGGTCAGGCCAGCGCGGCTTTCGTGATGGGCGAGGCGCGTGCCGGCAAGCTGCATCGCGTAGCAGTTGGTGCAGCCCGGGCTCGCGAGCGAGCAGCCGGTAATCGGGTTCCAGGTCGCCTCGGTCCATTCAATGTGGGTGTTGTCAGCCATGTGCGGTTCCTTCCAGTGCTGCCGCGATGCGGCGGCAGGCGGTTTTGAAGTGGGTGGGGTTCTGCTCGATCCCGACGAAGGCCTTGCCTGCCTTCACGGCCGCGACGCCCGTCGAGCCGGTGCCCATGAAGGGATCGCAGATGGTGCTGCCGGCGACGTTGCGGACGATCTTGTCCATCACGTCATCGGGCTTCACGGTGGGGTGGTTGAAGGTGCTGGTCTTCACCGAAGGTGCCTTGATCACGCGGTGCATGTCATGGTGATCGCCGACGGGTGCGTGGCCCTTCGACCAGGCGTGAACGAAGAGCTCGGTGTCGGGCAGGTAGTGCTTGTTTCGCATCGGCATGGGGTTGGGCTTTTCCCAGACCAGCAGCGCGAAACGGCTGAAGCTGCCGGCCATGAAGGGCAGCAGCTGGGGGAGCTGGTCGTTGTGGCAAAAGACCACCGCCGCTCCGCAGAGCAGCGGGTTGATGATGCGGTGATCGAAGCCCTGATCGAGCTGCTCTTCGACGATGCGGTTGCTGGCTTCCCTGCTCTTGCGGAAGGCACCGCCGCCACTGTTGTCGAACAGGTAGGGCGGGTCCATCACGTCGGCGTCCATCCAGCCCAGCGTGGGCCGGATGGCGTAGGCATCGCCGCAGTACAGGGTGACGCGGTTGCCGAGGCGGGCGACGGTCATGTCGCCTGCGGGGCTTCCGGGGTCTAAGCCGATGATCATAGCAGCGGGCACCCGCGATCGTTGCAGGGCTTGATCCGCTTCTTGCCGCAAAGGTCACAGGTCTGCAGCTGCTCGCGCAGGGCAGCGAGGCTGGCGGCCTTGTCGTCTTCGACCACTTCCCCGGCGTCGGGAATATGGTCGGGCTCCGAGACGCGTGGCGGTGCGGCCTTGGCGATCTTGCGCTCTTCGGCGCGTTTGCAGCGCTCGTAATCGGCCCAGCTCCATTCGAACTTTACCATGATCGCACCCGCGCCTTTCCGAGGTTGAGTTCGACGATGATGAAGTCGGCAGGGCGCGTGGCCATCAGCGCGGTCGCCCATGCCTGCATTGCGGCCAGATCGGCCATGGGGATCTGCGTGCTCATGCCGCACCCCCAACTGCTGCGCGCAGGCCGGCGTCGCGGGCGGCGTTGAGCCGTGCCATGGCTGCTTCGCTGCCGCCGGTATCGGGGTGGGCGTTGCGGGCCAGCTCACGGTAGCGGCGCTGGATCAGATGGGCCGGGGCGGCGGCGGTGAGGCCCAGCACCTGCCACCACTGTTCGGGTGCCGGCAGCGCGACGTGTCCGGCAAAAGCTTCATGGAGGGTGGCAACGCCCCATCGTTCCTGCCCCCGCAACGCTTCGATGTGGGCAGCAATCGCGGCGATGTTGCCGGGGATGGTGTCCCAGCGGTCGCAAGCGAGCAGGTGGGGCCTGCCATCCAGTTCGAAGAAGAAGGCGACATCGGGGCCGCTTGGCGTGCCGCGATCACGGCGGGGCCTGCCATCGGCGCGCAGCTCGAAGTTGGTCGAGAGGGTCAGCTCGCGCATCCGCCATCGATGGCCGCGCTGAGTGACCATTTCGGTCTGTTCCTGCAGACGGCGCACCGCCTGATCGAACAGCAGCTCGCGCCCTTGATGGCGGAAAAGCGCGCTCTTGCGCTCGCCCCATGGTGTACGAGGTCGGCCGACCGGCCAGTTGGTGGGATAGGCGAATTCGATTTGCGGGGCAGCCATCAGAATTACTCCTGCCGAAGGGTGTTGATGGTGGTGATCGCCATGGCGGCGGCGAGTTCGAGGTGGCGGATCGCCTTGTCGCGATCGGTGCCGGCGTTGCGGATTTCGAGCAGCGCATCGAGATTGAGGTTCAGCGCTTCCTCGCAAAGGCGCTCCGCGGCTTCCCCGGCAGCGACGAAACGGGTGATCTGCTTTTCCAGCAGCGCGGCGCGGGCCGCGATCACGCCGCGGAACGCCTCGGCATCGTCGGCGAAGACGCGGACGTGCTCGATGTCGATCGACATCGCGGCGTGGCTGCCGATCCGCAGGGTTGGGAGCGGGCGGTTCATGCTGCCCGCCTCGTCGGGCGCTGCCGCCGGGCGGCGACGCAATCGTCGCACACCGGCTTCCCGTCGCGACCGATCTGCCAGCCCGAAGGGGTCTGGGTGGTGGGGCTGGTGTGCTGCTTTCCGCAGCTGCATTCGAACGTGTAGTGCTGTTGTGCCTTGGAAGTCATGGGGCCAAGCTCCTTCAGTTGGTGCCAAGAACGGCGAGAGCCGCGGCCACGAAGGCAGCGGTGACGATCAGCCCGATCAGGGCGTGTTCGAGGTGCAGGCGGCGTCGGCCGCCCAGCAGCTGCGGATCGCAGCGCGGGCAGGCGCAATCTGCCGGGTGGATCCGTTGGGGGCGGGGAAGGTTACGCATGCTGGGGTTCTCCCTTGCTGGCGCGGGCCTCGGCCCGCAGTTCGTGGGTGAGGCGGGCCATGGCGACCGTCCGCCGCCCGGGTTCGAGGTGCCAGCGCAGCGCGATCACCCGATGCGCCTGGTCTTCGAGCTGGTCTGAGAAACCGCCATGCTCGGCGGCGTAGGCAGCGATGCGGTCAATCGCCTGGTCGAGCGCGTCGCGGCGCGCCTGTTCGCTGGCAGGGCTGGCAGGCTGTCCATCGCCGTCGCAGATGAACTCCCAATCGCGCACCAGATCGGCAAAGGCTCGCAGCTCGCAGGCAGCGGCCTCTGCGGCCATCTCGCCGGCGGCCACACGCTTGGGGAAGCTCTGCTGGCGGCTCGCCAGCATGGTTTGGGCCATCCGCCGGAGGTCGCCGAAGTTGCGCCATGCCGGCGGGGGTTCGGGAAGGATGATCGCCGGGCGGCCCGTGGCAGGCCAGCGGCGTTCATTCGGGCCGACCGTGTCGTCGATCGACGGCGAAGACCAGCGCCCGGTGGGGCGGGCGGCGAAGGCGCGGCTCATACGAAGGGCCCCTTCTGGTCGGTCGGAACCTTGAATACCCAACACTGCTGGGTCTTCCCATCCGCCGAGTTGATCGGTTTGGATGCCAGCCACTTGCGCGATTTCGATCCGCGCAGGTGCTTCTTAAGCTTGTCGATATCCGGCGCACTCAGCCCGGCGTTGCGGCACCGCGATTCATAATCGGGGAGGTTGATCGCGATGAATTCTTCGGGCTTGCGGTGCCGGTTGAGGCTCTTGCCCAGCGCTCGGTCGTTCTCGCTCTCGCGCCCAATCAGCCAGTCGACGTTCTCCCAGAACGCCGACACAACCGGGTGATCGCCCTCGATCGATTGTTCGCGATCCAGCGCCATGACGTCGATCAGCTTCAGCGCCTCGGCCACCCATTCGGGCCGCATGTTGCCGAACAGCAGCGGCAGGCATTCGACCGCAGCCGCCAGCTGGCTGTGGTTGCGGGCAATGCGCTGTTCCTTGAGGCCGCGAACGCGATTCCGGATCTCGGCAAAATGGTGCAGGAAACGCTTGTGGTGGAGTTCCAGCCAGGCATCTTCCTTGCGGATCACATGGATGATCGTGCCTGATACATCCGCCAGCGGGGCTTGCTTGAACCTCTCAGCGGCGAAACGTCCAGCATCGCTGAAGTGCGCCTTGTCGAAGTGCAGCGACATCAGGCGCTGCAGCACCGCCGGGGTGCCCGATATCCGCTCGTTCTGCATGAGGTAGAGCCCGCCCTGGAAAGGCTGACTGTCGGTCTCATAACCGCCGGTCCGCCGCCCGACCGTTCGTGGCGAGCGACCGTTGAACAGCACCAGCAATTCGTTGGGGTCGAACTTCTTCGCGTGGCTCTTTTCTTCGTCGCGGGTGCTTTCGATCAGGCCAACGGGAAGGTTGGAAACCTTCACCAGCTCGCGCGCCAGGCCTGCCGCAGTTGTGCCAGCAGGATCGAGCCCCTCGTATTCGTCGCGGCCGAACAGCCGCCAAAGCGATTCCACCAGCGTCGTCTTGCCCGTGCCGGGAAGGCCGGTGATTTCAAGGAAGCCGAGAGATTCCTGCCGAAGCCGGATCTGCACGGCGAACAGCGACATGATGAAAAACGAAAGCACAACCACGCCACGCGGGCCGTAAGCGGTCCACAGATCATCGAGCCAATCGCCGACTATCCGGTCGGGATCATAACTGATCACCAGGGGCCGTTCCGGGCTGGCGAGCTTGGCCGAAAGCTTGCCGAACTCGAAGTATTCTTCCCGGTTCGGCTCGACCACGCGGCCCTTGTGCACGGCGATATCGCCGAGCAGCCAGGCGGCGTGCTTGCGCGAATAGCCCAGCACCTTCACCGGCTCGATCTTCTTGAGGTGCCGCATCTGCGACTTGGCGATCACGTCGAGCTGCTCGGTGGTGCCAGACCATGATCCGGCGAAGGTCATCAGCCGTTTCTTGAACTCGGCCGCGTTGGTCATCGCCGCCGCGCTAAAGCGCGCGCGCTCGGTTTCCTCGCCGTAGGGGAAGTCGATCTGCAGGAAGAATTGCGCCTGATCTTCAACCTTGTCGTATTCGCGATAAAGGATGCGCCAGGCGCAGTTGCAGATTTCGTGTGTGTCGATCTCGGGCTTGCCGTCATCGTCCAGCTTGACCCGGCACCAGAACATGCGGTTGCCGTGGCGGAAGTGGAACGATGACCGCGCCGGATTGCGCTGCACGATCAGCTTGGCTTTCTCGCGCGGGGTGGCGGCGACCGTGATCTTGCCGTTGTAGAGGTATTCCTCGATCGCCGCCGGGGCGAGCGGGGCGTCCTCGGGCGCGCCCTTCCAGCTCTGGTGGCGCAGCAGCAGATCGTTCCAGTCGAGCTTGGTGCCCTCGCCATCGGGGCGCACCTGCGCGGCGGTGGCTTCCCAGCCTTCGCGCTTTGCCCGCTCGATGTGCTTCTTGGCATAGAACACGCCAGCGCTGCCGACGTCGAAGGCGAAAACCAGCCTCGGCCGATCGCGCCGCCCGCTTTCGAGACAGGCCTTGGCCAGCTGGCCGAGGAAGTGTTCCGGCCAGGGATTGACCGACATGCTCGAGACCGCGGCGAGCTTCGCGCCCTGGGTTAGCGCGGTGGCATCGAATATCCCTTCGGCGATCCACACTTCGTCCGCCTTGGCGAGTGTTTCGAAGGTGGTGCCGTTGGGCATCCAGCAATGCCCGCCCCAGTTGCCACCCTTGCGGAAGTGGGCCTTCTTCTTGAAGCGGCCGGGCCGGTCGATGATGCGTTCCCAATAGCTGTCACCGATCGGGAAGCGGATCGTGGCAGAGGTCTGGCCGGTCTCGAAATCCTTGAACAGCTCCTGCGAATAGAGCCCGCGCAAAAGCCGCAGATCGAGCCCGCGTTCATATTGCAGGTAGGCATCGGCGCTGGCGTTGGGATTTTCGGGGGTGGGCCGGTGGTTCTTCGACCAGTCTTCGAACAGGTCGGGGAGCAGGTTGCGGACGGTGTCTTCCCACCCGCACCGCTCGGCCCGGCCGCAGCGCACGATCTTGGGCTCGTTCGCGGCGCAGTACGCCTCGCGCTTGCCGCATTGCGGGCAGGTGCCTTCCTGTAGCCAGTCGCCCTTGGTCTTGCGGAACTGGAAGCGGGCCTGCAGGCCCTTCATGATTTCGTCTTGCAGGCTCACAGGACAGCAAGCTCCCGGATCTTGTCTTCCAACCAGCGGTTGGCCTTCTGGCGCAGCGCCTCGCGCTCGTTGGTGAGACGGTTGATCCTTTCGGCGATGCGGTCGGCATTCTCACGCGGGGGAAGCTTGCCGATCACGAAGCTGGCAGCGATCCGGCGGTTCTTGCGCGACCAGGCACGGCGCGCCGTGTCGAACGGGAAGGCGGTCAGGTGGCGATCCTTGACCAGATCGACCTTCGCGACACAGAAACGGTCGCCATCGCGGAACAGAACGCGGTCGCCGGGGCTGAAGCCGTTCATGCCACACCTGCCACAGGTTCGAGCAGCTCGATCGAACGGCTCTTGCCCTTGCCGGTGCGCAGCTTTCCGTGCGCTTCGAGTTCCTGCACGATCCGCCATGCCACCGATGCGCGGGACAGGCCCGTGCCCTGGGCGATCTCGCGGAAGGTCGGTGCAATCCCGTAGTCCGCAAAGTAGCGGGCGATGAAGCCGAGCACGGCGTGGTGCTCCAGTCCGAGCGGCGGGATCATCGCCACGCCGCCTCGATCAGGTGACCGATCAGCGCCCCTGCGACCAGCAGGCCGGGGGCGCACCACAGCAAGGCACAAAGCAGGGGTTCGGGGCGGGGCCGTGCGGGCTGGTGGTATCGGATCGGAAAAGGCAAAGCGTCCCCCTTGCGGCAATCGTGGCCGCGCCAAGTTGTCGGTGGTGGTGTGGGTGGTGGTGGCAGGCGGTCGGCCTGCTCAGTCGAACAGGCTTTCCTGCCCCTCCGGCCCGTCCCGCGAAGGCGGGCGCACGTGCACCAGCTCGCTCTTGGGGCAGACCGGCAGGTCGAGATCGGGGCGTTCGATGTTCCCTTCGACCAGCGTGTGAACAAACACGATGTCCGCCCGCCAGGTGTGGCCGCAGGCGCTGTCGGTGCAGTGCACGGTCATCTGGGTGACGGTGGGCGTCGGGCGGTCGGACCGGCGGATCATGCCGGGCGCATCGCACTTGGGGCAGCGCACGAAACAACCATCGCCGCCGCGCTTGCCGCCCGGCTGCAACCGGAACTTCAGCGGTGCCTCGACCATCGGGCGGGTGAGCGACGGGGCGCGATCAGGCATTTCCGACCCCCAGCACCGCAAGACAATCGGCCATCTTGTCCATCGCCTCCTGCAGTTCCTGCCGAGCCCGCTGCATGTGCTTTGGGCAGTCCGAGCGAACGCTGGCTTCAATCGTGGCGGCAAGTGCCTCGCCCGATTCCTTGGCAAGTTCGCCTGCCAGCGTGGCGAGATCAGGATCTTCTGATCGGGATTGCACATCCGCCCGCAGCTCGAACAGTCGAAGGAACGGCCTGTGATCGCCGCCGTGCTCAACGAAGGCGCGATCAAGGCGTTCTGCATCGATAAGGCGGATTTCCGTTTCGCAATCGGGGTCGGACCAGTAGCGTACGGTGCGCTCAGTCACGCCGCAGATCGCGGCGCAGCGATCCCATCCGATGCGCGCGGCGATGCTGGTGAGCGCACGATGATAAGTCAGGGGTTCGCGGCGCTTGGTCACCGGGCCGCCCCCTTCAAAACAGTGCCACGATTGAAATCGACGCCGTGCTGACGCGCGCTAGATTGGGCGGCATGGGTGGGATCGATCATGGCGAGGCGGTCAACGCCGGCGAAGCGGGCACCGACATGGCGATCGGTCATGATCTCGCGCGGGTAGATGTCGGGCCGCAGATCGTGGCGGGACACGCCGGTATCGTATTCGATCTGAAGGACGTGTTGCGGCGGCACCTGCTTCGACTGGTTGAGCCAGCGCCAGATCGTTGGCTGTGTAACCCCCAACGCCTCAGCCATATTCTCTTGCGTCCGGTAGACGGCGAAGGCGGCTTGAAGGGCTTCAAATCGGGTGAGCTGTGTCATGTCGGATAGAGTTATTCGCAATCCTATAACGTGTCAATCGCAAACGGAACGCTATTCGATAGCCGATTGTCTAAAAGGAGCCATGCCCCGCCGCATGATCCGAATCGACCGCCTGAAGCAGGCCATCGCCGACGCGGGTTTTGAGAGCGGCAACCAGTTCGCAAAGTCCCTGAATGTAGGACAGAGCACGATCAGCAATATTCTGACCGGGCGCACGACGGACAGCCGCTACCTCCCCCGCATCGCCGCGCGGCTCGGCGTTGATCCGGGCTGGCTGCTGGGCATGAAGGACGATCCCCATGTCGAGCCGGACGGGTATTACGAAGACGTCGCGCGCGACATGGGTGCCCGCCTGATCGACGAAGTAGATCTTCAATATTCGATGGGGGCTGGCACCTTCTTTGACGATGTGCAGCACCAGCGGGTGGCCGTGCCGGAGAACTGGCTTATCCCGGCCATGCGCGGCACTTTCGACCAGCTGTTCGTGACCTATCCCAAAGGCAACTCGATGCAGCCGACGATTGCCGAAGGTGATGCGGTCGTTGTGGATCGCTCACAGACCCGCATTGTCGGGGCCGATGGTATCTGGTGCATCGCCTATGGCGATCTCGGCATGATCAAGCGGGTGCGAATGCAGCCCGACGGCGGAGCACGCATCATCAGCGACAACCCGGACGTGAAGGACTTCACCGCCTATGACGGCGAGGTGCAGGCGATCGGCCGGGTGATCTGGATCGGGCGAAGGGTTTAGGCTGTGGACGGGGACGCAGCAGCAGCTCTGGCGTTGTTGGCGTCATTCGTCGGGCTGGTGTGGGGCGTGGTCTGTCTCATCTCGCCTAGTTCGGCAAAGCTGCCTTCGCGCTGGTATTCGCTGCCACTGATGACCAGCTTATTGCTGTTTTTCGGCCTTGCGATGATTGCGTTTCCGGAGGCTGCGGGGGACAGCGGTCAAGAGGGCAGTGCACAAGGGGCGGGCGTATTCTCGATCTTTCTGTGGGCGCTGTTGGCGACCTTGGCCCATCTCGCCGCGAGGCAAGTTCGCCTTGTGCGAGCAAAGCAGACGGACTCAGAACCGCCGGCAACGAACATACCGCCGGCTGCACAAACGCCACAGCCCGAGGAAGAAATCGCAGGTCGTGAGGTTCAAGCGCACCGTCGCATGACTGCGGCGCTCAATGATGCCAAAGCGAAGCGGCACGCCCCGGCCAGCGTCCAACCGACGATTGTGCCGGATCGGAGCGGTATCCCGAAAGCGAAAGCTGGAAAGTGGATAGAGTTCACCTATGCTGATGAATACGGTGAGGTGACCGACCGTCACCTGCGTAACTGGTCGCGCACGAGCAGATACCTCGAAGGCTTCTGCACTGATCGAAGAGCGGTTAGAACCTTTCGGCTCGATCGCGTGATTCATTGGGGCGACAGCGGCTGACCCGCTAAGCGCTCTCCAGCACGATCCGCTGGCGCATGCCGCTGCTGCCGTCGAAACTGGTCTCGATTTCCTTCACCAGCCAGTCGATCCCGTCGATCAGCGAATTCCACCCCGCCAGCGTCACCGGCGTGTCCGGCTGCACGGCCGGATCGGCGATCGCCATGTTGTAGGTGAATTCGTAAGGCGACCTTGCGGCGCGGCTCGCGGTTGCCTCGGCGGCCTGCCGTGCTTCTGCCTCGCTGGCGTAAACCCGCTTCAGTTTTTTGGGCTCGGTTGGCGCGGCGCGGGGTTCCTCGCCATCTTCGGCAGGTTCGGTCGGGGTTGCTGGCCCATCCACCTTCACCGTGCGGCGGCGGCCGGAATCGGCATCGTACCACTGCGCCTCTGCCCCCTTGTAGTTTTCGCGCTGGCCTTCGCGGAAGGTCCACGACCAGCCATCGCGGCGGGTGATGATCACGCGGGGCAGCGCGGTGCCGCCGGCGGTGGCCGAACTGCCGATCGGCAGGAACAGCAGGAAGTTGTCCTTCCACGTCGCCACCGCATCATACCGCTTCCCCAGATCCCGCACGAAGGCCATGTCGCTTTTGCCTTCCTGTTCGATCACATCGATCGTGCGCTGCGCCAGATCGGGTGCGACCTGAAGCTGGCGGCTGTGGCGGGCGGCGATTTCGCCCAGCATGCTGCCCAGCGTGGTGTCGCGCCAGGTGCGGGTTTCGCGCTTGCGCAGCGCGCCGGTCAGATCGGCACTGCGCGCCCGGATCGAGATCACTTCCGGTTCCCCCGAAAGCTCGATTTCATCGACTGTGAAGCTGCCCTTGTCGACCAGGCCAAGCGGCACGTCCGCCCCGCTTTCCCAGCCCATCGCCAGCGACAGGCGCACACCGCTGCGCGGGATCGCCAGCGCGCCATCGGTGTTGGACAGGGTGAGGTTCAGCTCATCGGCATCGTCTTCGCGCTTTTCCGAAAGCGACAGGCCCAGCAGGCGCGGGCTGATCCGGTCGGCAAGGTTGAGGCCGCTTTCGGTCAGCAGCACGATTCCGGCGCGGCGGGCAACCATCAGGCACCGCTGGCCGGGATCAGCCCCAGCGCATCCAGATCATCATCGTCGCGTTCCAGTTCGATCCGGAACGCCACCTGCCGGGGCAGGCCACCCGCCATGATCACCGCCTGGTCTTCATCAAGCCGGACAATCCGGAAATGGCCAAGGATGCGCCCCAGCCCGTCGATCAGCGGCCAGTTGTCGCCGGTCGCTGCCATGTCGGCCAGCGTTTCCAGCGCGCTGTAGGAACCGGCGAATTCGGGGATGATCCGCCCGGAAATGCTGATCACATCGTTGCCCGGGCCGACAAACTGCGCAGCAGCCCGCGCCCCGAACCGTTCTGCGGTGGCATGGCGCCATTCGCGGCTGCGGGTCAGCGCGTCGTAGAGCGCGGTTTCGACGCTGAAGACGAACATGCCCAGCGTCATCAGCTCGCGGGACGAAGTGAGAGGTGCGCTTGCCATGGTGGTTTACCCGTCGCTGTAGGAACTGCGCGCTGCCTGTCCGGCCATCCGTTCGAGCTGGCGGCGCACCTCTTCGGCCAGTGCGGTAGCATCCTGCCCCGGCAGCTGGGTGATGTTGATGGTAACGTTCATGGGGGCGCTGCTGCTGCCCGGCCCGGTGCTGCCCGGCCCTGCACCTGCCATGGCGGGCGAGGCCGCTACCGATCCGGCGGCGATCATTCCGGTCGCCATGCGCCCTGCCGCGCCCAGCACGCCCTTCTCGCCGCGCTGCAGGCCGATCGCCATGCCTTCTGCCGTGTGTTCACCCAGCCCCATGAACACCCGCGAAGGCGACTTGATGCCAAGATACTTCTTGAAAGCATCGATCCCGATCTTGGCGACCGAAATCAGCTTCTGCGCGAGCGCCAGCGGATTGATCGCCAGCAGCAGACCCTGCATCATCTGCTTGCCGATATTGGTCAGCCAGGTGCCTGCGCCCGACATCAGGTTCTTGACGTAGTCCCAGCCCGCCAGAAACGCCGCCTTGATCGTGTCCCAGTGGGTGTAGATCATGTACCCGGCGAAGGCCAAGGCAGCGACGATCGCGACGATCAGCGCGATGATCGGGTTGGCGAGCATCATGAGTCCAGCCTTCATGAAGCCGCTGGCCATGAACATCACTGCGGTCCGAAGGGTGGTAAAGACGGTGCCGTAACCGCCCATCTTCATCACGACACTGTGCAAGCCCGCCATCGGTTTCATGAAGCCGCCGATCGCGATCTGCGCCGCGCCCAGCCCGACCTTGAACACCGCGAGCCCGCCGACGATCTTGATCAGCGTGCCCGCGGCTTCGGGGTTGGCCTGCGCCCATGCCGACACTGCCTTCATCACAGCGTGAATCTGATCGAAGGTGCTGGTCAGCACTGGCAGCAGCGTGGTGCCGAGCGTGATCGCCAGCCCTTGCACACTGCCCATAAAGGCCTGCCAGCTCACATTGGCATCGCGCAGCACCCGCTGGTCGAAGGCCGCATCCACCGTGCCACCCGATTGCATCGCCTTGGCGCGAATCGCGCGATATTCATCGAGATCGAGGATCAGGCCGCGCAGGGCAGATTGCGCCTGCATGTCTTCGAACGCGAAGCCCAGTTTCTTGAGATCGCCGCCGGTCGCCTGCTGGGTGATCATGGCAATCGCTTCGAGCGAGGTTTTCCCCTCGCTGGTCAGCTTCTGCATGGCCTTGGGCAGATCGACCCCGAAGTTCTTCTGGAAGGCCCGGACGGTGGCCGGCGCGTTGATCTTGGCCAGCAGGTTCTTGACGTTGTTGCCCGCTTCGTCGGCATCGCCAGAGCTTTTGCGGACGATCTGCAGCGCGGCAGACAGATCGGCCACGGCAGGAACGCCGGTGTCGCCCAGCGCCCGCATCTGTGCGGTCAGCGCGGGGAAGTGGCGGGCCATGTCCTTCACCTCGAACCCGCCTTCGTTGCCGGCAGCGGCCATGGCATCGAACGCCGCTGCGGTCTGGGATGCGGGCACCTTGAGGTTGGTGATGCTGGCATGCGCGGCGGCCGCGGCATCGGGCAGTTCGACCTTGAACGCGGTCGCAAGGCGGCCTGCCGGTGCCATCGCGGCTTCGATCTGCTGCAGTGTCAACCCGCCGAGCCCGCCCAGCATGTCGAGCCCGGCCCGCATGTCTTCGGGCATCAGTCTGGCCCTGTCGGCCATGGTGATGATCCGCTTGCTCAGCGCGTCGGTCTGGGTGTTGGTCAGCCCCATCTTCTGCTGGATGTCGACCATGCCGCTGGAAAAGTCGCCGGCGGCTTTCGCGGCCAGGATCAGGGGCGCGGCCAGCGCGGCGCCCTGCACCATGTTGTCGCGCCCGCGCTGCTGCAGAGCGTCCGCCTTGGCAATCTGGGCACGGTGACCCGCCTCGATCGCGTAGAGCCGCTTGCGTTCCGCCATTTCGGCATTGACGCCCTCGATCGCCCGTTCGAGCTGGCGCTCGCGGTTGGCGAGTTCGGTGATGTTGCCGGCAGCGCCCGACAATTCGTTGCGCACCTGGCGCAGCTGGGTTTCGAGTTTGCGCCCTTCCCCGCGCAGCTCGCCCAGAGACCGCGAGCCCTGCCGCCCCAGCTTCATGATGTTGCGCAGCGACCCGGACATCTTGTCGACGCCGACGAAGTTCACCAGCAGGGACAGCTTGTTGCTCATCGTGCGCTACCTTTGGGGGCCGCGTTGACCCGGTTCCACCACCGCACGGCCCGGTCCCGCCATTCCACCAGTTCATCCATGTCGAGCGCCTTGAGTTCGCTCAGCGGCCAGTGAAAGATGGCGGCGATTTCGGCCATCAGGTCTTCGGCTGTTGTTCCGCGATCATCGCTTCCAGCACCCGGCGTTCCGCTGCTGTCATAAAAAAACCGCGCACCGTGCCTCCGATTTCAGTGAGATCGGCAGGATCGAGGTTGGCGCATTCGTCGGCAGTCAGCACGGGTTCGCTGATGCGCGGGACCAGCTGGAGGATCGCCCCGACATCAACGCTGATCAGCTGCTGCAGGTTAAGCCCGCGCAGCTCGCCTGCGCGGGGCTTGCGCAGCGTGATCTTTTCGATTGTCTGTTCGCCGCGGGTGATCGGTTCGGACAGGGTGATCGTCTCGAAGCGGTTGGTATCGGCGGGCGGGGTGGTTGCTGTGTCTGCCATGCGGGGCGTTCCTTGTGTTCATCGCGCTCAAGCGTCTAAGCGGCAGCGCGGGAAAAATGCGGGGCGAAAGCGGGGCGGGACGGCCTGGAGTGTCCTTGGGGGGAATTGACCGTCCCGCCCCATCCGCTGACCGGCCGCCCCGCACAGCGCCGGTCACCGGGGGGCTGGCTAACCCTGCAATGCTGCCATGATTTCACCGTAACGATCGATGCCATCGACGATGAAGGTGCCGGCGATCATGTCGATCTCGACTTCGACCCGCCCGTTCACCACGCGGCGGTAATAGGACAGGGGCACGGTGTAATCGTGCTCGGTGTCGTCACCCGGCTTGGCCGTGCCGGTCCCGATCTCGCTGAAGCGCCCACCGATGTAGCTTTCGACCACCTCGACCTCGCCCGTGTCGTCGCGCTGGTAGGCACCGGTAAGGCGCACGCGCACCCCGTCGACGCGGGTGGTGCCGAACTTGCGCATCAGCTCGACCACATGGCCGCCCATCTTCAGCGTTGCCGACATGGCCTGCAAACCCATGTCGATCATCACAGGGCCGATCATCCCGCCGCCGCGGTATTCTTCGGTCTGAAGTGCCAGGGGCGGCTCTTCGAATTCCACGACCTGGCCGATGTAGTTCACGCCATCGACGTGGGCAGTGAGGTTTTTCAGTTTCTTCGGGATGCCCATGGCGGGTGTCTCCTAAACGGGGGCGGGAAAGGATCAGACCAGCTGGTCCGCGAAATCGGTGTAGTAGAAATCGGTGATCACCAGATCGACGTTGGGGTTTTCGAGCGGTGCCACCGGGGTGAACTGGATGCGGAAGCGCGGGCGGCCTGCCGCCAGTTCCTGCGCGCTGTTCTGGTCGGGGTCGAAGAACATTTCCGCGCCCTGGATCACGCCCTGCACCGCCAGCTGGCGGAAGCGGGCGTTGCCGGTTTCCAGAAGATCCTTGATCAGGCCGCTGGTGATCGGCTGATCGATGAACGGGCTCACAATCTGGCCGACGATTTCCTGCAGCGCATGGCTGGTGCGCACCGCGCTTTCGAACACGAAGCTGGGGTTGGTCAGCGGGTCAGCCGTGGTGCGGTTGCCCCACAGGCGGAAGCCGGTCTGCCGGATGATCGTGGTGATCTCGCCATCGTTCAGAACCCCGGCGTCAGTGCTGGGATCGGTGAGATCGAAGCTGACATCGCGGTCGAGCCCGGTGACACCCACCAGCGGAACGTTGCTGATCGTCTTGTGCCAGCCCACCCGTTCATCGATCTGGGCGCGCAGGCCCAGCGCACGGGCAACGATATCGCCATCGAATTCCGAATTGGTGCCCGGCCAGATCAGCATCAGCTCGCGGTGGCCGAAGTTTTCGCGGTAGGTCAGTGCTTCGGCAACATCGTCACCCTGCGCGGCGGCATAAACGAAGCCGCGCAGCTTCTTGGCGACGCTCACCAGTTCTTCGACCACCACCTGGCTATCGAGGCCGGGTGCGCCGAGAATCTGGGGCTTCACGCCAAGCCGCTGCTCGGCATTGGCGAGCGCCTGAAGCCCGGTGAAGGTCGCGCCGTCGGTCGATCCGATCACGTTGGCGTCGGTTTCGGCCTGGTCTGCACCTTCGGCCACCCGCACCACGACCACCACCGGGCTCGCCTGATCGCCGATAGCGCGCAGCACCGGGCCGAGCGTGCCACTGTCGCCAGCCTTGCCGGCAGCGATGTCCACCCCGCCAGTGATCAGCACCGGAGTGTTGAGCGGGAATGCTTCGTCCAGCGCCGCCGTTGCTGCACCTGCCGGGGCCGATGCGGTCGCAACGATGCCGATCACGGCAAGGCTGACAAGCCCCAGCGATCGGGGGCCGGAAGCGGATTCGGTAATCGTGAGGCCGTGGGTCATGGTCTTGCGTCCTTTCTTTCCTACCGCAGCGCTGACTGGGGACGGCTGTCGATCGGGATCGTGAGAGTGGTGAGCGAGTTGGAAGGCGGCAGATCGGTGCGCTGCCCTTCGATGCGCAGGGTCAGGCGTCCCGCCGAGGGCTCGCCGGACAGTGTGACACGGGTCAGGCGCAGGCGGGGCTCCCACCGGCGCAGCGCAATGGCGGTGGCCGCCTGCAGCAGCATGCGGATCGCGCCGTTGATGGGCTTGTCGATCAGCTCGAACAGCAGCGAGCCGTAATCGCGCCGCATCACGCGGCTTCCCAGCGGGGTGGAGAGGATGTCAGCGATCGATTGCGCCAGATGCGCTTCATCGCCGATCGGCTTTCCGGTCGAGACATCCATGCCTTGCATGGGAGCGAGGGAAACGCGCTTCGCGCGCGCAACGCCAGCACGCGGGGTGGTGGAAGCGGCTTTAACCGACTAGGCTGGGAGAATGCTTGCTGCCGCCGCCCTTGTCCTGACCTGTCTGGCGATCGATGGCGACACGCTGCGCTGCACCCGGGAGGATGGCGCGGTCGAGCGCATCAGGCTTAGCGGAATTGATGCGCCCGAGACAAGCCGTTGCAGGCCAGAGCGGCGCTGTGTGCAGGGGGATGGTGCCGCAGCGCGCCGCCAGCTGGCTGACCTGGTCGAAGGAAAGAGGCTGAAGATCACCCGCCTGGGCAAAGACCGCTACGGTCGCACGATCGCCGCGGTCTATGTCGGCAGGCGCAACGTTGCCTGCACCATGCTGGCGCGGCGGCAGGCGGTTTACCGCAGCGACTGGGACAACCGCGGCGTCGTGGCCCGCGACTGCAAGCGCTGAGATCACACCGGCACGCCCGATTGCGCCATGCCCGCCTGCACCTGCCCGTGCTTGTGGGTCTTCAGGCTGATTCCATCGGCGACTACATCCTGTTCGGCTGTCACCGTCTGGCTGACCGAGAGGTTGCCCTCGATCGTCACGTCACCGCGCAGGGTGATCCCGCCATCGGCGATGATTTCGGCAGTGCCTCCTGCGGGCAGCTCGGCGGTCAGGGAGGAAGCTTCGGGATCGTAGCTGATCTTCGCCCCGTCGGCGAACTCGATCATTTCGGCGGTGGTCGTGCCGAGCGGAGGGAAGGAATCCTGCGCGATCCCGGTGATCGCCACCGCCGCCCCGATCTGGCCGTCCGGGCACAACAGCAGCACCTGTTCGCCGACACTGGGGGGTGACCAGACACGGGTCAGCCCCGCACGGGGTGAAAGCCAGCGGATCGGGGTGGTTTGCGCAGGCTGCGGATCGTCGGGATCACCGAAGCGCACAATGCAGCGGGCCTCACCCAGATCGACCGAAAGCACGGTTCCGATCCGGATAAGGCTGGAAAGATCGGCGGGAATGTCTTCCTGCGGGGCGGGTTTGATCATCGATTTACCTGTTGCGAATTCGAAGGCGCACGGTGCGTTCATCCACCTGTCCCGCCGTCGTCTCGATGCGCACGGTGATCAGATAGCTCTGGCCCAGCGCCCCGCCGCTTGCGCGCCAGCGGACGATTGCGCCGTCGACCTCGATGAAGCTGACCGCCAGATCGGTCGGTTCGGCGATGACTTGCGGGCCGGGCAGGATGGTTTCTCCGGCCGAAAGCCACGGGCTCCAGTCCATTTCGTAATCAAGCGTGGCGCTCGGGTCTTTGGGCGGGGCGGTGAAGCTGTGCGACATCGGGGGCTCCTTTCAGCGGGCGGCAGGCGGGACGAGGAAGCGGCGCGGCGATGCCTCCACGGTGAAGCGGCGCGGGGCGACCGGCACGGTGAAGCGGATCTTCGGCGCCGGACGGAACATCCGCAGGTTGGCTGAACCGGACAGCGGCAACGCGCCCTGCGCGTCGGCCAGCGCAATAAGATCGGCAAAGGCGGAACCTTCCAGCGGGATCAGCCCGATCGCGGCAGCATCGGCGACCAGATCGGCCAGCGCAGCCCCGCCAAGCGGCAGCACGCCCGATGCCCGCGCCGCGGCAACAGCCGCCGCAGAGCCCGATCCGGCCAGCGGCAGGAAGGCGCTGGCCGCAGCTGCCGCGATCAGATCGGCCAGAGCGGTGCCTTCAAGCGGCAGCGGCGCGGCTGCTGCGGCAGAGGCTACGGGGACGGCGGCAGCGGTGCCTTCAAGCGGCAAAGGACCGAAGGCACTGGCCGCAGCGATCGCAAGACTGCTGGCCGTGCCTGTCAGGGGCACGCTGCCCGATGCGCTGGCGGTGGCGATGCTGGTCGGCTGCGGGCCGGAAATGGTCTGAAGCTGCGCGTTGGTGAGGCGGGTCGGCCAGTATTGGATGCGGCGGATGTGGCCGAAGAGATGTGACCCACCACCCAGTGAACCGAGAAAAAGTTGGTTCTCGCTGACGGTGAAGGCACCTGAGTTGGTGGCTAGTGTGCCAGCGCCTGCCGAAATCGCGCTGCTGCCGCTTTGAACAGCCGTGGCGGCCCTAAAGGTTCCTTGGAACGGGTTGCCGGTCAGACCGAGGTTAGCGTCGAAGCTCCCACCGATACGGTTGTAGAGCGTCACTAGATTTGGATTGTTCCGTCGCAACGCGATGCGGTTGCCTCCAGTTGACCAGACGTAGACGTCGACGGCGTGCGGAACGAATGCTTCAGCAAGGAACGTGCCGGGGCCTTGATTGAACCAGTCGCTTAGGTTGGTGCCGGTGATTGCGGCGTTATCGACCACCCGCGTCACTTGCGAGGCCCCGGTGGGGATGAAGGACGAGGCGGAAGCGCCAGCCTCAAGCTGCGCAAATTGCACCGTTCCGCTTACCGTAACGATGAGTGTGCCAGCGGACGGCGTGAAGGTCAGCGTGGTGCGCTGCGGATAGGCCCCGGTGCCGTTGACCGTCGCCGAATGCGCGCCCGAAAGCGTGACCGTGCCGGTGCCATAAAACGACAGCGTGTGCGCCGTCGCCGTCACGGTCACGTTTTGTGTTGCAAGGTTCGCGCCGTTGAGCAGCGAGTTGAGCAGCAGGTTGGTGCGCCAGCCTTCGATCAGCAGGCCGCGCGGCGCGAGCGTCACCGGATCGTGGTCGATGCGAGGCGGGAACAGGCCGCCCGCGTTGCGGGTGTAGGCGGTGGGCATGCCGATGATGCTGGTGACTTCGCGCACAGATACGTTGTCGACGGACAACACGGGCACCCCAGTAAATGCAAAACTAAGGTTAGCCGAGGAGGCCATAAATAAACCGGAAAGCGCACCAATGCTTGTATGAGCGCCGAACGCAGAAAAGAGTGTGCCTGAAGCCCTGCTGACGATATCAAACGAAAGACGGTAAGTGCGGCCAGAACTCAGAATAGAATTCTGCGCGAGAGTTGTGTTTGCGCCTGCCGTAGAAAAAACACCTCCTTCAAAAGAGCCAACAGCGGGAGTTTGCGTCCACCCGGTAGACCCTTGAGAGAAGTCGCCATTCGTGACCAACTCCGGCCCAAGCACAAGGTTGGCGTTGGGAACGACCTCAAGTTGCGCACCCCAGATCGTCACCCATTCGGTGCCCGCCCACGTCCTCGTCTGGAAGCGCGTTGCCGTGCCGGAGGGAACCAGCGCCAGAATAGGGCGGCGGTCAGTGCCGCCTGCCGTGTAGGTCATGGCGATGCGGTAGAACCCCGTCGCCGCGTCGAAGGAGATGCTGCCGACAGCGCCACCGTTGTTCTGCACGCTTCCGGCACCGGACAAGGTGAAGTTGCAGAAGTCGGCATTCTGGCCGTTCACCGCAAGCTGCACGAACGGCCAGTCGGGGGCCACGAAAAACGAGGTGTTGTAGGTGGTGCCGTTGACGGTGCCTACGGAGCCCTGAGCCATCTGCGGTGCGAATGTGCCCGCATTTGCGATCAGCATGTCGGCACTCTGCGAACCATCGGGAGCCGGGGCCTGATCCGGCGTCACAGCGCAGTTGGTTTTCGTCCAAGCTGCGTTGTCGAAATCCTGCGACCAAACGAACAGGTTCCGCGACTGCGGGGTAAGCTGGATCAACCCGTCGCTGCCGATGAACGTGGCCGCGCTCGCCCGCGAGAATTGCCAGAACGACGACAGCAGCCGCGAACGCAGCGTCGTGTCACCCGGCCCGCGCACCAGCACGGTATCAAGCTGCGTCAGGTCCATAAGCAGGCTGCTCGGCGGCAGATCGGCCCACGGCAGCCAGCTCATGCGAACACCCGGAACGGATTGGCAGGCTCGGGGATGCTCACACCCGCCAGCGCCGCGATCTGATCGTCAGCAAGCCCCCAGGCTCTCACGTTGACGTGCCAACCGGGCAGGGTTTCCGGCTCACCATCGATGAAGCGCACGATCGGCCCGATCACATCCACGGCCACGCCCTCGGCAGGCTGGCCCTCGCTGCCGATGACCCCCGCCGAAACGAGGGCGGCGTTCATCGCCGCTTCGTCATCGGCGCGCAGGTAAAGATCGCGGAACATCGCGCCTGCCCCCGTTACGCGCCCAGCGCGTTGAGGGTCAGCGCGGTCAGCCGCACGGGCTGGCCTTCGACGATGGTCAGCAGCGGCAAGGTCATGTCGGTGCCAACCTGGACGAACTCCCAGGTCACCCCGCCATCGGTCGCGGTGCCGGTGGTGTGGCTGGGCGCGACGGTGCCGGTGGTGCCGCCCACGGTGGCGCGGTAGACATTGCCGTTGGCATGAACGGTCGCGCCTGCGGCATAAGCCGTGCTCGCCATCCAGCCTGCGCTGACAAGCCCCTGAAGGTGGCAGGTTGCGCCTTGCATCACCTCGAAATGGCCCGCCTGCCCGGTCGCCAGCGCCAGCACATCGCTGGCCGGCACATTGAGCGCCTTCGAGCCATTGGCCGCATCGGCCCAGGCATTGGCCGCCAGCGGCACTTCGGCAAGGATGGTGCCGGTGCGCGCGGCGGCAGGGTTGGCAGGCGCAGCGCCGGTGCGGATGCGCAGCGTCGGGCTGGCGCCGATGGCGGTTTCGATGCCTTCAAGGCTGGCGTTGCGGGCGGCGGTGGAGAATTGGAGCATGGGGATTTCCTTTTGATACTTCGGCGCAAAACTTGCCGGTTTGTCGGGCGGGCCACGTGCAGTGTTTTGCTGCGGGGCGGGCAATTCATCAGGGTGATCGCGCCTCCAGCCCCAGCAGAAGATCGCGGGTTTCCTCGGCGATGATCGTGTTGCCGGTGCAGATCCGGACGTCCTCGGCGGTGACCCTTACGATTCCGGTTTCGAAGGCTGGTCCGGTTTCGGGAACTGGGGGCAAGGGCGAGGCTCCATCCAGCTGGGGCGCCGGATGCACGGGCGCACCGCTTCCGGCGCTGTGAATCGGGTCGGCGGCAGCGGGTCGGCGGGGACAGCAAACGGGGTCTGGCAGGCCGCCAGCAGCAATGAAGCGCTCGGTAGCGCCAGCAGCGAGCGCCGCGCTTTGGGATATGGCATGGTCAGTGTTCCTTGATCGTTGGGCGATGTCGGCTTCGTCGGCCGCGCGGGCCGCCTGGGCGCGCTGGTTGGCCAGATCCCGGGCGCGCTTGAAGTCGGCGAGCTGCTGGCGCGCCTCATCCCGTTCGGCGATCAGGCCCTTGGGCCCGAACGCGGGCACCAGCGGCAGGTCGACGCGCAGGCCATTGATGCGGATGGTCTGGGCGATCGTCGCCACGGTCATCACCGCCGCCAGTACGGCGACGATGATCAGCAGGTTGGCGATGATCCATTCGCGGACCCGGTTCACGAAGGCAGCCCCGCCAGATAGACTGTCCGGCCATCGCGCTTTTCGGCGCGCAGGATCTGCCTGCGAAGTCTCCCGGCGCGGTAGGACACATGCAGCCACCCGCCTTCGCCGAACTCATAAATCAGCTGATCGAACGGGAGGTTGGCCACGATCCAGCGCGCGACCTGAAGATTGCTGACACCGGCAACGGTAAAGTCGGCCGCTTCGCCCAGCGTGTGCTGGCTACTTGCACTGCCACCGATCGCGCGGTTCAGCGCGGGTGCGCGAAAGCCACTGGTGACGATCACCGGGCGGCCAAAATGATCGCGTACCGGCTGCAGCACGTTCTGTGCCAGAGCGCGCAGAGCCGTGACAGCCGCGGGCGGCGGCGTGTTGTCGATGCCGCGACGGTGCGCGGTGCGCGACAGGATCATCTCCGCCAGTGTGAAATTGGCCGAAAGCTGGCCAGGCGCGAGCCTTGCAGTCGTGCTCATGATTTCTTCCCTTCTCTCTGGCCTTGCAGCTGGGCCATGCGCCCGGTTTCACGCGCCACCCACATGATCCCCAAGGCGACCAGGGCGAGGTGGCCGAGGACGGGCATCCAGCGCCAATCGTCCCATTGATTGTCGAACAGGATGAGGAAGCGCCCCGCGCCAAAGCACGTCAGCGCGAAGGCGAACGTGTAGAGCATCGTCCGCAGCACGGCGTCGCGCGCGGGGCTGTTGGCCGAATGCCAGAACAGGGCGAGCGCCAGCACCAGATCAGCGATGGTGAGCAGGATAGTCACTTCGCACCTCCCTTCCACGGCAGCGACATGTCGCCAGCAGCGGCGCGCCGGGCCAGCCAGGGCGAGGTTAGTCCCGCCACACCCATGACCAGCTGCACCGGCAGCGCCGAAATCCACCCGATCCACGCGCCGCCGCCTGCAAAGTGCGGATGCGCGATCCCGGCGAAGATGCCGATCACCAGCGCCACGATCACCGTGAAGGGCAGCGCGAGCCGTTCGGTTGAAGGGGAAACTGTCATGCCGACAAAGCCCCCCGCGATCGCGAAGAACAGGCCAGCGATGACATGCGGCCAGGGTGCGGCGAATCCCATCACCGCACTGACAGCTGCCATGGCAGCGCTGAAGGATTGAACCTTGATTTCATGCATCGTCGAATTCCGGCCAGAGAGGATGGTCACCAATGCGGAATGCATCGATTTCAGTCGGGGGGCAGGCATCGGCCAGCGAACCGATCGCACCTTCGGCGGCGCGAACGGCATCGATCCGCGTGAAGCGGACCCGCCCTGCCTCGGTCGGGTCGCGCAGATCGTTGAGCTGGCGCCATTCGGGGCTGATGGTCCGGATGCGGCGCGATGCTTCGGCCCGGATCGCCGCGCGCAGACGGGCCCGGCGGGCTTGCAGGTCAGGCACCCGACGCCGCAGCACAATCGGCCTGCCCCTGCCATCGCAGCCGATCTCGCGGCCTTCCGATTGTGCATCGAGCAGCTTGGCATGGCGGCGTTCGCTGATTGCGACAGCATCATCCGGCGCGGCATCCCGTGTGAGGAAGAAGGCCGGACGCTGTTCGCCGCTTACCGCGATCATGGCGAAGTAAACACTCATGCTGGAAACTCCGGTCATGGCAGGATTTCGCCACCGCCACCGCCAGTGCCGCCTCCGTCATCGGGCGGGGGCGGGGTTGGGGTTGGGGTTGGGGTGGGCGCACCACCGGAGAGATTGATCACGCCGAGCGCGATAAAGGTCATCGTGTCGACTTGATTGTTGGCGCTCCATACTTGGAAGCCCGTTGGCGTAATCGAGCTGGTGCGAATCGCCGGGTAGTTATCCTGCGCATTGGTGCTCGTGTCGTTCGTGCCATCGGTCAAAGCGACCCAGCACTGGCTGAACGCGACTGGAAAAAAGACAGACGTCAGCGCATTCGGATTCGCGTTGAACCGGCCCCATTGCAGGCAGAGGGCGTTGGCAGGATCGCCCAGTGCAAGGATAAGATACCCGTTCTGTCCGTAGCTCTTGATGATCGGCCCGAACGTCGCCGGGGTGATCGCCACATTATCGGCCGTGCCTGCCAGCAGCTGGGAAACGGTTGCCGCCGCCACTGAGATCACGCGATCAGCGGCCAGCGATCCGCCGCCTGTGGCAAGCCCGCGGCCAGTGATCGAACGATTGGTCAACGCCGTAATCAGGGCGGCAAGGTTGGCATCACCGCTTTGCCTGGCACTGGTCTCTGCCGCGATCTGGCTGTTCCGCGCTGTGGTTTCATTGGCGATCGACTGGGTGATCGGTGCCAGACGCTGGGCGAGCCGCAAGGGGGTGACGATCCGGGTGTTGTCCGTGCCGGAATTGACTTCGGCCTGGGTGGCGATTTCGGCCACGCCCTGCACCGTTTCGGTCGCGGGCGGGTTGGTGAAGTCCGTGTCGCCGAAACTGATCGACGCTGCCGAAATATCAGCGAAGATGATGTCGATCGCCAAGAGCGCCACCGACGCGGGGGTTTTCTCAAGGATCGGTGTGACCTGACCGTAAAGCGCGAAAAGCGTGCCATCGGACAGATAAAGGCCGACCGAGCGAAGACCATAGGCATCGGCGCTTTCATCGCGCAGGGTCACATGGATCGTGTCATCGGCGACCACCTCGCCCGAAATGGTCGACAAGCGCTTGAGCTCGCCGGTCAGCGCCACCATTGCGGGATTGGCTGCAATCGCTGTCGACGAAACACCGATCTGCGTGATCTGCACGGGCAGTGTGCCGGTGTTTGCCGCATTGACCAGGGCGGCGCGTCCGGCGGTGGTGATGATGATATCGAAGGCCATGGCAGGTTCTTTCTCAGGCCGCCGCCGCCTGGCAGGGCAGGCGGGCATAGATGGCTGCCCTGCCCACCCCGCGCAGGCCGATCCGGCCACGGGCAGAGGTGGCCAGGGCAAAGGTGAAATGACTTCTGGCCGGCTTGGCCCGGGTCACTTCGCCGATAACGGCGTCGACGAATTCGGCGCTTGGCACCCCGCCTGCACCGTCGCTGAGCGCGATTGAAAGCGTGAAGGTGTGCGGCGGGGCTGGCGGCGTTTCTTCAAACCATTCGCGGATCGCGATGTTGCCGCCGAAGGCTCTCACCACATCATTGACCGAGCCGCGGGTGCCCTTACGGCGCTGAACCGCGATGGCGTTCGCCACCCGCGCGCGGCGCACCGCCAGCGGCCAGTTGGCATCCCATTGATCGATCGAAAGCGACCAGGCCAGCCAGGGCAGCAGGTCTTCGGGGCAGTCGGCAGGCGACCAAAGCTGGCGCAATGGCGTGTCGATATCTCCCAGGCGCGTTGCCGCCAGCAAATCGAGCGCCCGCTTAAGGGCAGTTGCATTGGGGGGAAGGATGGTGCCCCCGATCATTCGGCGACACCCGCATCGGTCAGTGTGATCGCGGTGCAATGGCCGGCCTGCAGGCGGGTCAGGGCAAGATCCGCGGCGGGCTGGGTCAGAATGACATTGTGGACGCCCTCGGGATGAAGCGCAGCTATGATCCCTGCGCGCGTCACATCGCGGCCAAGCCGGCGGATGCTCTCCAGATGTTCATCAAGGCGCGCACGGGCGTTGGCCAGCACCAGCGCGCGATCTGGACCAGCGACGAAAGTTATTGTGGCCTGGATGGTGAATGGCACGATGTCGGCGGCGCTAACGGTCACCAGATCGGTCAGCGGGCGCACATTGTCGTCATTCAACCGGCTTTCGACAATGGCGAGCAATTCAGGCGAGGGCGTGCCGGCACCCTGCCCGGAAAGCACTGTAACCAGCACCTCCCCCGGCATCGGGCTTGTTACCGATGCGTCAAGCACATCGGGCGACGCCGAAAGCGCGTGAAAAATGTAGGCTCCTTCGGGACCGGCGACCGAATAACCTTCAGGCGCCAGCACGATCCGGCGGCGGAAATCGGCGTCTCTTTCCAGAACCTCTTGGACTCCGGCAGCTGGGTTCGCCGGAGTGATCACAAAGCGGGAAACGCCAAACAGCGCGCCCAGCGCATCAAGATCGGACCCTTGTGCATAGGCGACCATGACGGCGCGCGCGGCATCGTTCACCCGCTGGCGCAGCACTAGTTCGCGGTAGGAGAAGGCTTGCAACAGGATGACGGCAGGGTCGCTTTCGACGGTTGCGTCAAAGGTGCCGCCAGCCTCGACGATCGCTGCGGAGAACCAGGCAAGGTTGGCGGTGAAGATTGTTTCGAAATCCAGCGCCTCGACCACATCGGGCGGCGGCAGGCGTGACAGGTCGATCACATTCGCGCTGCTTCCGGTGGAGATAAGCGGGTTGCTGGCCATGCAGCCACCTGCCTGCCACGCGCGCGCGAAGGGAAGTGTGCGGGCAGGTGGAAGCGGCTTTAACCGCGCTGCCCGGGGCTGCGATCACTTTTCGAACAGGCCGGCCACCACATCGAGCACCGCGTCGCGATCGGCATCGTCGAACCCCAGCAGGCGGCGTTCGGGGTAGCGGGTGAACACCTTGCTACCATCGGGCGAGCGCCCGACAAAGCCCCGCAGGCCGAAATGGTGGGTGGCCGCGACATTTTCGCCCTTGGCCAGGCTGATCTCGACACTGTCGGGCTGGGCCTTGATCGACCACATGCGGGCATAGCGCAGCTTGCGGAACATCTTCCCACCGGCTTTGCGGCGCACGCGCCCGCGCTGGTCGAGACGCGCCTTGCGCTTTTCCATGGGGCCGCCATCGGGTTCGACATTGCGGGCGATGCGATCGATGTTCGACCGGCGCAGCGCCTGCCCCAGCTTCATCGCTGCCCGTTTGCGGCGCGGTGGCGACATGCCTTCCAGCACCTCGCCGAACCACTGGTCCAGCGCCGCCAGCGCGTCGGAATCATAATCAGACATTTTTGCGGCCTACCGCTGCGCTGCTTGAGGCCGCCATCATTCGCTGCCGTCTGTCAGAGCCACTTCCGCCAGCAGCGGGATGGGATCAAGGCCGGAGACTGCCGTGCCGTCATCAAACAGCGGTTCGGGTTCCTGCAGGTAGGTGACCGCCCGGCTGCCGTCTTCATTCGGCACCACCGTGATGTTTTCGGTCAGGTTGATGGTGAACAGGATGTCGGCGGTCTTGAGGTCGAGGATGTCGCTTTCGAACGCGAAGCTGTCGCCATTGGGGGCGAGCAGATCGGGCTGGTTGACGCGCAGCCAGCGGCAGATCGCCAGCGCGATGATGGCGATATCAGTCTTCGCCTCCTCGATCAGCACCGACAGCGGGTATTGCAGGGCGAAGCCGTGACTGGCGGTGCCACGGGCGCGCACGGCACCGTTTTCGATCCACAGCTTGAGCCGTTCTGGTTCGTTGCGCAGTTCCGGCAGGGCGGCGATCAATGCCTGGCGAAGGGATTTGGGCTTGTTCATGTGGCGGTGCCTTCCCGGTTCAATCCCACAGCTTCACTGTTTCGCGGCGGACCGGGGCGGCCGCAGGCGTGGTGACATCGGGCAGCGTGATCCGCGTCCCGCCGGGCAGCAGCGGCCCCAGCGCGGCAAGGTGAGGGTTGAGATTGTAGGCCTGTTCGGTCACCCCTTCGGTGCGCCCCAGCACGCGCCAGCACACCGCATCGAGCGTTTCGCCCTGCTGCGCGGTGGCCTGCATGTCAGATCAGCTCCACCCGGTTGCGAGCGGCGAGCGCCCGCGCCTCGGCATCCTGCGCGCCGATTTCGCGCAGATCGGCGACCGCGTCGTAAGCCTTGGTGCGGTAGATCCCGGCGACATCCCGCTTTTCCTCGTTGCGGTCGATCGCTTCGTCGGTGGCGCTGACATCGATGTGCATGTCAGCGAGCTCGGCGGCGGCGTAAAAGGTGACGATCCGGTGCCAGATCAGTTCGGCCTTGTTCTTGCCGTTGATCTCTTCCTCGGTCACATCTGCCAGCTCTTGCACACCTTCCAGAACGCGGGCGGTACGCCAGTCGGCCAGAGCGCGCAGGCCGGACAGCATCCCGCCCTCGATCGCCTGCACCAGACGGCCATCAGTGACAGCGCCTTCGCCCAGGCGGATGGTGGCGCGCACCTGCTGCGTGCTGATCGCCGGGAACCAGCCATCGGCTTCGATCTCGATGCCTTCGGGTGCGAAATTGTCAGGCGGCGCGGTCAGGCCGGTCATCGGGCGGTTTCCATTTCATCGAGACCGGCGGACATGATCACCTCCCTTCGCGTTCGATGCCCCCCGTTTGGGGAGGGTGGGGACAGAGGCGGCGATCGGGGGCAGAATGTCCCGTCGCCGTGCTGTCCGCCCTCCCCGGCCTGGTGGGGCGCGTCGTTCCGGCCGGGCTGGCCGGGAATTCCTATTCGTCGCCTTTGGGCGCCAGATCGCGCAGCAGCCGTTCGGCGCGCTCGATGTCCTTCTTCACGCCGATCTTGGCGTTGAGTTTGAGAGCGCGCTGGAGGTGTTCGAGGCCCTTCGACGCGAAGCCTGCGGCAGCACCGGCAGGGCCGGTTTCATCGCTGGGATCGACATTGGCTGCCTTGTCCAGCCAGCTGCGCCCCAGCGCCTTGTCGAGCTTGGCCTTGGCGGCGTCGGGCATGTCGGCGGCGACGGTGAGCTGGTCGAACTCGACCAGAATTTCGTGCGGCACGGTGCCGGGCTGCGCCAGCGCGATTTCGGCGATGTCTTCGCGCAGGAAGCAGGCGGTGGTGCGGTTGTAGCGTTCGGGCAGGGTCAGGCCGTGCTTCAGGGCAAAGCGGCCAAGGCCAAGCGCCAGCTCATACTCGCCGCAGTCGACCGCCCAGACCAGGTTGGTCATGAGCACTTCGTCCTGCACAGGCTTGTCCGCCGCCAGCACGCCTGCGATCCATGCGTCGAATTCCAGCATGAATTCGCGCTTCATCGGGATCCGCGCTTCGTGGCTTTCGACGTCCTGCAGCTTGCGCAGATTGTCATGCAGCACGGCCCGCAGGAGCGCATATTCCTGCCCTGCCGGGGTGGCAGGATCGGGCGCGGCGGCGCGGGCGCTGGGGGTGCCGCTGCCACCGGCAAGGGCGGCGAGCTTGCGCTGGCGATTGCGAAGGGCGGGGCTGTAGGACATGCGGATCACCTCCAGAATAATCCCCGCTCGATCCGGCGGCGGGGGCCGGGTGCTGGGGAAGCGGCTTACAATCCGCTTGCCAGACACCTCGGCTGCTCTCTTTGGGCTCAGGCGGCACCGACCCGGATGTCAGACGCCGCCGTCAAAGCCCCTTTGCATTACGGTGCCGCCGGGCGAGCCGGTGCCTTGCCGATGACGATGTTCTCGACCAGCGCGGCGATCTCGTATTCCTCGACCACGTAGGCTTCGTTCACCGATTCGTAGTTCGCGATGCGATCGAATTCGGGTTCGTCGACCAGCTGGCGGCGGCGGGTTTCTTCCTGCCAGTAGATCGACAGGTTGCTGAGCTTGGTGATCAGCAGGGCATTCGCCGGGAAGCTGCTCACCCGCATGGCCGGCAGGCCGCCGAGCATCTTTTCCGAACGGATGATGCGATCGGTGGCTTCGACTTCGGTCGCCGTCGCCCCGGTCTTCTGGGCGATGTTGAAGTACTTGTCGTCGACCAGGTCGTGCCCGACGATCACCACCAGATCAGTGTCGCCGCGGTGGGTTTCGTGGATCAGCCGCTTGGCATCCATCACCAGCGCATCGAGCGACGAATAGTCGGCTTCGGCGGTGACAGCGTTGCCGAGGCTGGGATCGTACAGCACAGCGCCCGCCGCGACGTAGATCGCCTTGAGCGCCGCGTTGTTGCCGCCTTCGTCGTCGACGGTCAGCGCGCCGTCATCCAGCACCTGCGCCGGCGCTTCTTCACGGATGTGGTGCAGCCAGCCCTTGTTGACGTCCTGCAGCAGCGGGTTGGCGACGATGTCGGTGGTGGCGGCCACTTCCTCGCCGTGGAAGCCGATGCAGATGCGATCGAGCGCCTGCTGGCGCACGATGTCGTCGCGGATCAGCGCCTCGAAGTCCGGGCGGTGGCGCCAGGCATCGAGCAGTTCGTAGCGGCGCGACCAGTCGAAGTTGGTCTTTTCGCACTTGTACTCGTGCTTGAGGTTGTTGTTGCCGATCGCTGCCGGGTTGCGGCGGGTGCCGGCGGACGTGTCGACCCGGCCAGCGAGGCGACGGCCAGCGCCCACGCCGAGCTTCTGGCCGCTCTGCTGGGTGACGGGGATCATGTTGATCGCCATCAGGAATTCGCTCGATTCGCGGATGCGGTTTTCGAGACGCTGTTCGACGACGGGTTCGACGCTGAACTTCTTCGTGACGTCCTCGATCGGGATGCTGTTCAGAAGCGCGATCTGCGACACGTAACCATTGAAGAGAGCGCGGGTTTCTTTGCGCATGGGCCTGATCCTTGTTGGGGTGTTAGCGGGGCCGAAGGGGTGGAGGACGTGCCCCGGAGGGCGGCGAGATCAACAGTCGGTGCGGACGAAATTGCCGTTCGTCCCGGCGCTGGTCGGGCGCTGGGCGTGCTTGGCCGAAGGCGTGGTTTCGACGCCCTGCTCCAGCTTGTTGAGCTTGACCGCCAGGGCATCGGTGGTTTCGCGGGTTTCCTGCCGCAGGGCATTGATCGAGCTGTCGATCGAGGTCGCCAGTTCGGTGAAGACGGTGCGCAGATCGTCGGCAGTGAAGGTGCCGGGCTGGGCAGCGGGATCGGCCGGATTGGCCGGGGTCTGCGCGGGCGCAGGGGTGGTGGTCTTCGGGGCGAAGCGATCGGCAAAGCCATCGAGAATGCCCTTGAGGCCGGACAGCAGGCCGGCGGCTTCGGGGGTCGTGCCGGTGTCGAATTCGAGCAGCGCCGCATCGCCCTGGGCTTCGCGGGAATAGCGCTGGATGCCGGGCACTGCCGCGCTCAGCTGGCTGGTGAACTGCAGGCGTTCGGTGGCGATCGAGGCCGGGCTGTCGGTCAGCGCGCAGCCCATGAGGTAGGCGTAACCCTTGCCCGCGAAGTCGGGGTGGATTTCGATCGAGGGGTAAAGCTTCTGGCCGGCCTGGTTGAGCGCCTGCGCGTCTTCGGTGACATCGAACACGCCGTAAAGCGCGGTGCGCTGTTCGGGCTGGCCGTTGAAATCGACCGTGATGTCCTCGACTTCGAGGCTGAGCACGTCGCCGTAAGCGCGGAACGGGCCTTCGCCGCTGATCCCGCGGATGTGTTCGATGTTGAGGCGGGCGCTGTAGACCTTGGGGTCGTAGCTTTCGGCCATCTGGCGCAGGTGCGCAGCTTCGATCACGCGGCCATCCACCGTGGCACCGGACGTGGCGAGCAGGAAACGTTTGGTCTTCATCAGTCTGGGCTCCAGCTTGAGGTTCGGCCTGAGGCTTTCGGGGCGTGTTGGGGCACTAAGGCCCCGCGACAGGCGGTTCGCGCAACGCTGCGCGCAGGTGAAAGCGTCATCCACCCTGCAAGCTTCTGGCGCACACCCGGTGCGCGGGGTGCATGGCAAGGCCATGCACCTGCCCAGACCACCACACGCCGGGGATGAAGCCGAAGGCCGTGAAAGCGGCGGCGGTGCCTCGATGGCGCAGCGCCGCTGGGCGCGCTCGCTCTACTGGCGGGGCTGGACTGTCGCGCAGATCAGCGACGAACTGGGCATCCCGTACCAGACGATCGGCAGCTGGAAGCGCCGCGACAAGTGGGCCAATGCCGCCCCGGTCGACATCGTGGATGACAGGATCGAGGCGAAAATCGCCACCCTGCTCGACAAGGAACCCTTCACCGAAGGCGACATGAAGCGGGTCGATTTCCTGATGCGCCAAATGGAGCGCACGGCCCGAATCCGCAAATACACCGACAGCGGCAAGGAAGGCGACCTCAACCCCAACCTCGATCGCCGGAACGACGATGCGGCCAAGGCCAAGCGCGCCGAAAAGCGCAAGAACCAGCTGACCCGCGAGCACTGGCAAGCGCTGCTTGACGATTTTCACGCCAAGAATTTCGGCCACCAGCGCGCCTGGTGGGACCAGCGCGACCAGCGCACCCGCAAAATCCTCAAAAGCCGCCAGATCGGGGCGACCTGGTATTTCGCCCGCGAGGCGGTGGCCAAGGTGGCCGAGCTGGTGCTGGCCGGCGAGCAGCCGCGCAACCAGATTTTCCTGTCGGCCAGCAAGCGGCAGGCGATGAAGTTCCGGCGCGAGATCGTGGGCTGGGTCAAGCGGGTGACCGGGGTCGACCTCAAGGGCGATCCGATCATGCTCGACCTGTCGGGGCTGCTGGATGAAGAGGGCGAGCCTGCCGGGCTTGAGCCGGTGGGCCTCTACCCGCTTTCCACCAATTCGAACACCGCGCAGGGCGAAAGCGGCGATTTCTATTTCGACGAATTCTTCTGGACCGTGGGCTTTGCCCAGCTGCGCAAGGTCGCCGCGGCGATGGCGACCCACAAGATTTACAAGCGCACCTATTTTTCCACCCCTTCGACCAAGACCCACGAAGCCTTCGCCTTCTGGTCGGGCGAGGAATGGAACCGCGGTCGCCCCAAGAACCAGCAGCAGTTCTTCGACCTCAGCCACAAGGCGCTGAAGGACGGCGCGATCATGCCCGATGGCAGCTGGTGCCAGATCGTGACCGTGCACGACGCGGTTGCCGCCGGCATGGGCGACCTCATCGACATCGAGGAGCTGCGCCGCGAAAGCAGCGAAAGCGAGTTCCGCAACCTGTACGATTGCGAATTCGTGGACGATGCGAATTCCAGCTTTCCCTGGGCGCTGCTGCGCGGCGCGATGGTGGACAGTTTCTACAGCTGGCGCGATTTCCACCCTGCCCATGTCGAGGCACCCGGCCTGCGCCCGTTCGGCGACAAGCCGGTGTGGCTGGGGTACGACCCGAACAAGCAGGGCCGCGACGATGCCGCGCTGGCGATTATCGCCCCGCCGGAACGTGCCGGGGTGGGCAAGTTCCGCATTCTCGACAAGTACAAGCTCAACGGGCTGGATTATCAGGGGCAGGCCGATCGCATCCGCGAGCTGGCCAAGGTCTACCACGTCACCGACATCGCCATCGATGTCACCGGCGGCCACGGACAGGCGGTTTACGAAATCGTGCGCAAGTGGTTCCCGCAGGCGCGGAAGATCGAATATTCGCTCGCCAGCAAGGCCGCGATGGTGATCAAGGCGCAGAACCTGTTCCGTTCCGGCCGCGTCGAGTTCGACATGGGTTGGACCGACGTGCTGCAGGCCTTCATGTCGATCAAGCCGACCCTGACCGCCAGCGGCAAAGGGGTAACCTACACCAGCCCCCGCAACGGGCTGATCGGCCACGCCGATATCGCCTGGGCGTGCATGCACGCCTTTTCCAACGAACCGCTCGACGTCGAGCATGCTGCCGGCGGCGCGGGATCATCCGTCGTCGCGTTTTCGGACTAAGGATTGTCTGCCATGGAAGAGACCCTGCCCGCTGTTGCTGCCAACGCGACCTTTGCCTTCGGGGATCCCGAAAGCGTGATCGACCGGCGCGAGCTGCCCCAGTACTTCGAGGTCTGGCGCACGACCCACTGGTATCATCCGCCGCTGCCGATGGTCCGGCTTGCCCAGGTGTTCAACATGAGCCCGCACCACCGCAGTGCGATCGCGCTCAAGACCAACCTGCTGGTGGGCCAGCATGTGCCGACCAGGTGGCTGGGCAAAAATGATTTCGAGCGCTTCGTGATCGACTTCCTGCAGATGGGCAATGGCTACCTCGAACGGGTGCCGAACATGGCCGGAGGCCTGCAGCGCGCCGCCTTCACCCCTGCGCGCCACACCCGGCGCGGGATCGATCCGGACGTGTTCTGGTTTGTGGAGAACGGGGTAGAGCCTGACCACCGCTTCGCCCCTGGCACTGTCTTCCAGCTGCAGCAGCCCGACGTGGCGCAGGAAATCTATGGCATGCCGGAATGGCTTTCGGCCTTGCAATCGGGCCTGCTCAACGAAAATGCGACCCTGTTCCGCCGCCGGTATTATCTCAACGGCGCACATGCGGGCTTCGTCTTCCACGTCTCCGACACGCTGATCAACCAGGAGACGGTCGACCAGCTGGTTGAGAAGTTCAAATCGGCCAAGGGGGTGGGGAACTTCAAGAACCTGTTCCTCTACACGCCGGGCGGGAAGAAGGACGGTGTGCAGATCCACCCGATCGCCGATGTCGCGGCCAAGGATGAATTCATGAACGTGAAGAACATCAGCCGCGACGATCTGCTGTCCGCGCACCGCGTCCCGCCCCAGCTGATCGGGATCATCCCGCAGAATGCCGGCGGCTTCGGCAATGTCAGCGAGACGCTCGATGTGTTCATGCGGCTTGAGATCGCGCCGATCATGGGGCGGATGCTCCAGATGAACGACTGGTTCGGCGTCGAGGTGCTGCGCTTCGACCCGTTCATGATGAGCAATGGCGACATGCTCAATCCGGATGGCACGATCACCCCTGCCGGCAGCGTCCGCAGGGGCTGATTAGCCCACCCTCACCCGCCTTCAGCAGCCTCACCAGACGCCTCCGGCACACCACCGGGGGCGTTTTTGCGCGTGAAGGGCGCTGCCTGATGCCCATGGGGGCAGGCACCCCCCCTACCCCCACGCGCCGCGGTCGCCCCCACGCTACGCCATCGGCTTGCGCGTGTTTCATTATGCGGTCTGGCAGGGAGCGCTCGCCGCTACGGAGATGGGTATGGTCGGGGAAGACGTAACATTTGTAATCTGCCCCCAAATGACCCCCGGAAATGGCGGATTTCAGCCATTTTTGAGGTTACGTTGCAGGTGTAATCTGACGTAACATTTTTCCAGCCTAGACGTAACATCATTGATTTTATTGATAATTTCAAAAGTGAAAAATTACATCAGAGAGACGTAATCTGGTTATGTCGATATTACAAAAATATTATGGTGTAAGATGTTGAAAAATAACAGATGTTAAGAATGTTACGCCTTTCCCGAGCATACCCGTCACTTAAGCGGCGCTGACGCAAATCTGCGACTTTCCGCGATCCGCGGTGCGGTCGGGGTAACATTGGTCGTGAGGGGGAACGGTGCTGCAGAACACTGCGAGCTGGAGGGGTAGAGCCCACTTACTCTAAAGTTGGAGCGGGTGAAGGGAA
>CAZQOO010000001.1:78443-92943 GCA_964594845.1 uncultured Porphyrobacter sp. | reverse complement strand
CCGCCATCGGTCATCTCCACGATCTTGGCGACGATGTCCTCGCGGCTCATGCCGGCGGAGTTGAGGAAGTGGGTCATGCCGAAGCGGCGGCCCCATTCCTCGCGCGCCGGATTGATGTCGACCCCCACGATCAGGTTCGCGCCCGCCAGCCGCGCGCCCTGGATGACGTTGAGGCCGATCCCGCCGAGGCCGAACACCACGACATTGTCGCCGACCTGCACCTTGGCGGTGTTGGTCACTGCGCCGACCCCGGTGGTGACACCGCAGCCGATGTAGCAGGCGCTCTGGAACGGCGCGTCCTCGCGGATCTTGGCGACCGCGATTTCGGGCAGGACGGTGAAGTTCGAGAAGGTCGAGCAGCCCATGTAGTGGTAGATCGGCTGCCCTTTGTAGCTGAAGCGCGTGGTGCCGTCCGGCATCAGGCCCTTGCCCTGCGTGGCGCGGATCGCGGTGCACAGGTTGGTCTTGCCCGACAGGCACGACTTACACTGGCGGCATTCGGGGGTGTAGAGCGGGATCACGTGATCGCCCGGTTTCACGGATGTGACGCCCGCGCCGACTTCGCGCACGATCCCGGCGCCTTCATGGCCCAGAACGCTCGGGAAGATACCCTCGCTGTCGAACCCGTCGAGGGTGTAGGCGTCGGTGTGGCAGATGCCGGTCGCCATGATCTCGACCAGCACCTCGCCGGCCTTGGGGCCTTCGAGATCGAGCTCGACGATTTCGAGCGGCTGCTTGGCGGCAAAGGCAACGGCGGCGCGGGTCTTCATGGGGCTTGCTCTCCGGTAACTAGCGGGGGCGCGGTACGGCTTCGTGATCGTAAGGGCAATGGCGGCACCCCGAACCGCAGCACCGGCCGCGCGCAAGGTGCGCCACGCGGGTGAAGACGGTGTAGCCGGTTTCGGGATCGCGATAGGTGCTCTCCCCGCGCGCGCAGGCGGCTTCGTGCAGATCGTGCCATGCGGGGAGCGTCATGGCCCGCAGATAGGCGGAGCCGAGACGCAAGACAATTCGGGCCTTGCGCACCCGGAACTTTTCGGCTGTGTGCCGGGTTCATCTGCCTGTCACATCCCCCATCGGAGAGTGCCCTTGCGCTTCGTGTTCCTGCTTGCCGCCCTGCTGTTTGCCATTCCCGCCCATGCTCAGGGCATCCAGCAGACCAAGGGCAGTTTCGAGGACAAGTTCCGCCAGCTTGACGAGGTGCTGCCCGATCCCAACACCTACCGCAACGCCAGCGGGGCGCCGGGGCACGAATACTGGCAGCAGAAGGTCGATTACCGGATCGAGGCCGAACTCGACGAGCCCAAGCGCCGGATCACCGCGCGCGCCACGGTGCGCTACACCAACAATTCGCCCGACACCCTGCCGTGGCTGTGGATGCAGCTCGACCAGAACATCTTCAAGCGCGATTCGATGGCCGAGCTGACCGATGCCTTCGGCGGCCCGGGCCGCCGCGGGCCGAAGGTCAGCCTCGGGAGCGCGGCCGAGCCGACCAAGCTGTCGATGGACGAACTGCGCCGCCAGCAGGCCATGGCTGACAATCAGTATGGCTACGACATCAGCGCGGTGAAGACGCTGGCGGGCGCGGATCTGCCGCACACCATCGTCGGGACGCTGATGCGGATCGACCTGCCCGAGCCGCTCGCGCCGGGGGCAACCACCGAGTTCACCATCGCATGGGCCTTCAACATCGTCGAGGAAGACGCCGTGGTGGCGCGCTCGGGCTACGAGCACTTCCCCGACGATCCGCGCGAGGGCGGCAACGACATCTTCCTGCTCGCCCAGTGGTTCCCGCGCATGGTCGCCTATTCGGACTATGAAGGCTGGCACAACAAGGAGTTCCTCGGCCGCGGCGAGTTCACGCTCGAATTCGGCGATTACGAGGTCGCCATGACGGTGCCCGACGATCATATCGTCGCCTCCACCGGCGTGCTGCAGAACCCCGATGCGGTGCTGACCGCGGCGCAGCGCCAGCGGCTGGAGCAGGCGAAGAACGCCGCCGCGCCGATGTTCATCGTCACCCCGCAGGAGGCCGCCGCCGCCGAAGCCGGCAATCCCAAGGGCAAGAAAACCTGGATGTTCGCCGCCACCAATGTGCGCGATTTCGCCTGGGCTTCCAGCCGCAAGTTCATGTGGGATGCGCAAGGGGTGAAGCAGCCCGGCGCCGAGCACGAGACAGTGCTCGCCATGAGCTTCTGGCCCAAGGAAGGCGGCGATCTGTGGAAGAAGTATTCCACCGCCGCCGTGGTCCACACGCTCAAGGTCTATTCGCGCTTCAGCTTCGATTATCCCTATCCCACCGCGCAGTCCGTGAACGGGCCGGTCGGCGGGATGGAATATCCGATGATCACCTTCAACGGACCCCGGACTACCTTGAACAAGGACGGCACGCGCACCTATTCGCTGGCCGAGAAGATGTTTCTGGTGGGCGTGGTGATCCACGAGATCGGGCACATCTACTTCCCGATGACGGTGAACTCGGACGAGCGCCAGTGGACCTGGATGGACGAGGGGCTCAATTCCTTCCTCGATTCGGTTGCGGGCTACGAGTGGGATCCCAACATGCCGTGGACCCGCAGCCTGCCGCGCGACATGGTCTCCTACATGGTCTCCAGCCAGCAGGAACCGATCATGACCCAGTCGGATTCGGTCACCAATCTCGGCGCCAATGCCTATGGCAAGCCGTCGGCGGCCTATCACCTGCTGCGCGACACCATCATCGGGCGTGAACGCTTCGACTTCGCGCTGCGCGAATATGCCCGTCGCTGGAAGTTCAAGCGTCCGACCCCGGCGGACTTCTTCCGCACCATCGAGGAAGCCAGCGGCACCGATCTCGACTGGTTCTGGCGCGGGTGGTTCTACACCACCGATCATGTCGATATCAGCCTCGATTCGATCTACCGCCTGAAGGTCGACACCAAGGATCCCGACATCGACTTGCCGCGCCGCCGTGCCGAGCGCGAGGCCGAACCCGAAGTGGTCGGCATCGGCCTCAACCGCGAACAGAAGCTGCCGGTGTGGGTGCTCGAAAACCCGGGCGTGCGTGACTTCTACGACAGCAACGACGAATTCACCGTCACCCCGAAGGACCGCAAGGGCTACACCGGCTTCCTCGAAGGGCTCGACCCGTGGGAGCGCCGCGTGTTCGACCGCGCGGTGAAGGAGGACGCCAACTACTACGTCCTCAACTTCTCGAACAAGGGCGGGCTGGTGATGCCGATCATCCTCGGCCTCACCTTCAAGGACGGCAGCACCGAAAAGCTCAACATCCCGGCGGAAATCTGGCGCCGCAACGCGCGCGAGGTGGCCAAGCTGCTGGTGTTCCCCAAGGGCAAGGAACTGGTGCAGGTGGTGGTCGATCCCGACTGGGAAACCGCCGATGCCGACATCGAGAACAACCACTATCCGCGCCGCATCATCCCGAGCCGGATCGAGGCCTTCAAGGACGAGGAATCCAAGTCCCGCGTCAGCCGCGACCTGATGGGCGAGGCGGCCGGGGCGGAGCCTGACGGGCGCAAGTGATGCTGCGGCGGCTCGCTCTGCTGTGCGCGCTGCTGCTCGCCCCGCTCATGGCCGGGCCGCTGCAGGCGCACCAGCAGAAGATCACGATCAGCACGGTCTCGGTCAATCCGCGCACCGGGATGATCGAGGTGGTGCATCAGGTGCCCGTGCATGACGCCGAACACGCGCTGACGGTGCAGGGCGTGCGCCTGCCCGACATCGTCGGCAGCGCGAAGAGCCGCGAAGACTTTGCCCGCTACGTTACCACCCGTTTCCTGCTGGAGGTGGACGGGGAGCCGGTGGCACTTTCCTATGTCGGGAGCGAGATTTCGGGCGGCAGCCTGATGGTCTATCAGGAAGCCCCCGCGCCGAAAGGCGAGGCGCTGGTCAGGGTCAATTCGCAGGTGCTCACCGATGTCTGGGCGCGGCAGGAAAACCGCGTCAATCTCGGTAGCGGCACGCGGGTGACGACCTTCATCTTCACCGCCGGCGACCCGGCATCCGAAGGCGTGCTCACGCGCTGAGCCGCCGGGGCTCCGGCGCTGCCGGGCCAAGCCGCGCCTGCAATTCCTCGATCAGCATCGGGCGTCCATAGCGATAGCCCTGCACATGGCGGCAACCGATGGCGCGCAGGAAGGTCTCCTGCTCCTCGGTCTCGACCCCTTCGACCACCACCCTCAGGCCAAGGCTGTGGCCCATCTGCACGATCGCCTGGATGATCAGCCGCGACTGGTGATCCTGCGCGATCCCGGCGATGAAATCGCGGTCGATCTTGACCTTGTGGATCGGGAACTGCCGCAGGTGGGTGAGCGAGGAGAAGCCGCTGCCGAAATCGTCGAGGCAGATGGTGAAGCCGCAGGCATCGAGCATCGCCAGCGAATCATGCAGCTGCCCGCTGGCATCGAGCAGCATGGTCTCGGTCACTTCGATGGTGAAGTTTTCGGGCGTGAGCGGGCTGTCGTCGACCACCTCGATCAGGTGGTGCACGAAATCGTCCTTGCGCAGATCGGCCTCGGACAGGTTGATTCCGATCCGCACCTCCGGCCCCAGCAGTTCGAGGATCGCCGGAGCATCGGCGATCACCTGATCGAGCATCACCCGCGATACCCGCCGCGACAATTCGGGATCGAGCAGGGCGGAGAAGATCTCGCTCGCGGTGATCAGGCTGCCATCCTCGTCGCGCAGGCGCAGCAGCGCTTCGAGCGAACCGATCCGGCCGCTGTCGAGCGCCACGATCGGCTGGTAGGCGGCGATCGCGCGCCCTTCGTTCAGCGCCGCGCGCAGGCGGGCGATGGCGCGCTGGCGCTCGGTCTGGCGCGCCTCGATCTGCTCGTCCCAGCACACCACATGACCGCGCCCCTGTTCCTTGCCGCGATAGAGCGCGAGATCGGCGCGGCGCATGATCTCCTCGCCGCTGCCGGGCTGTTCGATCCGCGCCAGCCCGCAGGTCGCGCCGATGGTGAGCGCGCTGCTGCCAAGCGCGACCACCGCGTCGAGCTCGCCGATCAGCTGTTCGAGGAATGCGCGCGCGGCCGCCAGCGTCATCGATGGCGGAAACAGCAACGCGAATTCGTCCCCGCCCCAGCGGGCGAGGAACATGCCCCGGCCGATCCGCTGGTGGAGATGCGCGGCGATCGCCACCAGCACCCGGTCGCCGACCAGATGGCCGAGCGTGTCGTTGACGTCCTTGAACCCGTCGAGATCGAGCAGCGCCACCATCACCGCCTCGCGGTCGGCACGGTGCATTGCCGCGGCGAGCTTGCGGTCGAAGCTGGCACGGTTGAACAGGCCGGTGAGGCGGTCATGCTCGGCGGCGCGCTTGAGCGCGAAATTGCGCAGGTGCTCCTCGGTGCAGTCGTGGATGATCCCCGCGACGCTGTCGGGGACGCCGTCGACATCGACCCTCTCGCCCACCACCCGGATCCGCCGCCGCTCGCCGTCGCCGCGGCGGATGCTGGTCTCGAAGGAGAACGGCTTGCCCTGTTCGATGGTCTCGGTGAGCGCGGTGCTGATCATCGCCTGATCTTCGGTCTGGTAGAGCGACACCGCCTGCTCGACGCTGACCGAGCGGCCCGGCTCCAGCCCGGTGATGGCATAGACCTGATCCGACCAGTAGAGCCGCCGCGAGGCGATATCGACCCGCCACGAGCCGACATTGGTGGCGCGTTCGGCCTGGCGGAAGATCTGCGATCCCTGCTTGAGCGCGGCGTTGGCGAGGCTCAGCTCGCGGGTGCGCACGCCCAGCGCGATGCTCTGTTCGGCAAGCTCGGCCAGCATCGCGAGCGGCGCGATCTGGTTTTCGCTGAAGGCATGGGGCGCGGGCGAGATCGCGCACAGAGCGCCGAGCCGCACGCCGCCCTCGCCATGGATCGGCACGCCGAGGTAGGAGCGGATGAAGGGCGTGCCCGTCACCAGCGGATTGTCGCGGAATCGGGGATCGGCGCGAGCATCCTCCACCAGCAGCGGTCCCTCGCCCGCAATGCAGACCGCGCAGAACGAGACGTCGCGCGGGGTTTCGGAAAGCGCCAGCCCGGTGCTGCCGAGGAACCACTGGCGTTCCTCCTCGACCATCGAGAGCAGCGCGATCGGGCAGTCGAGCATGGTGCTCGCCAGCAGGGTGATGCGCGAGAACAGCGCGCGGTCCGCGCTGGCCTCGAGGCCGGAATTGCGAATGACATCGGGGCGCGCGGGATCGTTCACACCGCGGGCATGGCCTTGACAGCATTAAGAAATCGCGGCGCGCGCTCTAGGTATGGCCTGCCTGCCCGTTCGCCCGGAGTGCAGGGAGGCGCTTTTCGCGCTTGAGCTTGCGCCGTTCTTGCCCGAACATCGCCGATGATCACCGCGCCGCACGCCGGCGCCCGGGCCTGAAGGGGAAGCCATGAGAATGACGCGCCGCATGCGCATGGGGGCGCTGCTGCTGGCCCTGTCCGTCCCGCTCGCGCCGCTCGCCGCGCAGTCAGAGGCGCAGCCCGTCGTGGTTGCCTCGGGCGAGGCCGGGCTGGTGCCGGTGCGCACCGAGGCCGCCAAGGGGCGCATCCTTGTCACTCTGCCCGCTCCGGCCGAGGACGGCGTGTCGCTGCGGGTTCTCTACGCCACCGCGCTCAGGACCGGGCTCGGTTCGGCCCCGCTGGTGCTCGATCGCGGGCGGATCGGTAACACCCAGCTGCTTGCCTTCCGCCGGATCGGCGGGAAGATTGCGGCCCAGTTCGAAAACCCCCGCTTCCGCGCCAGCGCCGGTGACGCCGCGCAGCAAGCGACCGTGGCGAGCGATTTCGGCATCTCGACCGTATGGCTCACCGACATCGTCGAAACGCTGGCCGACGGGCGCGTGGTGATCGACATTGCCCCGTTTCTTGCGCTGGACACTCTGGGCATCGCGGCCTCGCTCAATCTCGATCAGGATTCCTTCGGCATCGGCACCGCGAACAGCATCGGCGGCAAGGGCTTCCGGCTCGACAGCGGCCTCAGTCTTGCCGATCCAGCCTCGGTGCGGCTGTTCCCCGACAATCTCGAAGTCGATGCCCTCCAGACCTATGTCTCCGACACCCCGGGGGCCGAGGTCGAGAACATCGTCCCCGATCCCAAGAAGGTCACGCTGACGGTGCACCACAGCTTCGTGCGCCTGCCCGAACCCGGCTTCGCGCCCCGCGCCTTCGATCCGCGGCTCGGCGGCTTTGCCACGCAGGCGGTGGATTTCTCCGCCCCGCTCGGCGCGCCGGTGGTGCTCGATCTGGCCAACCGCTTCCGGCTGGAAAAGCTCGATCCCGCCGCTCCGCGTTCGCGGGTGAAGAAGCCGATCACCTTCTATCTCGATCGCAACACCCCCGAAGCGATCCGTCCGGCGCTGCTGGAGGGGATCGGCTGGTGGGCCGATGCTTTCGAGGCGGCGGGCTTCGTCGATGCCTTCCGCGTGGAGATGCTGCCCGAAGGCGCCGATCCGCTCGACGTGCGCTACAACATGGTCAACTGGGTCGACCGGGCGACGCGCGGCTGGGCCTATGGCCAGCAGATCGTTGATCCGCGCACCGGCGAGATCGTCAAGGGCATGGTGGTGCTCGGCTCGCTGCGCGCGCGGCAGGACATCCAGATCTTTCAGGCGCTGGTCGGCGCCGCAGAGCTGAACAGCGGCGGGCCGAACAATCCGGTCAAGGTCGCGCTCGACCGGCTGGCGCAGCTCGGTGCGCACGAGGTCGGCCATACGCTGGGCTTTGCGCATAATTTCGCGGCGAGTACGCAGGATCGCGCCTCGGTGATGGACTATCCCCCGCCGCGCATCACGCTGGTCGATGGCAGGCCCGACCTTTCGGACGCCTATGCGCAAGGCATCGGCGGCTGGGATGTGGCGACGGTGCGCTGGCTCTATGGCGATGCGGGCGAGGCCGAGACCGCCGAGGCGGCGGCGCGTTACCGCTATGTGCAGGACGACAACGCCCGCGCAGCCGATACCGCCTATGCTTGGGGCGGGCTGTGGGATGACGGCGCGGACCCGGTCGCCGAACTCACCCGGATGATGGCGGTGCGCGCCGCCGCGCTCGAACGCTTCGGCCTTGCCGCGCTGGCACCGGGCGAGCCGGTCGCCAATCTGCGCCGCCGCTTCGTGCCGCTGTGGCTGCTGCACCGCTACCAGCTGGTCGCGGCGGCCAAGCAGATCGGCGGGGTCGATTTCACCTATGCGGTGAGCGGCGGCGGGCGCGAGGCGGCGGTGCCGGTCGCTCCGGCGCAGCAGCGCGCGGCCATCGATGCGCTGCTGGCGACACTGCGGCCCGAGGCGCTGCGGGTGCCGCCAGCGCTGGTGCCGCTGCTCTCGGCCGCACAGAACGGCACCTATGACCGCCAATACGAGACCGAGATCTTCGCCACGGCTGGCGGGCCGGTGTTCGATCCGCTGGTTGCCGCCGATGCCGCGGCGCAGCTCACCGTGCAGACCCTCATCGCCCCGCGCCGCCTTGCTCGGCTGGTAGTGCAGAGCCACGCCGACCCGTCTGCGCCGGGAGTGGGCGAGGTGATCGACCGGCTGGCCGACACCGTGCTTGGCCAGACGCAGGACGACCTCGGGCGCCGCATCGCCTCCCGCACCTTTGCCACGATGGCGCAGGTCGCGCGGCGGGCCGACACCACGCCCGAAGTCGCCGCCGCGCTCGACCAGAAGCTTGCCGATGTCGCCGCGCTGCTCGCCAAGCGCAAGGCCAGCGGGGCGGAGCGCACCTGGGCGCTGAGCCTCTCGCGCCGCCTTGCCGATCCCGACCAGCGAGGAGAACTTGCCGCCAGCCTGCCGCGCGCGGTCAACGTGCCGCCGGGCGACCCGATCGGCGAGGACGATTGGATGGACCCGGCCACCCTGCTCGCCCCGGGCGAATGACGATCTGACACAGAAGGAAGAATGATGAGCAAGCCATTCACCGCGCTGGCGCTCGCCGCCGCATTGCTCGCAGCGGTTGCTCCGGCCAGCGCCGAAGCCCGCGCCCCGCTGACCGCCGAGCAGCAGCAGGCCTACGATATCTACCGCGACATCATCGCGATCCGCACCGCGCGCGGGCAGGCGAAGACGCCCGAGATGGTCGCCTATCTCGTCAGCCGGTTGAAGCAGGCGGGCTTTGCCGATGCCGACATCATGGTGACCGACTATGACAGCGCGGGCGAGCGGGTGCAGGGCCTGATGGTGCGGCTCGCCGCGGCCAGGCCCGACGGGCGCAAGCCGATCGTGATGCTCGGCCACATGGACGTGGTCGATGCGCTGGAGCAGGACTGGGTGCTCCCGCCTTTCACCCTCACCGAGAAGGATGGCTTCTTCTTCGGACGCGGCTCCACCGACAACAAGTACGGCATCGCCAGCCTGGTCCACACCTTCATCCGGCTGAAGCAGGAAGGCTGGAGCCCGCGCCGCGACCTCTACCTCGTGTTCTCGGGCGACGAGGAAACCGGCATGATCTCCACCCGCGCGCAGGCCGAATATGTCGCGGAGAAAATCGACCCGGCCTATGTGCTCAATTCCGACGCCGGGGGGATCACCCTGTCGCCCGACAGCAAGCCGCTCGCCATGGCCGTGCAGGCGGCGGAAAAGACCTTCGCGACCTTCGAACTCACCGTCACCAACCCCGGCGGCCATTCCTCGCGCCCGCGCGCCGATAATGCGATCTACGAATTGTCGGACGCCTTGCAGAAGATCGCGGCTTACAAGTTTCCGGTGCAGGCCAGCCCGCTGACCCGTTCCTTCCTCGGCGCGCTCGGGCAGATCACCCCGGGCGAGATGGGCGCGGCGATGGGCGCCTTCGCGGCCGATCCGACGGACGAGGCCGCAATCGCGGTGCTGCGCGCCAATCCCGAGACGGTCGGTACGCTCTCCACCACCTGCGTTGCGACCATGCTGCGCGGCGGCCATGCCGAGAACGCCCTGCCGCAATCGGCTACCGCGACGGTCAATTGCCGGATCTTCCCGGGCGAGGGCGCCGCCGCGACCGAGGCGGCGCTTCGCCAAGTGATCGGAAACGACAAGGTACAGTTCAGGCTGCTCACCGATGTCACCGAAAGCCCCGAATCCGCCGTGCCGGGCGAAGTCATGGCGGCGCTGCGAAGAGTGATCGACGCGCGCTATCCGGGCCTGCCCATCCAGCCCTACATGGAATCGGGCGGCACCGACGGGATGCACTACCGCGCGCGGGGCTATGCCACCGTGGCGATCTCGGGCGCGGCGAGCCGGCCGCAGGATATGTATGCCCACGGCCTCAACGAGCGTCTGTCAGTCGATGCCTTCTATGCCGGGCTCGATCACTGGTACCGGATCCTGAAGGAACTGGCCGGCTAGCGCTGTTCAGGCGTTCTCGCGCAGGCGGGCCTGCTCCAGCCCCACCAGCGCCGCGCTCAGCTCCCACAGCCGGGCCGAGCGGCGCTGGTTCTCGGCCTTGGCCGAAAGCGGCTGGGCGAAGGCCCTGGCGCCCGGCTTCTGACGGTTGCCCCAGCTCCAGTGCACGCCCGAGGCGGTGAAGGCGGGATCGGCCACCACCTGCGCCACGCGCTCGCCCGACAGCGGCTGCGAGACATAGCCCTTGGTGATGTTCTTCTGGAACCACGGGAAAATGGTCTGGAAAGCCTTGGGCGCGTTGCGGAACAGCGGGGTATCGGCGACGCAGCCGGGATAGACTGTGGCGAAGACGATGCCGGTATCGGCATGGAAGCGCGCGTGCAGCTCGCGGCTCATCATCATCAGCGCGAGCTTGGAATCCTTGTAGGCCTTGCCCGGCTTGAACGGCTTGCCGTCGATCATCGCAATCGGCGCGCGGAAGCCGGCCTCCAGCCCTTCGAGATCGCCGAGATCGGCAGGCGCGGGGATGGGAATCTTGCCGCCGAACTCCTCGGAATTGGCCGTCACCGTGCCGAGTGCGACCAGCCGCGGCGCAGGGGCAGCCTGCAAGTCGGGCAGCAGCAGGTTCGCCAGCAGGAAATGGCCGAGATAATTCGTGGCGACCGACAGCTCGAAGCCGTCCGGATTGCGCAGCGGTTCCGTTGCGCGCGGCAGATAGACCGCGGCGTTGAGCACCAGCGCATCGAGCGCCCCGCCGCGGGCACCGACATGCTCCCGCGCGGCGATGGCCAGCGCGCGGACGGAGTCGAAATCGGCAAGGTCGAGATGCATCAGCGTGCGGTTGTCCGGCGCGATGCCGACCTCGCGCGCGGCGCTTTGCGCCTTGGCGAGATCGCGGCATGCCATGATCACGTGCCATCCCCGTGCGGCCAGCGCCTGCGCGGTCCACAGTCCCACGCCCGAGGAGGCTCCGGTGACCAGAGCGGTTGGTTGTGCTGCGGTGCTCATGACCGCAAGAATTGCCGCAAGGCCATGCGGGTTTCAATAGGGCTGGCGGTCAACGCATCTGGTAGGGCACCACACCGCGGCGGAACAGATCGACCGCGATGGTCTGGTCGCTCGGCGGATAGGCGCGCTGTTCGCAATCGCTGCGCGGACAGATGCGGCACGAGACCCCGATCGGGGTCACCCCCCGCGCCGATTCGCAATCGATTCCGTCAGCATAGATGAAGTCGCCCGCGTGCTGCGCCTCGCACCCCAGCGCCACGGCATAGCGGCGCGGGTTGCGATCGAACCGCCCTGCGGTCTTGACCAGCCCCTTGGCGATCGAGACGTAGCGCACACCGTCGGGGGTTTCGGCGAGCTGGACGAGAATGCGGTCGGGGATCGCGGCGGCCTCGTGGACGATCCACAAGGGACAGGCCCCGCCGAAGCGGGCGAACTGGAGGCGGGTGGCGCTGTGGCGCTTGGTGATGTTGCCCGCCATGTCGACCCGGCAGAAGAAGATCGGCAGGCCCCGCTCGCCTTCGCGCTGCATGGTCGAGAGGCGGTGGCAGGTCTGTTCGAAGCTGGTCTGGTAGTGGAGCGCCAGCCGGTCGACATCGTGGCGGAAGGCGCGCGCCGATGTGCGGAACGCGCCGTAGGGCATCAGCACCGCGCCCGCGGCATAGTTGGCGAGCCCGATGGTGAGCAGCTCGCGTGCGGCCTCGCTGCGCAGTGCGGCACCCTCGGCGATCGCGCGGATCACTTCGCCCAGCGTGGTCGCGGCGACATGATAGGCGATCTGGAAGCGGATGCCGGCCGCCGGCTGGCCGGAGTCGATCCGCAGCACGCGCTGCCTGGAATCGAAGATGCGCAATTCGTCGAGCGGGCGGATCTCGACGGCAATGCCGTGCGCCTGGGTCAGGTGGCGTTGCAGCGCCTCGGTGGTCGGCACGGCGTCCGGCCCCGCGATCAGGCGGGCGAGCCGCTCGGCGGCGCGGTCGATCCGGTCGACATAGTTGTTCGACAGGTGGAACCAGTCGCGCACCTCCTCCCACGGCAGCCGCGCGCCCTCGTCGGTGTCGACCGTCAGCGCCTCGTCGACCATCTCGAGCCGCTGGCTGGCGCGGCGGAACGCACCGTGCAGTTCGACAAAGCGCCTCGCGAAGGCGGGTTGCTGTTCGGCCAGCCGCGCGATCGTGTCGGGCGGCAGGGGCGTGTCGAACAGAGGGTCGTTCGCCGCTTCGCGCAGCGCCAGCGTCAGCTGTTCGGCATCCTCGCCGGGGAAGTCCTGCCAGTCGAGCGGGAACAGGCTGGCGACCCGCTCGATCAGGCGCGGCGTGAGCGGGCGGTCGTCATGTTCGAGCTGGCTGAGATAGGACGGGCTGATCGCCAGCTGGCGCGCCAGATCGGCCTGCCTGAGACTGCGCCGCTCGCGCAGCGTGCGCAGCTGCGCGCCCGCGAACATCCTGTGCCGTTTGCCCATGAGAAAACTCTAGTTTGCGAATTTCCGCTTTGCAAATTTGCAGGGCGGGGCCGTCGGCGCCGGGGGTGGCGGAACCTTGCCGCCCAGATTGGGGAACCCAGCAATAGGATCGGCAGAATTCGCGGCTAAACCGGCAGGATGGCGCGCGACCGCATGGCAGACACATGACCGACATCATCCTTGCAGGACTGACTGCGATCTTCGTTCTGGTGCTGCTGGCGACCGAGGCACTCGGCGCCGCGATTGCCCGCCGGATCGGCAAGGCCGGGACCGAACGCAAGGTCGAGCGGGACCGGACAGTCCATGTGCTGACCAGCACCTTCGGCCTGCTGGCTCTGCTGATCGGCTTCAGCTTCAGCATTGTCCTTGATCGTTATGACACCCGCAGGGCTGACGTGATCGCCGAGGCCAATGCCATCGGGACCGCGCATTACCGGGCGGGCTTTCTGCTGCCGGAGAGCCGCGAGCTTCAGCGCGCGATCGAAACTTATGCCAACGCGCGCGTGGTCTATGGCAGAGCCGGAGAGGTCGAGCGGGCCGACCTTGAAATCGGGTCCGCACGGCTGCGCAGCGCCATTGCGGATGCCAGTCACAGGATCGATGCCAGGGCCAACAGCCCGCTCGGCGCGCTCGTCGTTGCAGGGGTCACGGATGTCCTCGACCTCGGCGTGCAGCGCGAGGCCAATCTTCAGGCAAAGCTGCCCTGGACCGTGTTCGTGGTGCTGGTTGGCCTGTCGCTCGTCGGCGCTGCGTCCATGGGTTTCGCATATCCCGTCGGCGGGGCCTTGCGAAACAGCACAAGCCTTTCGCTGTTCGCCCTGCTGGCGGTGACCATAATCGTCATCGTCGATCTCGACCGGCCGGAGGGTGGCGGCGTGGTGATCGATCAGGGGCCGATGCTGCAAGTCGTGGCAGAGATCGGTGACGGCACCCCCGAGAAAAGGCCGGCTGCGGCGCCCCCGCAGCAAGTCAGACGCTGACATGATCAGCCACACCGCGAAAGGATCCCCCGTCTTGGGAACGATGACGTCATCGCCATGCCCTCTGCGGTCGCGGTTCGCACGGCACACTGCCGCCATGCCGATCATGGCGGGGCTCGTGGCCGTTGCCTGCCACTCTCCGGTATGGGCGAAAACCGGAACGGGGCCGGAGGCGGGCGCGCTCGAGATTCCCGCGGCGGCAACCCCGCTGGCCAGCGATCCGGACCCGTCAGCGATCCTGCCCGAGACGAAAGCGGAAGGTGACGATCTGACTTTCATCGTCAGCCCCTATCTCTGGCTTCCGGTCGTCACCGGCGATGTGGGCGGGACCGAGCCGGGCGCGATCTCCTTCGAGGTCGATACGGGCGACCTGCTTGGTGCCTTCGAGTCCGGCGGGCTCATCCACGGCGAGCTGCGGCACAGGTCCGGCTGGGGCGTGTCTATCGACTACATGTTCGCCGACCTGTCCGACACGAGCGACATCGGCGTCTTGCTCGACACCCGCGTCGATGCCGCGATCCTCGAAGCGACGGTGCTGCGGCGCATCGCGCTCGGCCGCCATTCGCTCGATGCCTATGCCGGCATGCGGCGCTGGGCATCGGATGTGGTGGTCGATGTCAGCGCCGGCCCGATCGGGATCGAGATCCTGACGGGTGATACCTGGACCGATCCGATCCTTGGCGCACGATACCATCATGCGATCTCGGATCGGTGGCAATTGCTGGTGCAGGGCGACGTGGGCGGCTTCGG
>CAZQOO010000001.1:58991-78343 GCA_964594845.1 uncultured Porphyrobacter sp. | reverse complement strand
TCGCGGCGGGCGCATTCGCGGGTCGTGCAGCGCCGCAGTTCGCGGATCGCCTCGCGCCGTTCGCGGGCGACCTCGCGCCCGCCCTCGCGCACCTCGCGGCGCACTTCCCAACTCTGCGCGCTGGCCGCAGAGGGGATCGCCAGCACGCCCATCGCCGCACAGGCAAGGAGCGGGAGGAACCGGACAACCGGTCGCATCACTTGGCCCCTCCCGCCGCTGCGCGGTGCCTCGCCACGCGAGCCTCGTAGTTCTTGAGGATCTCGGCGCAGTCCTTGGTCTCGACATTGACGGACGTGCCGTAGCCGAAGGACGAGACGAACAGGAACGCCCGGTCGGTCCCGAGCAGACGCCCGATCGAGTTGCTGATGTCGAGCACTTCGCGTTCGAGCGCGGCCTTCTGCTCCTGCGCGACGCAAACCTGCGCCAGCCCGGCGAGATAGCCGAACCGCTTCAGCCCGTCGTCCAGCCTTTCCTCGGACGCGTCGTCCTGACCCGCCTGCGCTGCGGCCAGCGTGGGCTGTGCGACGAGCAGCGCGCCCAGTGCAGCGATGATTTGCCTCGATAGCTTCATGATGAACCCCAGCCTGTCTTGAGCGACCATGCCGTAAGGTAAACCGTGGCCGACGCGAATTCAGTGCCCGACACACCCAAATTGGGTGGCTGTGCGCCGAGCGGGTCCGCGAACCGCACCACACTGCTCAAATTGGGTGCTCAGCCAATTGCTGGCGCTCTGCGGCAGGGCCTAGTTTCGGAGGCGCAAGGCACTCTGCCGAGGGTGCGGCACGGGGGACATGAGGCATGGACAAGACCACCGCAAGCTGGCTGAAGATCGCCGCACTGGCCATCGCGACGGCGCTTCTGCAGGTCCCCGCCGGAGCGCAGACCGCGCCCGCGCCCGGTGCCCAACGTCCTGCGGCCCGGCCCGCCGCGCGCCCGGCCGCGCGTCCGGCGCAGACGCGTCCCAAGGCTCCGCGTCCGGCCGCCACCCGCCCGGCGACGCTGCCCTCCTTTCCCGACCGGCCGCAGGCGGAACGACCGCGTCCGCTGCCCGGGCGGCCCGCGGTGGACCGGCCGACGACCCTGCCGTCCTACCCCGACCGGCCGCAAGCGGAACGGCCGCGCCCGCTCCCGCCACGACCGCTCCCGACCCGGCCGGTGTTCCGGCCCTACTGGGGCTATCACTATCCTGCCGGCGGGCGCTATTTCGCCGGGACCATCCGCTGCGAATCCTACGCAGGGCGGTTCCGCTCCTGTCTGGTGCCGACCAGAGGCCGGGTGGTGCTGGAGCGCCGCCACAATGGCCGGTGCCGCTACGGCAATGGCTGGGGCTATGATCGCACCCGCATCTGGGTCGACAACAACTGCCGCGCGACCTTCGCCTATGGTGTTGGCAGCTACATCCCGCGCTATCGTTCGGACACCGACACCGCGCTCATCATCGGCGGGGTCGCCGTGGCCGCAGGGCTGATCGCGATCCTCGCGCGCGACGGCAACGACGATCGCAGCCGTGCGCCGCAGACTGCAAAGGTCGAGGCCGATCTCGCCAAGGTGGAAACCCGCGCCCGCGAAGGGCTGCGCGCCTGTCTTGACCGTTCGGCGGCCAATATCGGAGCGACCGGCGGCACGCGGGTGGCGCTCAATGCGGTTACCATCGATGCCATGGGCGGCACGACCTACCGCTATGATGCCGATATCCGCGCCTCCTATCCCGACCGGCGCTACAACCTCAGCTTCTCCTGCACCGCGACCGGGGCGGAGATCGACGACTTCGACTTCATCACCGAGGAGTAGTGCCCGCCGCGGCGGGGCTCAGAAGAAGGTCCGCACGTTGATCTCGACCGCGCCGTCATTGGCGCGGTCGCCATAGGCCTTGCCGATCCGCATGCTGGCCGCAAAGCTCGCGCTGAACTGGCGGCCGACTTCGATCTCGGTGGTGCTCCAGTCCTCGTCGACGCCCGCCGTCTGCCATTCATGGCGCCCGTCGAGCGTGAGGTAATAGCCCTTGTCGAGGATGAAGGAGTGCACCACCCGCGCCGAATTGGCGTTGATCTCGGCGCGCGCATCGTCCCCGGCGATCGAGAAGCTGTGCTTGTAGACCAGCGCGGTGAACATCTTGGGCGACCACACCTTGACGAGGCCCCCGCCCGGATTGAGCTGCCACTTGCCGGTGCCGAGCAGATCGTTGGTCGCCGTCGGGGCAACCAGTTCGGCCGAGGCCAGCGCGATTACCGATTGCGACAGCGGCTTGACGTAGCGCAACCGCATGAACAGATCGCCCATCCCGAAGGCATCGGCCGCGCCGACATTGATGTAGGAGGCGACCGGCAGTTCGACATTGGCGCCCAGACCCTCGCCGAGTTTCTGGTCATATTTGGCAACCGCGACGAAGGCTTCGCCCTGTTCCAGATTGGTCACCTTGACCACCAGATCCGCACGGCTGAGGATGTCGGCCGGATTGACCCCGCGCACCTCGCCGCTTTCCGCAGCTGCCAGCTTGGCGGCGGCCTCGCTGTCATCGACCGGGCCGACCAGCTCCCCGCCCTTGCTCTGGGCCCAGGCCGGAGCCGCGCCGGCGGCAGCGCACAGGATTGCGGCCGCAGCGGCCAAGCGCGCGCACTTCAGGTGGGTCATGATGCTGGTCCTCTCAATACTTGACGACGATGTTCAGCAGCCCGCCGGTCCAGTCGGTCAGCCCCGGTGCCAGACTGCGCTGGCCATCGCCGACCCAGCTGTGGCCCACGGCGACAGTCGCGAAGATGTTGGGGGTTAGCACGCGGGTGTATTCGAACAGGATGTCGTCCGACAGATGGCGGGTGCTCACGCCCGTGACGACGCCCGGTGCACCGACATCGAGGCTCGGGCGCGTGGCCTGACCGAACTGAATCGGGCTGAACAGCTCGTTCGCCGCGATCGTCACCGCACGGAACGTGACGATATCCTGAGGGCTCGGCGTGGCGACGACGCTCAGCCGGTGCGCGCGCAGGTTGGAGTTGATCAGCACGAAGGAGCCGTTGGTCCCGGTCGCCCAGCCCGCCTGTGCGCCGTCATAGAACAGCGGATCGAACCGCTCGAGCTCGGGCGTGTCGGGATCATCACCGGAAAAGGTGGTGTAGTCGTAGGTCACCGTGGGCATCCAAGGTGCCTTGATGAAGGTATTGCCGACAGCGAACCGGCCGGCCCACGCCTTGAGGTCGATGTCTCCGTTGCGCTGGCGGGCATAATCGCCAGCGACAAAGAAGGTCGGAACGCTCTTGATTGGCGAGACCTTGAACCAGGCTTGCACGAAGGACAGCCCGTCGCGGCCGTTGAAGATCAAGATCGGCGCGCCCGCGCCGCCCGGCGCGGCCTGGATATAGGGCGCCTCGGAACGCGGCACGTGGCCATAGGCAAGGCCGGCGGTGCCGTTCGCGCCGACCTTCACTTCTGCCGAAGCACCGTTGATGATCGTGCGGCTGTCGCCGGAGTCGAGCTCGCGCGGATTGAGATGGAAGCCCTGCAAAGTGACCTTGCCCAGCTCCAGCTTGGCAATGCCGGTCATTTCCCAGGCGCTGCGCGGTCCGAAGATCAGCGCGCCGCGCTCGAAGCCGTCGACCCCGCCTTCCCCGATCAGCATCCCGGTGCCGAGCTTGAACGACTGCGCGCCGCCCGAAAGCGTCAGGGCCTTGTCGTCGCCGCCAAGGTTCAGACGCAGCGCGGCATAGGCATCCTCGAGCACCACGCGGCCCTGATCGCGCGAGTCGAACACGTCGCGGCCTGCCGTCTGGGCAGCGACGGCCGATACGCCCAGCTTGATCGACGAAGCTCCGACCGGGTGCTCGAAGGTCGCCCCGCTCTCGACATAGAATTCGGCCCATGCCGGATCGGGATCGAAATCTGCGGTCGGTGCCAGACCTTCGGCCAGATTCCAGAACGCGTTGGACTGCGCCACCACCTGCGCGCCGGCCTCGATCGCGATCTTGATCGATCCCTCGCCCATATCGAAGCGCAGAGGATCGGCCGGAGCCGCCGGCGCGGCGGATTGTGCCGCGACCGTCGCATCTCCCGCATCCTGTCCGTCCGCCTCCTGCGCCGTGGCCGGAGCGACGGTCAGGCTGGCCAGCATGGCCGCGCCGAGCGCGTGTTTCATGGTGATCCTCATGCATGTGGTGATTGGAGCAGGCGGATCATACCGGTCTTTTGCCGCGCTCACGGTCGCGTGACCGCCCAAATTGGGGCTTGACGCAATCATGCCCGGGTTCCAGCGGTGCCGGATGGGAAAGGGGCAGCTATGAAGATCGCCCACACAGCAACCGATCAGAACCGCCGGGCGTTGGTTGGCCAGCTCCTCAACGACGAGTTCGCGCGCCTCCACCCGCTGTGGGTCGAGCGTCATCTCGCCATTCTCACCAGCCTCAGGCGTATGTTCGGCAATGATCTCGACAAGCCGATCATCCTTGCCGTGATCGGACAGTTCATGTTCGAATACGGGGTTTACGAGAGCCGGCGCTATGTCGACCAGAGCGACGATGACCAGTCGCTGCGCGTGGACCGCCTGACCAATGTCGAATCCGTGGCGACCTCGGCCGGGCTGCCGCGCGAAAGCGTGCGCCGCAAGGTCGGCGAGCTGATCGATGTCGGCTGGGTCACGCGGGACGGGAAGGGCGGCCTTCAGGTGACCGCCAAGGCCACCAAGGCGCTGGACGGCACGACGCAGGAGGCGTTCCGGCTGCTTGCCGACATGTTTGTCGAGATCCTGTCGTCGCTCGAGGCAAAAGGTCTGGCGACGTTCGTCCAGACCCCGCCAAGCAAGCCCGAATAGGGCGCCCGCCCCGGGTTCGTGCCACCCACTTTAGGCGGTCAGCGCCTAGGCTCGCCGCGTGCAGGCCCATAGCCTTTCCTCTCCCACAAGAGAGGAGAGAGCCATGCTTCGCAGGACATTCGTAACCGGTCTTCTGGCGGCGGGAGTGGCGCTTGCCAGCCTGCCGCTCGATCTGGCCGCGCAGGAGAAATTCGGTCGCTGGGAAAAGCTCGGCGAACGCAAGGTCAACCGTATTGCCGAGCGCGACACCATCGTCGTCGGCCGCAAGGAGGGCGGGTTTCGCCAGATCCGCATCCATGTGCTGGAAAACAGCATTCACATCCAGCGCCTGACCGAGGTCTATGGCAATGGCGCGAACGATGACCTGCCGGTGCGGGCGCTGATCCCGGCCGGGGGCAAGTCGCGGATCATCGACCTCAAGGGCGGGAAGCGCGAGATCCGCCGGGTGGAGATGGTGTTCCAGTCGATCCGCAACGGGCAAGGCCGCGCGACCGTCGAGGTCTGGGCGCGGCGCTGACCGCCGCAACGCAAAGGAGCCAGGCGCCGCAACGCCTGGCTCCCTGCGGATTTCCGGGGCGGCGCCATCCGCCGCCCGTCGGTTTCACTTCGCGGTCGTATCCATCTTCAGGGTGCCGCTCTTCTGACGGGGCGGATACTGTGCCAGCGTGGCGTAGTGCGCGCCCAGCAGGTCGGCGATCTGGCCACCATAGGCCACGCCGAGCGCCATCGCGATGTCATCGGCCTTCTGGCCATCGCGCTGCTCGAACGGGTCCTGACGCAGGTTGAAGATCTTGGCCGAGGGCTTCTGGTAGTCGAAGAAGCCTTCGCGCGTCATGATATGCGACTTCCACGGCCCGATGCGCACCGCCGTCAGGTCGTTCTCATTGTAGTAGATCACGCTGTTGCGCTTGGAAGGTGCGCCATTGATCCAGTTGTCGAGGTTGTCGACCCCGTCGATGTAGACCTTGTCCTGCTTGGCCAACCGTTCCTGGACGTTCTTGATCCCGGCAGCCGAAAGCAGGGTGGTGAACAGGTCCTCGTGGGTCTGGATGCCGTTCGAGACGCTGCCGGCCTTGATCTTCGACGGCCAGCGCACCAGCAGCGGCACCCGCAGGCCGCCTTCCCAGGTGGTCGCCTTCTCGCCGCGGAAGGGCGTGGTGCCGCCATCCGGCCACCACGCCGCCATCGCGCCATTGTCGGTGGTGTAGATGACGATGGTGTTGTCCGCGATGCCGAGATCCTCCAGCTGCTTGAGGATCATGCCGACATGGCCGTCATGCTCCATCAGCCCGCTGCCGTAGATGTCCCACTCCGAACTGTAAGGCGTGGCAAGGTCGCGGCTTTCCGGCTTGAGGTGGGTGTAGATGTGCATCCGGCTGGGGTTGAACCACGCGAAGAAGGGCTTGCCCTGTTCGGCCGACGATTTGACGAAGCCCATCATGCGGGCGAGGAATTCCTCGTCCACGGTTTCCATGCGCTTGCTCGTCAGCGGGCCGGTGTCGATGCACTTCTGCCTGCCCATCGGGCCGAAGCGGCCATCGTCAGCGGGATCGCTGACATTGCTGGCGACGCAATCGAGCACGCCGCGCGGACGATACTTGCGGTCGAATTCGGGATTGTTCTTCGGCCATGCGGCCAGTTCCGGCTCCTCCTCGGTGTTGAGGTGGTAGAGGTTTCCGAAGAACTCGTCGAAACCGTGCACCGTGGGCAGATGGCTGTTGCGATCGCCGAGGTGGTTCTTGCCGAACTGGCCGGTGCGGTAGCCGCGCTCCTTGAGCAGCTCCGCCAGCGTCGGATCGCGCCCGTCAAGCCCGACCGGCGAGCCGGGCAGGCCGACCGTGGTCAGACCGGTGCGGATCGGCAGCTGCCCGGTGATGAAGGCCGCGCGGCCCGGGGTCGAGGAGGGGTGGGCGTAGTGATCGGTGAACAGCATGCCCTCGCGGGCGATGCGGTCGATATTGGGGGTCGGCACCATCATCCCGTGGCTGTAGGCCCCCACGTTCCAGTAGCCGACGTCATCGGGCATGATCACCACGATGTTGGGCAGCTGCTGCGAGGACTCCGCCGGTTGCGGCTGGGCCTGTTCCTGCGCATGGGCCGGCAGCGCCAGCGCCGCCCCCAAGGTCAGCGCGCTGGCCGACAGGGCCAGCATCTTCGACTTGCGATATCCACGTGTCATGGCACTCTTCCCCTTCAGTCAATTCCCATACGGCGCCGGATCACCGGCATGTCCCGCGTGACGCCGGCGTAGAACCGCTTGAGCGCGTCACACAGGTAGTTCAGCCCGCTCTCGCCATCGGGAGAGCGCACGAGGCGGTTCTTGGGGCATTCCCCGTTGCACAGGTTCAGGAACTCGCATTTGCGGCACCAGCCGGGCAGCGTGTCGAACTTGGCCATGCCGAAATCGACCTGCTTTTTCGAGAAGGCGAGATCGCCCAGATGGGTCTCGCGGATGTTGCCGAGCCGGTATTCGGGATAGACGAAGTGGTCGCAGGAATAGACCTCGCCGTCGTGCTCGACCGCCAGCGCCTTGCCGCAGAAGGGCGAGCTGACGCAGGTCTGCGCGGGCATCCCCAGCGACTGCGCCACCGCGGTCTCGAACAGGTTGACGTGGATCCGGCCGAAGTCGCGCGCCAGCCATTCGTCCCACACCGCGCACAGGAAATGGCCGTAGTCCTCGGGATCGACCGACCAGTCGGTGACGATCGAATCCGGAGTGCCGGGCCGCGCGCGGGGCGTGCCGATCACCGGCTGCTCGGCCGGGGCGGTGAGCGCCGGGGCGCTGGCATCGAAGGCGCGGCTCTCGACGCAGGGCGTGAACTGGATGCGCCAGGTGCCGACCTGATCGACAAGGAAGCGGTAGACCTCGAGCGGGCGGCGCGCGACGTCGCGGTTGACCACGCACAGCGCCGCGAACGGGATCTCGTATTCGCGCAGCAGCGCGGCAACCGCCATGACCTTGGCATGGGTGGGCTTGCCCGCCTTGGTGAATCGATACTGGTCATGCAGGTCGGCCGGGCCGTCGATCGACAGGCCGACCATGAAGTTGTTGGCTTTGAGAAAGGCCATCCAGTCGCGGTCGAGCAGCAGGCCGTTGGTCTGAAGGTCGTTCTCGATCCGCTGGCCGGGGCGGGCATGGCGCCGTTGCATCGCGACCACCTTCTCGAAGAACGACAGGCCCATCACGGTCGGCTCGCCGCCTTGCCAAGAGAACACCACTTCCTCGCCGGTGTTGGCTTCGATGTACTGCCGGATGTGCTGTTCGAGCAGTTCCTCGTTCAGCCGCGCATCCTTGCCGTGGCCGAGCAGGTCGGTCTTGTGGAGGTAGAAGCAATAGGGGCAATCGAGATTGCACAACGCGCCCGCCGGCTTGACCATCGCGTGAAAGCGATAGGCGCGCCCGGCCGGCAATTGCGGCAGCGACAAGCGCGGCGCACCGGAAAGCGAAGCTGGGGCGATCGCCAAGGGTCCCTTCCTCTGGATGCCGAACGGCCCTCTCGCCGCGATGGCGAGACTGCACTGCAACAAAGACGGGATCTTATAGCCGATGCCCTTGCGGCTTGCGGGGGGCTCGACACCCATTTTGGGTGAGCGGGCGGGGCGCGGGCTGTGCGCTCTGCGGCAATACCTCTGCAAAGATTTTGCGCGCGCCGGTTGAGGACCTTCGCGCCGAGTTTGCAAATTTTCTCTTTGCAAATTTGCAAATTAACATTGGACTGGTCCCGGGCGCTGCGCAAGTCTGCTGCGGTCGGAGCCGGATTCGCTATCCCGGCCATGCCGGCAATCGCGTGCAGGGAGAATGCCCTTGGCCACCAATGTTCTGGAACTTCGCAGGCCCCAACGTCACATCGCTCCGGCGAGGCTGGAGGATGTGGTCCGTATTCGCGACCGGCACGAAATTCACGGCGCGGCGCTGGCGCTGGAATGTGCAGCGCGCAGCCTCGGGCTGCGGCTACTGGCGTGGCACGATCTGGCGACGCTGGAGCCGATGGTCGATGCGGAGGGGCAGCCGCTCGACAGCTCTGCGTTCGGCTGGGACGAGGCTGAATTGGCCGGATGGCGCAATTTCGATCGTGCGCTGCGCTCCCCCCTGCTGCGCGCGGCGCGGGTTGCGGGCGAGCCCTTGTGGATCAACCGTCACGGCATCCACGCCAGCCTGAGGGATCGTGCGCTCGAACAGGTCGCGCTCGAGGATTTCGAGGAAGTTTCGCCCTTCGCGGCGGCGATTGTCGTGCCGGTTCACCTGCCCTTCGGCCAGATCGGCGCCGCGATCCTCGTCAGCAACGATCCCGCCCGCACCAACCTCGCGGCCGAGTTCGCCCGCGTCGACGAGGCGCTGGCTCCGGCCATCGCACGCTTCGTCTCCGGCTATGTCGCGGTCAGCCGTGACGAGCGCTACCTGCCTGCCGACAGCCTGCTCACCAGCCGCGAGATCGAGTGCCTGAGCTGGGTCGCCCACGGCAAGACCGATTTCGAGATCAGCATCATCCTCGGCTGCAGTCACGCCGGGGTGCGCTACCATGTCACCCGCGCCTGCGCGAAGCTGGGTGCGGTGAACCGGGCGCAGTCGGTGTTCCGGGCGTGCCAGCTGGGCTATCTCGGGCCGGCAGCAGCGCGACCGGCCCGGCAGGGCTGACCTGCCCGGCGGCATCAGCCGCGCAGGATCAGGTCTGCGCCTTTCTCGCCGATCATGATCGCCGCCGCGTTGGTATTGCCCGACACGATCCGCGGCATCACCGAGGCATCGATCACGCGCAGGCCCGCCACACCTTTGACCCGCAAGGCGGGATCCACCACCGCGCCCTCGTCGATCCCCATCCGGCAGGTGCCGACAGGGTGGTAGCCCGTGTTCCCGTAGGCTCGCGCGTAATCGAGCAGCTCCGCGTCGCTCGCCCGTGCCGCGCCGGGCCACTCTTCCGCCTCGACCAGCGCAGTCAGCGCCCGGGTGGCGACCAGATCGCGCGCCATGCGCATGGCCTTGAGCGAAAGCTGCTGGTCCGAGGTCTCCGCCAGCCAGTTGTGGCAGATGTCGGGAACCGCGGCTGGATCGGGCGTGCTCAGGCGCACGTGCCCACGCGATTCCGGGCGCAGCACGCAGGGGCCGAAAGTCAGGCCGGGCCAGGGCGAAAGCTTCGATTTCTCGCCCGCCATCGCCGCGTCGAGATCGCCCGTGACCGGCAGGCAGTGGAACTGGATGTCGGGCCGGTCGAGCGCTGGATCGGACTTCACGAAAGCCCCGACCTGTGCAGCGGGAATGGTCATCGCTCCCTTGCGCGCGAAGACATAGCTCAGCACGTTTCCGATCAGCCGCATGCCGGAAAGCTGCTGGTTGTAGCTGTAGGCGCCCGCACGCAGGCGCCAGCTCATCGTCAGGATGTAATGGTCCTGCAGGTTGGCGCCGACCTCGGGACTGTTGTGCAGCACTTCGATACCCATCGCCCTGAGGTGATCGGCCGGGCCGATGCCCGACAGCATGAGCAGCTGCGGGCTGTGATAGGCGCCGGCCGAGAGGATCACCTCGCGCGTGGCGGTGATCCGCTGCAATCCCGCCTTGGTGCGGATTTCGACAGCGGTGGCGCGGGCGCCCTCGACCACGACCCGCTGGCAATGCGCGCCGGTGATCACCGTCAGGTTGGGCCTGCCCTCCACCGGGTGGAGGAAGGCATTGGCCGCCGAACAGCGCTGTCCGTCGCCGATGGTGACCTGATAATAGAACGCGCCGTGCTGGTCCTCGCCATTGTAGTCGGGGTTGAGCGGCACCCCGGCCTCGGCAAAGGCCGCCAGCACCGCGTCATTGGTGGGATTGCGATGCGCCACTTCGTCGACGCGCAGCTCGCCCTCCGCGCCGCGCAGATCATTTCCGCCCAGCGCATAACGTTCGCTCTTGCGGAAGAAGGGCGCGACATCGGCCCAGCCCCAGCCAAGCGCGCCGAGATTGCTCCAGGTGTCGTAGTCCTGATGCTGGCCCCGGACATAGAGCAGCCCGTTGATGTTCGACGAGCCACCCAGACCCTTGCCGCGCGGCAGCAGCATCCGCCGCTCGCCGATGCTCGGTTCAGGGGCGCTGTGGTAATGCCACGAATGGCCCGGGCCATTGGCGGTCACGCCGAACCCGGCCGGCATCGACAGCAAAAATCCGCGACCCTCGCCGCCAGCCTCGATCAGCACCACCCGGTGGCGCGGATCGGCTGACAGGCGGTTGGCCAGCACGCAGCCGGCCGATCCTCCGCCAATGATGATGAAGTCCGCTTCCACCTTGTTCGTCCCCTCTCCCCCGTCATCCCGCCGACGTCCTAGGTTGCACCCGGAGGGACAGGGAGACGCTTGAGGCCCAAATTGAGCGAGACGGCCCGAACGGCGGGCCGTCGCGGTGCGCCATTCAGGTGCCGGTCCAGCGCGGCTCGCGCTTTTCGATGAAGGCCAGCGGACCTTCGCGGGCGTCGGCACTGGTGACCACCCGCAGCGTCGCGGCATCATTGGCCTGCCACAGCGCGTCCTCGTCCGCTCCGTCGGCGGCACGGGCGAGCCGCAGGCTCTCGCGCAGCGCGATCGGTGCGTTGCGCGCGATCCGCCCGGCGAGATCCAGCGCCGCCTCGTCAAGCGCATCGGCGGGAACGACCCGGTTGACCAGCCCGTGCGCCAGCGCACTCGCGGCGGGGATCGGCTCGCCGGTCAGCAGAGCCTCGATCGCGAGCGCGCGCGGAAACCGGCGCGGCAGCCGGATCGCGCCGCCGGCCATTGCCATCAGCCCGCGCTTGACTTCGGGCAGGCCGAAAAGCGCGCGGTCAGAGGCGACGATCATGTCGCAGGCCAGCGCGAGCTCGAATCCGCCGCCCATCGCCGCACCGTCGACCGCCGCGATCCAGGGCTTGGCCCGCTCCGCCTTGACGAATCCGCCGAAGCCCTTGGCCGGATCGACCAGATCCGCGCCGCCACCGCGGGCGATTTCGGCAAGGTCTGCCCCGGCGCAGAACATGCCCGGGGTTCCCGAGGCCAGCACCGCGACCAGAATTTCGGGGTTGGCGTCGACTTCCTCGACGATCCAGGCCAGCGCGCGCGTCACTGCACCGTTGATGGCGTTGCGGCTTTCGGGGCGGCTGAGCGTTACCCGTGCAACGCCCTGCGCCACATCGAACAGCACGACACTTCCAACGCCTTCGGGCGGGGCCGCGCGAGTCATTCGGCGAGCCCCTGCGCGCGCGCATCGCCTGTCGCAGGACCAGCGGCGATCACCCCCGAAAAAGTCCGATTCCGGCGCTTGCAAGCCTCTTGCCGCAGCGTGAATATCGGCACAGGATTCAACGAAAATCGACCCATCTACGGCATTCCTCTCCGTTATCTCTGCATAATGCGTATCTTTGATTGACATTTTTTACGCATTGATGCAATCCCGCAGCGTGGAGCACTGCAAAGGTGCCGATAGGAGGAGGGGAGTCTTTATGAAATCTGCTGTGAGCCGGGCTGCGAAGATGCGGCTTCTTGTGGGCACGGGCCTTGCGGTCACCGCCATGCCGCTGGCCGCTCAGGAAGCCGAACAGGCCTCCGGAGCCACGATCGGCGAAATCGTCGTGACCGCGCAGAAGCGCGAGCAGAACCTGCAGGAAGTGCCGCTGGCAATCTCCGTGCTGGGTGCCGAAAAGCTCCAGCAGTTGCAGGTCAACGATGCCCGCGATCTGACCGGCCTCGCGCCCAACGTGACGGTGGTCACCGGCCAGTCCAGCAACAATGCCGCGGTCATCTCGATGCGCGGCATCACCAGCCCGGCTGGCGAGACCTTCGGTCTCGACACGGCCAACGCGCTCTATCTCGACGGCATCTACATCGCACGCTCCGGCGCAAGCGGCATGGACATGGCCGAGATCGAACGCGTCGAAGTGCTGCGCGGTCCGCAGGGCACGCTGTTCGGGCGCAACACCACTGGCGGCGCGATCGCGTTCGTCTCGCGCGCTCCCAGCGACAAGCTGGGCGTGCGGGCCGAGCTCGGTTACGGCAATTTCAATGCTTTCAACGGGCGCATCGCGCTCGACACGGGCCTGATCGGCGGCGCCATCAAGGGCACGTTCTCCTATGCCCGCCGTCAGCGCGACGGCACGGTCGACGACCTGATGGAAGCCAAGGACTCGCGCGATCCCGGCTCGTTCAAGACCGACTCCTTCCGCGCCGCGCTGCGCGCCGACATCGGCGACAGCGGCTATATCCAGTACATCTTCGACTGGACCAAGACCACCGGCACGCCGCTGGCCTTCCAGCTGACCAACGTCGCCAACGGAACCCCGCGTCCGCCGCTGACCGTGAATGGCGTTCCGATTGTCCAGACCCAGCAGGCACCGGTCGCGCAGTATCTTGCCGGCGCGACCTTCACCGATCCGCGCTGCGCCGCGCTGGCGGTGCCGACCCGCGAGTTCCGCGACACGATCTGCCTCGACGACAATGAACCGAGCACCGACAAGATCTGGGGCCACAACTTCCAGATCTACAATGATTTCGGTGGCTTCGCGGCCAAGCTCGTGACCGGTTACCGCCAGTGGAACAACACCATCCGCGGCACCGATTTCGACGGGATGGGTGATTTCAGCGGGCCGCTGTTCAGCCAGGCCACCGTGTTCAACGGCTTTGCCGGAACCGCCGCCGCGCCACTGCTGCCCTTCGTTTTTCCCGCCGGGACCCCGCAGGCGGCCATCGATTTCGTGGCGAACTCACCGGTGCCGACGACCAATGCCGGGTTGTTCGCCACGAGCAACGAGCGCCGTCACGAACAATTCCAGGCCGAACTGGAATTCTCGGGCGATACCGACACGCTCGATTGGGTCGTCGGCGGCTTCTACTTCTGGGAAAAGGGCTCGGAGCTCAACCCGCAGATCAGCGGCTTCGTGCTCGATACCAATCAGGCCGTGTTCAGCCGCTTCGGGCCGCTGTCGGCGGCGTTTCAGGCATCGAACCCGGCACGCTATCGTCTGGTCGTGACCCCGGCCACGCTGGCCTACGAAGCCGATGCCGAGAGCAAGGCGATCTACAGCCAGGTGACCTACTATCCCGGCGGGCGTGACAGCGGGGCCAGCATCACCGCGGGTGCCCGCTACACCTGGGACGACAAGGGCATCATCCGCACCCAGAACGGCGCTGCGCCGCTGGCGGTGGCGGAAACCGGAGATGCGAGCTTCAGCAAGTTCACCTGGAACCTGATGGGCCGCTACGAATTCTCGCCCGAAGCCAGCGTCTATGCGCGCATTGCCACCGGCTACCGCTCGGGCGGCTTCAACGCCTCCGACCCGGTCGCTCCGGGCGGCAACACCGTGCCGAACTTCGGCGAGGAGGAAGTCACCTCCTACGAACTCGGCTTCAAGTCCGAACTGTTCGATCGCCGCCTGCGTTTCAACCTTGCGGGCTATTACAATGTCTTCGAGGGTCTCGCCGTGGTCCAGCCGGTGCTGACCGGACAGGGCACCTTCCAGTCGATCGTCAGCAACGCCGGCAAGGTGGAATACACCGGCATCGAAGCCGATTTCCAGGCGGTCGTGTCCGACAACTTCTCGATCGACGGCGCGATCGGCTATGTCGACGTGCAGTTCAAGGAATTGCTGGCCGGCCAGCCGGTCAACCCGGCCGACGGGGTGCAGAACATCGCCGCCTTCGCCAATCCGGGCTATACCTCGCCGCTCACCGCCAACCTCGCGCTCAACGCGGTCTTCCCGATCAGCTCGAACGGTACCGAGCTGCGGGCGCGGGTCGGCTATACCTACGAGGACGGCAAGTACAGCTTCAACAACAGCATCTCCTCGCCCTTCAACGACCAGATCATCGGCGATGACATGAACATCGTCGATGCGCAGATCGTGGTCGACAAGATCCCGCTGGGCGGCGGCGAGGCCCGGGTGATGATCTGGGCCAAGAACCTCACCGACGACAACAACCTGCTGCGCGGGATCGATTTCGGCCCGCTCGGCTATGCCGGGGGCATTTTCGGCCTGCCGCGCACCTATGGCGTGACGCTCGGCTTCAACTACTGAGCCTGCGCATGATGCGTTGAGAAACCGGCGGGCCGGGGCAGCGATGCTCCGGCCCGCTGTGTCCGTAACGGGAGCATCGATGGCCAGCTGGAAGCCTCTTTTCTGCGCGGCGGGGATCGCGGTCGGCGCGTCGTCGGCCACCGCGGGAGCGGGCGAGATCCCGCGCAACCCCTTTCTGGCCGACACCCCGAACAACCAGAGCCACTGGAACGACGCCGCGACCGACAGCACGACTGCGGCCGTGCCGAAGGGACATTACTGCCTGACCCCGCAGGGCGCGGCGCTGGCCTATGCCGACACGTTCGGCATCCCTGCCTACGACGCCGTGGTCGATGGGCGGCAGGTGGTCTGGTTCTTTGCCGGAACCGGCCTGCGCAAGCTCCACCTGGTGGACGGGGCCTTCGTCGAGATCGCGCGCCAGCCGATCCGCATGGCGCAGCCCGGCTATCGTCCGCAGCCCGACAGCGCCCGCGAAGCGCTGGCCCGGGAGTTGGCGGGCCTGCTGGCGCAAGGCGACGAGGCGGCGATCGGCGCACTGGTCGCCCGCCAGCCGAACCGCATCCAGTCCGCGCTCGACGATCAGGTGGCGCAGGGCGTGCTCTATTCGCTGTTCACCCGCGAGCACGGCTTCATCGGCGCCAATGCCCGCGGGCTTGTGCGGATCGACAACCTCGATCCTGCCGATCCCTTCTCGGGCCTTGCCCCGCCGCGACAGGTGCGCCTGCCCGACAGCCTGTTCGACGACGCGCGCACCCGCGCGAGCACCATCTTCCCGGCCGACAGCGTGTTCGGTCTCGGCATGACCTTCAACGGCTTTCTGGTGGTGAGCACGCTTGGTGGCACCATCGCGACGCTCGACCGCGAGAGCTTCGCGGTGATCGACACCTACCGCGCGCCGGGAAGCGAAGTGTTCACCAACGGCTTTGCCACAAGCCCGGAACTGGCGGGCGGGGCGGTCTATATCGCCTCCAACCGGCAGATGTACCGTTTTGCGGTCGATGCCGCAGGCCGGATCGCGACCGACGCGGCGAGCGGGGCCTGGGCTGCGGCCTATGATCCCGGCGAGAGCCTGCCGACCGGCAAGATCGCCGATGGCACCGGTGCAACCCCGACGCTGATGGGCTTCGGCCCGGACCAGGACCAGCTGGTGATCCTGACCGACGGCGCGCGGCAGATGCGGCTGGTGGCCTTCTGGCGCAACGGAATGCCGAAGGGCTGGCGCCAGCGCCCGGGCACGCTGTCTGCGCGCATTGCCGATCAGATCGCGGTCGATTTCGGCTCGGATTTTCCGGTGGTGCAGTCCGAACAGTCGGTGGTGGCCGATGATGGCCATGCCTTCGTGATCAACTCGATCCTCTCGGGCGGGGCCAGACCGATGCCGATTGCCGGCAGCTTCATCCGTGGGCTGATGGCGGGAACGGTGCGGCCTTTGCCCCGCGGCATCGCAATGTATCGCTGGGACGCGCAAGCCGACCGCTGGCGTGCGGCGTGGCAGCGGACCGACATCGGCACCATCGCCACCGTGCCGATGCTGTCACGCGCCAGCCGGATGGTGGTCGTCAACGGCACGCTCGAAAGCCGGCCCCGGCGGCTGTTCCAGCTCGGCCTCGACCGCGATGACGGCCGTCTGGTGATGTCGATCGACACCGGCACCGACCCGCGCTTCAACGGCGCCTTCACGGGGATCAAGACCGACGAGAGCGGGGCGCTGATGTACACCACCCTGTTCGGGCTGGTGCGCTTCGATGTCGCGGCGATGCGCCCGGCAGTCTCGCCCGAAGCGCCCGCCGCGCCGGAGTGCAGCGACGGCTGAACCTAGGCGGCGAGCAGCCGGGCCACGGTCTTGGCCGCCCCGCGGATCGCGCCTTCGATGTAGCCGACCCCGTTGCAGTCGCCCACGGTCTCGACCGCGAAACCTTGCGCCCTGAGCTGTTCGGCAAGGGCAATGTCGCCGCTCGCTCCCATCGCGACGATGACGTTGTCGGCGGCCACCATCCGCGCCTCGCCACCGACATCGGTGAAGCTCACGTCGCTTTCGCCGATGAAGAGATCGTTGACCCCGCCGTGCATCGCCACGCCATGTTCGCGCAGTTCGGCGATCAGCCGCATGCGGCGCACCAGCAGCAGCCCCTTGCCGAGCCGCGGTGCCGGTTCGAGCACCGTCACCTCGCGCCCGCGTTCGTGCAGGAATTCGGCAAGTTCCAGCCCCACCAGCTCGCCGCCGATGATGGTGATGCGCTTGCCCAGCGGCATCCAGCGGCGCGAGGCGGTGCGCACGAAATCGAGGTTTGCCGTCATGCCGGTTGCCGCGCCGATCCTCGTGGCGAGGCGGGTGGCAAGACCTGTCTTGCGCTTCAGGCCGTCCGAGCTCTCGCCCAGCAGCAGCTTGCGCATGTCGTCGCCGCTGAACACGTGCGGCAGATCGCTGCCGGCAATCGCGGGCGTGTCGCGCCGTGCGCCGGTGGCGACGATCACCGCATCGGGTGCGAGAGAGCGCAGCAGTTCGGGCGTCGCGCTGGTCTCGAGCCGTACGTCCACCGAGGATCGCCCAATCTCGCGGATCTGCCAATCGAGCAGGCGCTCGTTGGCGGGGTAGGCCAGCGCCGCGATTCGCAAGGTGCCGCCGAGCCGCGCGCCCTGTTCGATCAGGGTGACGCGGTTGCCCGCCTCGCTGAGGCGCAGCGCCGCCTCCATTCCGCCCGGCCCACCGCCGATCACCACGTAACGCCTGCCTGCCACTTGCGGCGCCGAACGCTCGCACTCGAAGCCGGTCTCGGGATTGACCGCACAGCGCAGCGGCTCGCGGACATAGGCGGTCGAGACGCAGGTGTAGCAATAGACGCAGGGGCGCACGCTTTCGGGGGCGTTGCCCGCCAGCTTGCGCGGCAGGTGCGGATCGGCCAGCAGCTTGCGGCCCATCGCGAGGAAATCATAGGCCCCCCCGCCGATATGCCGGTCACCCGCTTCGGGCTCGACCCGCCCCGAGGCGATGATCGGCACGCCGACCGCGGCCTTGATCGCGGTGGCGGCGGGGATGTTGGTTTCCGGCTCGTGCGGGATGTTGCTGGCCGAATGCAGCTTGCCCTGCCCGCCGTCGTGATAGGCGCTGACGGTGATTGCGTCGGCTCCGGCGGCCTCGACCATCCGCGCGGTTGCAATCGCGAGATCGAGCGTGATCCCGCCCTCCTTGCCGACCTCGACCGAATCGAGCTTCACCCACAGCGGAAAGTCCGCGCCGACATTGTCGCGGATGGCGGCGATGACTCGCATCAGCAGGCGCGTGCGGTTTTCCAGCGAGCCGCCATATTCGTCGGTGCGGGTGTTGGTCTTGGGTGAGATGAAGGAGGAAATCAGGTAGCCGTGCCCGGCGTGAAGTTCGATGGCGTCGAACCCGGCCTGCTTCGAGCGCGCGGCGGCGGCGCCGAACTGGCCGACCACGCGGTCGATATCCTCGTGGGTGAGCAGGCGGATCTGCGGCACCTTGCCTGAGAAGGCCTTCATTTCCTCGGGCAGGAAATAGTCGATGAAGTCGCCCTTGAACGGCGGCGGGTAGCACGGTGCCCACAGCTCCTCGCCAAAGGCATCGGCGGAATAGCCCGCCACCAGTCCGCCATGATGCAGCTGCGCGGCGATCTTCGCGCCGTGGGCGTGCACGCGTTTCACCAGCGCGGTCAGGCCGGGCAGGAAGCGGTCGTCCGAAATCGCGGTCTGGTTCGGCTGCACCGCGCCGGTCGGCCAGGCGACCCCGGCCACCCCGGTGATGATCAACCCGGCACCCCCCTTGGCCTGTTCCTCGTGATAGGCGATCAGCCGCTCGCCGACCGTGCCGTCGGGTTCCGACAGGCTCACGCCCATCGCGGTCACGAGGATGCGGTTGCGGATGTCGAGCGTGCCGATGCGGCCCGGCGAGAGCAGATGCGGGTAGCGGGTGGTCATGCTGTCTCTCCTGCAACCAACGCCGGATAATCGGTGTAGCCGCGTTCCTCGCCGGTGTAGAGCAGGCTGTAGTCAGGCCGGGCGAGCGGCGCGCCGGTGCGGATGCGCTCCACCAGATCGGGATTGGCGATAAAGGCGCGCCCGAAGCTCACCGCCTCGGCGCGGCCCTCTGCCAGCAGCGCGGCGGCGCTGTCGGGCTTGAGGTTGTTGTTGGCGATCACCGGCCCGCCGAAGGCGCCGCGCACCATTTCCAGCGTGTCGAGCCCTTCCAGCCCCATGTCGACCACATGGCAATAGGCCAGCCCGAGCGGCGCGGCGGCCTTGAGGAATGGCACAAAGGTCGCCGCCGGATCCGACGGGTCCATGCCGTTATAGGGGTTGCCCGGAGAGATGCGCAGGCCCACCCGCCCCGGCCCGAGCGCCTCGGCCAGCGTGCGCAGCACCGCGACGGGAAAGCGGATGCGGTTTTCGGGCGAACCGCCATATTCGTCCTCGCGGTGGTTGCTGGCGGGATTGAGGAACTGGTTGACGAGGTAGCCGCTGGCGCAGTGCAGCTCGACCCCGTCCATCCCGGCGGCGATGGCATTGCGGGCGGCGGCGGCATATTCGTC
>CAZQOO010000001.1:48852-58891 GCA_964594845.1 uncultured Porphyrobacter sp. | reverse complement strand
GCCATGACGATGCGGTTGGCGAGCGGGATATCGCCCAGCCGTATCGGCGCCAGAAGGGCATCAGCCATTCGAATCCTATCCCTCAATTCGGTCATTGACCATTCTTTGCGTTATCTTGTAGCCTATTCGTTACGCATATCAAGGAGAGGTGGGATGAATTACGGATTTGACGGCAAGGTCGCGCTGGTGACCGGCGCCAGCGGCGGGATCGGCCGTGCAACCGCGCTCGCCTTCGCTGCCTCGGGCGCGGCGGTGGTGGTCTCGGATGTCAACGACGAAGCCGGTGAAGAGACGGCCGCGCTGATCGCGGCCGCCGGGGGCAAGGCGCTCTACCAGCGCTGCAACGTCGCGGAACCGGCTGCGGTCAAGGCGCTCGTGGCGCGGGCCGTGGCCGAATATGGCCGGCTCGATTTCGCGCACAACAATGCCGGCATCAACAACATGGGCGCGGACGAATACGAGGACGCGGTGTGGGACCGCGCGATCGCGGTGAACCTGTCGGGCGTGATGTACTGCATGCGCGAGGAGGCCGAAGTGATGCTGGCGCAGGGCAAGGGCGCGATCGTCAACACCTCCTCGATCAACGGGCTGGTCGGCAATGGCGCACAGCCCGGCTACACCGCCACCAAGCACGGCGTGATCGGCCTCACCCGTCACGGCGCGCTGCGTTGGGCCAAGGTGGGGATCCGCGTCAATGCCGTGTGCCCCGGCGTGATCGAAACTCCGATGACTGCCCCTCTCACCGCCAATCCCGAGATCCGCAAGGTGATGGACGGCATGACCCCGATGGGGCGGATGGGGCAGGCCGAGGAGATCGCCGCTGCGGTCCTGTGGCTGTGTTCGGATCAGGCGAGCTTTGTCACCGGCCATCCGCTGGTGGTCGACGGCGGCGCCACCGTGTTCTGACAGGCAAAGGGGCCGCGCTTCCTTGCGGGAAGGCGGCCCCCAATTCGCTGTCAGTCGCGCGTGCCGGTCAGGCGGCGGTTTCCCACGGCGCGGACTTGGTGCCGCGCGTGGTGTAACGCCCGTTGACCCGGGCCTGGAAGGTCTTGGCCTGGGCGCGCGGATTGTAGAACTGGCGGTACCAGATCCGCACCTTGTCGAACGGGCCGTCGCCGCGCACCATCATCGGATGGATGCAGGGGCGCTTGTTCGACCAGATCTCGAAATCCTGCGCGAAGGCATCGACCCCGGCTTCCTCGTAGGACGAGGCGAGCGCGCGGTCTTCCTCGGTCGGGGCGGCGTTGCCGACCTTGACCATCAGCCCGTACCATACCTTGATCACGCCGTCGTCGATCGGGGTATGCGCGATCAGCATGTGCGAGGGGTTGGCGCCGATCATCACCGACTGGAGAATACCGGGGCCGACATACCAGGTGTCGTTGGTCATCGGTTCGCCGCCATCGGCTGCAAGCGTGCGGTGCCCGGCCGAAAGGATCTGGCGGCAGACATGATCCTCGAAGGCGTTCTCGAAGCTGTCGATCGCGATCGAGCCGTGGACCGGTTCGAGGTGGGCCTTGTCGGCCATGTTGTCGACCACTTCCTGCGGGTGGCAGGCGAGTTCGCCCAGCTCGCGCACGTTCCAGTTGACCCAGTGGGGCGCGTCGTAGTTCTCGAACGGGGGCAGCTCGTGATCGGGCTCCATCCCCTCGGGATCGTGCCAGGCCCACAGGCAGCCGGCGCGCTCCACCACCTTCCAGCTCTTGACGCAGGCCGACTTGGGGATCGGCGCGGGCGAATAGGGGATCTGGTTGACCCGCCCGTCCGGCCCGAAGCGCCAGCCGTGATAGGGGCAGCGGATATTGTCGCCCTCGACATGCTCGCCATCCTTGACGACATAGGAAGTGGTGTTGCGGCCAAGGTGCGTGCCCATGTGCGGGCAATAGGCCTCGATCATGAAGACCTTGCCGCTCTGCCCGCCGCGGTAGAGCACCATGTCCTCGCCGAAGTAGCGCACCGAGAGCGGGGTCGAACCGACCTCCTCCGAGCGCGCGACCATGAACCAGCCGCGCGGGTAGGTGAAATCGCCCAGGCCATAATCTGCAGTGGTCGCCATGCCTCTCCCTCCAAGAGTTTCGACTCTCCTAAGGGAAGCGCAGGAGTTTTGCAATAGGTCTACGTATGAATAAGCCCAAATTGGGCTGCGACTACCATTCGCGTAATTTATTTATCACAAGATTACGCATCATCATCGAGCGCCTCGATCCGCGCACGATCGGCGGCAGTGATCCGCACCACCCGGGCGTTGTACTTCACCGTCTTCACCGCGATCGACGTCTCGACGTGGTGCACGCCCGGCATCGCAAGGATCTGGTTCGAGGCCACCTCGAGCAGATTGTCGAGCGAGTTGAACAGGCAGATCGCGAGGATGTTGAACCGCCCCATGGTGATCATCACTGCATTGACCGCAGGCAGCTCGGCAATCCGCTCGGCGACGCTGCGCACGTCGCTGACATTCACTTCCACCCCGATGAAGGCCATGCGCGCAGAATCCGCGAGGCCGAAGCTGGTGATCGCGGTGAAAGAAATCAGCCCGTCCTGCTGCAGCCGCTTGATGCGCCCGCGCACGGTGCCCTCGGTCACGCCGAGATCAAGCGCGATCTTGCGGTTCGACACCCGCGCATCGCGGGCCAGTGCCTCGATCAGCTGGCGATCGAGATCGTCAAGCTGGGGCGCGCTCATGCCTCTTCCCTTGCATCGATCGGCGCGACGTCGAACTTGTACTTGATCACGTCGACGGCAATTGCCGGCACCATCGAGCGGATGCCGGGGATCTTGCCGAACTTGTTGAGGAACAGATCGGGCAGCTCGTCGAAATCATGCAGCGCGACGAGGATGTCGATGTCGTAGCGTCCGGTCACCAGATGGGCGGCGAAGACCTCGGGGAACTGGACCAGTTCCTCCACGACGTCGGTCGCCGGTCGGCCATCGACCTCGATCGCGACTTCCATCAGCACGTTGTAGCCATGCGCCGAGAAGTCGGACACCGCCACCACGCGCAGCTTGTTGGCGTCCTCCATCCGCCGGATGCGGGCCGATACGGTCGCGGCGGTCAGGCCAAGCGTGTTGGCGATCTGCTGGTTGGTCGCCCGGCCGTTCAGCCGCAGCTGCTCGACGATCGCGCGGTCGGCATCGTCAATCTGGAAGTCGTTGGACATATTGCCCACAAACTCCGAATTTGACGCCTCGTCAAGCGGACGGGCAAGCGTTCTGCGTCGTGGCGGCATCACGAAAGCCCGCAGGTAGAGGTTGCGCTCATGCCGCCTCTGCCAGTGCGATCCGATCGCGTTCAAGCCGGCTTGCGGCGAGGAAGGACAGCAGTCCTGCCAGCAGCCCGACCGGCACCATGATGGTGAGCGCCTGCTGGAGCGAGGCGGCATTGTCGCCCAGGCTCTCGCTCAGCGCGCCGGTCAGCCACGGGCCGATGAAGTAGCCCAGCAGGGTCGTCACCGCGACGAACAGCGCTGTGGCGCTGGCCCTGTAGGCCGAGGGCAGCATGTACTGGAGCGCCGCGAATAGCCCCACCGACCACCCGCCGCCCAGCAGGCCGCAAGGGATCGCCAGCCATTTGGCCATGGCGAAGGTGGGGGCCCACACGGTCGCGATCACCAGCATGGTCGCAGCGCCCAGCGCCACGGCCGATAGCAGGGCAGGCCAGGCGCGGCTGCGCTTGGACAGCCGGTCGGCCAGCACCCCGAAGCCGAGCATTCCGATCAGTCCCGACAGGCCGAAATTGACGGCAAAGGCTGTCTTCGCCTCGACCGGATCGATCGCAAAGCTGCGCGCAAACAGTTCCGGGCCCCAGTAGCCGAAGGAGATGCCGGACATGACCCCGAGCCCGAAGCCCACCGCCATCAACATGAAGCTGGGCGTGCGCACGAGCATCGCGACCAGCCTGCCGAGCGGGACGATCACCTGCGCCTCGCCCTCGACCTGCCCCTCGCGCGGCGGCTCCCTGACCAGCGCCAGCGCGATCAGGCCGAGCACGATGCCCGGTATCCCGATGGCAAAGAAGGCCGTGCGCCAGTCGGTCGCCTCGGCGATCGCCGGCCCGCCAGCCTGTCCTGCGATCTGGCCGATATAGGTTGCAAGGCCCAGAATCGCGAAGGCCAGCCCGCGCCGCTCGGGGCGGAAATAGTCCGAAAGCAGCGAATAGGCGGGCGCGACGAAGGCCGCCTCGCCCAGCCCGACCGCGACCCGTGCCAGCGCCAGACTGACCGGCCCGGTGGCAAGCCCGGTCGCCGCCGTCGCGAGGCTCCACATCATGCAGCCCCCGGCGATGATCCGCACCCGTGACGAACGATCCGCGAGGCGCGCGAAGGGCACGCCCATCAGCACGTAGAACACCACGAAGGCCGGCCCCATCAAGAGGCCCATGAGGTTGTCACCGACCCCGAACTCCGCCTTGATCGGCCCGACCAGGCCGGTGAGCAGATAGCGGTCCGCAAAGTTGAAGATGTAGATCGTCAGCAGGATGCCAAGCACCAGCCACGGGTTCGAGCGGGGACGCGCGGTGTCCATCAGTCGCGCTTGATCATGCCGCCATTGACATGCCAGACCTGCCCGTTGACCCAGGCTCCGTCATCCGAGGCGAGGAAAGCGACCGCGGCGGCGATGTCCTCCGGCTGGCCCAGCCGTGTGTGAGGCACGCCTTTGAGCGCGTTCTCGACATATTCTTCGGTCAGGTGCTGCTTGACCGCCTCGGTCAGCACCACGCCGGGGCTCACCCCGTTGGCGCGGATGCCCTTCTTGCCGTATTTCGCCGCCACATGGCGCACCAGCGCGTGGATCGCGTTCTTGGTCATGGGATAGGCGACCTGGAAGGCATTGCCGCCGATCGCCGCGCCCGACGAGGTGTAGATCATCGCCCCGCTGCCCTTTTCGAGCATCACCGGCAGCGCGGCTTGCGTCGCGAACATGTGGCTCTTGGTGTTGATCGCGAAGGAGCGGTCGAGCACCTCCTCCGGGCAATGCAGCGCGTCGATATCGCCTTCCGTCCCGCCCGCAAGGTTCGAGTGGTAGAAGTCGAGCGTGCCGAATTGGGCCAGCGCTGCGTTCACGATGCCGGCCTGCGAGGCGGCGCTGGTGCCGTCGAGATGCACCCCGATCGCCAGCCCGCCATTGTCGCGGATCGCTTCGGCGGTTTCCTTGGCCCAGTCCTCGGCGATGTCGCCGATCACCACGGCGGCACCTTCCTCGGCCAGCCGCCGCGCCGTGGCCGCACCGATCCCGCGACCGCCGCCTGCGACCACGCCCACCTTGCCCTGCAATCCGCGCATCATCTTCTCCCGTCAGGCGGCCAGATGCCGCACCAAGTAATAGGCCCCGATCGGAAACACCCAGCCGGGCCATGCCCAGCGGGCCAGCTTCGGGTTCTGATGGTTCCACAACCCGAGCGCTCCGGCCGCACCCAGCGCCCCGGCGCCGTCGATCCAGAAGCCGGCAAGGCCGCCGAGGCCGAGCAGGCCGAGCAGGCGGATCGCGCCGCCCGGCTGCGTGCCGGCGGCAGGCTGCCGCAGACCGGCTAGACCGGCCAGTCCGAACAGCCCGAGCAATCCTGCCAGCGGTGCCAGTTCCATCGCCTGTTCTCCTTTAGCCTGCCACCGGCCGACGGGCGGCCCACGGCGCCGCGCGCTCCAGCTGTCCGGCAAGGCGGTAAAGCAAGGCTTCCTCGCCATAGCGGCCGGTGAACAGCATCCCGATCGGCAAGCCGTCTGCCGAGGTGCCGAGCGGCACCGACATGCTCGGCTGGCCGGTGAAGTTGGCCATCTGGGTGAAGGGCGAGAACATCGCCGCGCGCTGGCCCCATTCGGGGAAGGGCACGCCGGGCGACAGGTTGATCCGCCCCAGCTCAAGCGGCGGGCTGGCCACCGTCGGCGAGAGGATCACGTCATAGCGCGCCATGAACTGCGCGACAGTGACCGCCGCAGTCTGCATGGTGTTGCCCGCCCGCGCGAAATCCGCGCCGCTGGTGGTCTTGCCATAGCCGACGAAGGCAAGCGTGATCGGTTCCAGCACGTCCGGCCCCAGCTCGATGCCGAGCGACTTGGCGCGGTCTTCGAGATCGGCGGCGAGCGAGGAGGCGATCAGCACGAAACTCGCCTGCCCGAGCGCGCCCGCATCGAGCCTGGGCGCGGCCTCCTCGACATGGTGGCCGAGGCTTTCGCACAGTGCCGCCGTCTGCCGCAGCACCGCAAGGCATTCGGGATCGACCGGCGCGCCGTTGGCAGGCACCGGCATCAGCGCGATCCGCAAGCGGCCGGGTTCGCGGCTGACCTGCGACAGGAAGCTGCCGTCAGGCGTGGGCGCGGCGTAGCGCGAGCCGGGTTCGATCCCGTGCGTCGCATCGAGCAGCGCTGCCGAATCGCGCACCGTGCGGGTGATGACGTGGTGGGTCGACATCCCGCCCCAGCCTTCGGTGCGATAGGGACCCATCGGGGTCCGGCCACGGCTCGGCTTCATCCCGAACAGCCCGCAGCACGAGGCCGGGATGCGGATCGAGCCGCCGCCATCGGTCGCGTGCGCGGCCGGGATGACGCCGGCAGCCACCGCCGCCGCTGCGCCGCCCGAGGATCCGCCGGCAATGCGCTCTGGGTTCCACGGATTGCGGGTCGCGCCCCTCAGCACGCTCTCGGTGGTGCCGGTGAGGCCGAATTCGGGTGTGGTGGTCTTGCCGAACATCACCAGCCCGGCGCGGCGATAGCGCTCGACCAGTTCGGTGGTGAAAATTGACCGGTTGCCGCGGTTGAGGCGGCTGCCCCCTTCGGACAGCTCGCCTTCGATATAGGCGGCGAGATCCTTCAGCAGCCACGGCACGCCGGTGAAGGGCCCCTCGGGCAGCCCGCGGGCGATCTCGGCGCGGGCATAGTCGTAGTGCTTCTGCGCCATGAAGTTGAAGCGCGGGTTGAGCGCCTCCGCCCGCGTGATCGCGGCCTCGAGCAGTTCGCTCGGGGAAACCTTGCGCTGGCGCACCAGCCCGGCAAGGCCGAGTGCGTCATGGGTGTCGAGCACCTCGCCGACGCCGGTGGCCGCGGCCCGGGCGGTTTCGGGCAGGCCCAGCGCCGCAAGGGCGGTTCCGCCCGCCAGCACCGAGCGGCGCGTCGTCAGCATCGGATGGTCCGCCACCGGCTCAGCCTGCCGCTTTCTGCGATCCGGGAACCCCGTCGCCCGCCGCATAGAAGCGGGCGTAGAACTTGCGGAAATGCGGGATCGGCCCGTCGCCGTCACAGATGATCGGATTGGGCTCGTAGCGCATCCGGTCCCACACCACCTTGTCCTGATCGAGCTGCTTGTTGACGTCGCGGATGATCGCCTTGGCCACGCCTGCCATCGGCCCTTCGGCCTGCGCCTTGGGCTGGGTGTAGCAGTAGATCACCTGCAGTTCGTCCTGTTCGACCGGGATGATGCAGGCCACCAGCAGCGTCTCGCAGATGCCGGTGAAGCGCACCCAGGCCTGCCCCGGCCCCTGCGAGGCGCTGGTGATCGCCCCGTCGACCATGCCCTTGGGCGTGCCCATCTTGGCCCGCACAACCGCCGAGCGGTCCCACTCGCCCCACTGCATTTCGGCGGTCGGCAGTTCGGCGGTGCCGTGAATATACTTGAAGTGAGCGAAATCGACCCCGTTTTCGGCCATGTTCTGCAAGCTGCCGAACACTTTCCATTCGACGATGTCATAGGGCGTCCAGTCGGGATCGCTGGCTTCGGGCAGCTCGACCACGTCATAGATCGGCGCTGCATCCTCGGGGTGATACCACACCCACAGCCACTGGTTGGCCTCGCGCACGTGCCAGGTGCGGGTGCACTTGCGCTTTACCTGAGGGGGGATCGCCTTGGCATAGGGAATCTCCTTCACCACCCCTTCCTCGCCGTCATAGCGCCAGGCGTGGAACGGGCATTCGAGCAGGTTGCCATGCACCTTGCCACCGTGACCCATGTGTGCGCCGAGGTGCTTGCAATAGGCGTCCATCATCCGCGCCTGCCCATCCTCGCCGCGCCACACTGCCAGATCGCGGCCGAAATAGCGCGCCGGCTTGACCTCGCCCACGGCCAGATCGCGCCCCAGCATGAAGGGATACCAGCCGAACGGATAGCCGATGTCGAGATTGCGCTCCGCCGCCGAGGGGCGGTTGGCGATCGGCGCCACGCGCCATGCCTCGCGCTCCTCCTTGCCCATCTTCTCAAGCACCTGCCACACGGCCACGGGCGCGGTGCGGGCATCGGTTGCGGTATCGGTCATATCGTCCTCCCCGGCATTTGCCGGCCTGTCATTGCATTGGATCAGAGCTTGAAAACCCTGCGCGCATTGTCGCGCAGGAACTTGGGCCACACCTCGTCCTTGAGGGCTACGTTCTCCATGTCGGACATGATCCGCTCGAGGCTGAGGCCCATCGGGAAGTATCCGGCGTAGATGATCTTGTCCGCGCCGCGGGTGTTGGCGTAGTCGATGATCGCCTTGGGGTAGTGCTTGGGCGCGAAGGCGCTGGTCGAATAGTAGAGGTTCGGCCATTTCAGCATCAGCTTGACGGCCAGATCCTGCCACGGTTCGGCCCCGTGACGCATCACGATCTTGAGATCGGGGAAGAACCAGCACACCTCGTCGAGATGCTCGACCTTCTGGGTCTCCATCGGGATGCGCGGGCCCGGAATGCCGACATTGAGACAGATCGGAATGTCGAGCTCCACCGCGCAGGCGTAGAGCGGGAACATGTATTTGTGATTGATCGCAACCTGCGGCAGCGTACCGGCGGGGAACACGCTGATCGCCGACAGGCCGACTTCGGCGTGGATGCGCTTGATCCGGCGCACTTCCTCCATCCCCTTGTTGGGATCGCAGGGCAGTTCGAAGGCGAAGCGGTCGCCGAACATGTCGCGCGCGCGGTGCGAGGTCGCGTTCTCGTTCCACCCGACCAGCGCCTTGGCGATGCCGTGCCGGTCCATCTGCTCGACCGTCCACTTGACGTAGTCGTCGGCATGGCCGGTCTGCGGCACGTCCTTGAACATGTATTGCGCGGGCATCGAGAACTGCTGGAGCGTTTCGGCATCCTTGATCAGCGGACGGAAGGCGGTGAACCAGTCGGAGCGGTCCTCGGCCTCGGGAATGCCGAGCATGCAGTCGATGATGCCGATGTCCTTGGGGAAACCCATCTCATTGTTCTCCGTATTGCGTCGGCCAGGCGGCGCGCAGGGCGATCTTGTCGACCTTGCCGACGTGATTGCGCGGCAGCGGATCGGCGACAATCGCGACATGGCCGGGGGCCTTGTAGCGCGCCAGCCTCTCGCCGACCCAGTCCTTGACCTGCTGTTCGCCGAGGTTCTCGCCCCGCACCACAGCAACCAGCAATTCGCCCAGCCGCTCGTCGGGGATGCCGAAGGCGGCGCATTCGCCCACGCCCGGCAGCTCGCCCAGCACGCGTTCGACTTCGGCGCAGTAGATGTTCTCGCCGCCCGAGATGACCATGTCCTTCACCCGGTCGACGATGAAGATGTAGCCTTCCTCGTCCACGTAGCCGACATCGCCGGTGCGCAGCCAGCCGTCTTCGGTGAAGGCGGCGGCGGTGTCTTCGGGGCGGTTCCAGTAGCCGGCCATCACCATCGCGCCCTTGAGCTGGATCTCGCCGCTTTGCCCGGTCGGCTGCACCATGCCGTGGGGCGTGACGATCCGCACCTGCGCGAGCGGCAGCACCCGTCCGGCAGAAGAGCGCTTGCGCAGAAAATCCTCGCCCACCGCCTGCGCCAGCGAGCCCGAGGCCTCGGTCATGCCGTAGCCGGTACCCATCACCGCCTGCGGACAGGCCTCGCGGATCGCGTCGAGCAGGTTGACGGGCAGCGCCTGACCGCCCGAGGCGATGTTGCGTAGCGAGGAAAGATCGGCCTCGCCGGGCTTGGCGCGGTGGAGCAGATCCCACAGCATCGTCGGCACGGCCGAGAACATGGTGATCTTCTCCGCCGCAATCAGCCGCGCGGCCTCCTCGGCATCCCAGCGGCGCATGATCACCACCTTGGAACCGGCGAACAGCGGCGACAGGAACGCCGCACCGAG
>CAZQOO010000001.1:43308-48752 GCA_964594845.1 uncultured Porphyrobacter sp. | reverse complement strand
CCCTCGCGGATCAGCGCGGCGCGGCGGCTGTCGGCCAGCACCACTTCCGGCGTGACCTCGGCAATCATCGCTGCCAGCTCGGCCGGTGAGCCGCGGCTGTTGAGCAGCGCCGCCACGCCGCCCGCCTTGATCACCGCCATGAAGGCGACGATCCATTCCGCGCGGTTCCGCATGCAGATCGCCACCCGGTCGCCGCGCTGGATGCCGAGCATCGGTGCAAGCTGGTCGCGCCATGCGAACACCTGTTCGAAGGTCAGCCGGCGTTCCTCTTCCTCGGACGAGAAATCGACCAGAAAGGTCTTGTCCCCGTGCCGCCGGGCGGAATCGATCATCAGCGCGAGATCGGGCGCTGCCTGCGCGAATTGCAGCAGGCCGTCGCGTTCGACCAGTTCGAACGGGGTGCCCGGCGCGGTGACGGCGGCAAAGACGGGGTCGATCCGGCTCATGAGGCGCTGGCCGCCAGTTCCTTCGCCCAGCGATAGTCCTGCTTGCCCGCGGGCGAGCGGCGCACCGCGTCGACCCACACCAGCGCCTTGGGCACCTTGTAGCCCGCCAGCCGCTCGGCTGCGAAGGTCTTGATGGCGTCATAGGAGGGCGGCGAAGCCGGATCGCGCGCGGCCAGGATCGCCACCACCCGCTCGCCCCAGCGCGGGTCCGGCTGGCCGGCGACCACCGCGTCGGCAATCGCCGGATGGGCGCGCAGCACTTCCTCCACTTCCTCGGGAAACACCTTTTCGCCGCCGGTGTTGATGCAGGTCGAGCCGCGCCCGAACACCGTGATCATCCCGTCGGCATTGCGCCTGCCGGTATCGCCCGAGACCGCCCACAGCCTGCCGTCGATGGTGACGAAGGTCTCGGCGGTCTTTACCGGATCGTTGTAATAGCCGACCGGCGTGTTGCCGCTGCGGGCGACGAAGCCGGTTTCCCCCACCGCGGCGATCCGCCCCTCGGTCACCACCTGCTGCTGATCGCTGGCGACCAGCCGCATCATGCCCTCGTCCGAGGTCTGGGCCTGGCCGGACACTCCGGTTTCGGTCGAGCCCATGCCGTCGGTGATCGACGCGCCGGGCACCAGCGCCTTGAGATCGTCTTTCAGATGCTGCGAGAACACCGCTCCGCCCGAGCCGAGATTGACGATTTTCGACAGGTCCCAGCGCCCCGGGTTCGCCCGCAGGGCATCGCGCAGCGGGCCGGCCATGGCGTCGCCGACGAATTGCAGCATGCTCGCGCCCTCGCGCTCGGCGGTATCAAGCACGCGCTCGGGATCGAACACCCGGCCCTCGTCGAGAATGATGGTAAGGCCGTTGAGCAGCGCGCTCCACACCGCCCACATCGCCGCCATGTGCATCAGCGGCGCCAGCGGAAACAGCGAAAGCGGATAGCCGTCGGCCGCGCGCAAGGCGATGTCCTGCGGCGCCGTGATCGGCCCGTGCGGGTTGAAATAGCCGGCCCCGCCTGCGCAGGCGAAGATGAAGGCCTTGTGCGGCCACATCACGCCCTTGGGCATCCCGGTGGTGCCGCCGGTGTAGGACAGCAGGATGTCGTCCTCGCCACGCTCCCACGGCCCGCCGGGCTCATGCGCCAGCAGATCGGCATAGGCGAGCGATCCGGCAATATCCGCCCCCGATCCGTCCGCGACCGCGACCGAGACCTTCAGCGTCGGCACGCCGCCGCGCACTTCGCGCATCAGCGGCGCAAACTCCGCATCATGGACGATCACCGCGCTGCCCGCATTGGCAAACAGGTAGCGCAGCTCGTCCGCGCGGTAGCGGTAATTGACGTTGAAGGGCACCGCGCCGAGCTTGCAGGCGGCGATGAAGGTTTCGATGTAGGCCGGACCGTTCTGGAGATAGAGGCCCACCGTGTCGCCGCGCGTGATGCCATGCGCCGCAAGCCCTGCGGCAAGACGGTCGCAACGGTCATCCAGCTCGGCAAAGGTCAGCCGCGCGCTGTCGAATATGAGCGCCATACGGTCCGGCACCGTGCGGGCGACCGTCTCGAACAGGTCGGCAAGGTGGAACCGCTCGGCCATGTCAGTAGACCGCGGCCGGGTTCTTGGGGCGCGGGCTGCCGAGCATTTCGCGGTAGCTCGGCTTGTCCTTGCCGCGATCGGTGACGCCCAGTTCCTTGGCGATCTCGGCACCGATCAATGTCTGGCCCGACAGCTCGTCGCGATTGGGGGCGGCGGCGATGGCATCGATGATATGCGCGGTGAACTCGGGGTTCTCCGCGGCGTCGATGAAGCCTTCGTATTGTTCGGGATTGGTCTTCTGCGCGATCAGCGAGCGTTCGGTAACCAGCGGCCCCATCCAGATCGACACCGCGATCACCCCGGTGCCGCGCAGATCATGCTCCATGTCGTGCGCGAACTTGTCGACGCCCGCCTTCTGCGCTCCGTAGGCCGGCCCGTGCATGTAGCACGAACCGCCGAAGGACGAGCCGAAGGCGATCACGCCCGAGCCCTGCGGCACCATCATCCGCGCCGCGTGCCAGCTGGCCACATAGGCCGAACGCAGGCCGACATCGAGGATTTTCGCCGCGTCGAGCTCCTTCTCCCAGAAGGGCTTTTTCTCAATCAGCTGGTGGTGGATGTAGGTGGCATTGTTGACCAGCACGTCGAGCCGGCCCTGCTCCTCGGCGATCCGGGCGAACAGCGCTGCGACCTGCGCGTCGTCGGCATGATCGCACATCACCGCGATGCCCCTGCCGCCTGCCGCCGTCACCTCGGCTGCGGTCTCGGCGACCGTCCCGGGCAGGACGGTGCCGTCCCAGCCTTTCGCATCGCCCGGCGCGACGGTGCGCCCGGTGACATAGACGGTGTAGCCCAGCTCGCCAAAACCACGGGCGATGCCGCGGCCTGCGCCACGGCTCGCACCGGTGACAAGCGCCACCTTCGATGCCATTCCATTCCCTCCCACGAGTCGACGCATTGCCGCCGTCACGTCTCACTATAGCGGCGTCTTGCGGATTTCCTAGTCAATTTTTTTACGCAAAGAGCGATTTTGGTGCAGCGCTAGCCGATAATCGCGTCGCAACCGCGCTCAGAAACTGTATTGTCCTGTGGGGATCACGTCGATCGTGCCGCGGGTGATGAAGCGGTCGCAGCTCGCCATCATCCGGTCGAGATTGGCGCGGAAGCGGGCCGGGTCGCCGACAGCGTCGAAGAACACGAAGGGATCGGTCAGCGCGGCGGCCTCAAAGCACTCCTCGACGATCGCGACATAGGGCGGCGCATCGGGGGTAAGGGCGCGCACGACGAGGTTCTGGACATATTCGAAATTGGCCTGGGTCTCGATCGCCACCAGCGTGTGGTGATCCTGCCAGATCGCGCGCCATGCATCATGGCTCAGCCCTTCGGGCAGGGTCAGGAATGCCATCTGCGCCCAGCCGGGGGTCCGCTCGCCACGGCGGGCCGGATGCGCGTTGTTGGCGATGATGGTCGATTCCGCCACGACCCAGCCATGCCAGTGATCGCACGCGGCATCGAGCACACGGTCGATCGCGCCGCGCAGCAGGGGATTGGCGGAGGGCAGCCAGAACTGCACCACGGCATCGTGCTGGCGGGGCCCGCGCGACTGGCGCAGCGGGGCTCCGGCGGCGACCTCGGCGTCCTCGAGATTGAGGCGGATGTGGCTGGCTCCCGCATCGGCCAGCGCCGCCGGCAGGCGTTCGAGCAGCCCGGCATTGAACCCCTCGCGTTCGGCCTTGGCTTCGGCCCACAGCAGGCAGACGAGCTTCTCCATCCCCGGCTCAGTCGAAATTCGCCTGTCCGCCGTCGAGCGGAATGGTCGCGCCGGTGAGATAGCCCATATCGTCCGAGCACAGCGCTGCAACGGCCCGGCCGATGTCTTCCTCCAGCCGTCCGATCCGCCCGAGCGGGATGGTGCGGAAAAAGGCTTCGGCCTCCTCGGGATTGTTGGCGACCCACCATTTGAGGCCCGGGCTTTCGGCGTGCGGGGCGATGGTCAGCACCCGGATCCCGGCCCGACCCCATTCGGCCGCGGCGGCGCGGGTCAGCACGCGGGTCGCCTGCTTGACTGCGCCATAGGCGCCGTAGCCGCTCATGTCCCAGCGGATGCCGGCCGAGGAGGCGAGGTTGACGATCACCCCGCCGCCGCGCGCCACCATGTGCGGATGGGCGAGCTTCATCAGGCGGAAACTGGCGAGCGGCCCGGATTCGAACCCGGCCATGAAAGCCTCGTCGGTGACCTCGAGCAAGGGGCCATTGGGCACCTCCTGCGCATTGTTGACGAGGATATCGAGGCCGCCGAGGCCCGCGACTGTCTCCGCCACCATACCGGCAAGGCTGGCTGCGTCCTTGACATTGCCTTCCAGAGCCAGCGCTGTCCCGCCCCGCTCGGTTATCAGCGCGCAGGTCTTTTCCAGCTTGGCGAGGGTGCGCCCGGTCACGGCAACCGCGGCACCGGCGGCGGCAAGCGCCAGGGCAATGCCTTGCCCCACGCCTTGCCCCGCGCCGGTCACGAGCGCTACCTTGTCGGCAAGATTGGCCATAACTCTCTCCTCTGCACGAATCCTTGGCAGAATTCGTAACATAATCTATAATATTTTACGCGTCATGTTGACAGAAAGTGCATAAATGCAGCAATTGCGTTTTGCAATCGCGCTTCAGGCCAGCCATGATAGAGCGCGGGACGGGAGAGGGCCATGACGCAGGATCTGACGGGCAGGGTTGCCCTTGTGACGGGCGGGAGCGACGGGATCGGGCTCGCCACAGCCGCACTGCTCGCGCGTCGCGGCGCGCAGGTGGTGATCTGTGGTCGGCGCGCCGAGCAGCTCGAAACTGCGCGCGCACGGATCGCGGGCGAGGGCGGCAAGATCGAATCGCATGTGCTCGACGTCACCGACTTTCCGGCCTTCGAGGCCCTGATCGAGGACATCGCCGCGCGCCACGGCCGGCTCGACATGCTGGTCAACAATGCCATGTCCACCCACTATGCCCCCATCGCCAAGCTCAAGCTTGAGCACTGGCGCAAGGATTTTGCGGTCAATGCCGAGGCGGTGTTCATCGGCACCAAGGCGGCGATGAAAGTGATGGCGGCGCAGGGCAAGGGCTCGATCGTCAACATTTCCTCGACCACCGCGATCCGGGCGATGGCCAATTATTCGAGCTATTCCGCCTCCAAGGCTGCGCTGATCCAGTTCACCGCGGTCGCCGCGATGGAGGGCGCGCGGCAGGGCATACGCGTCAACGCGATCGTGCCCGGGCAGGTCAACACCGCCGCGACGCTCGACTTCGCCGCCAAGGCGCCCGAGCTTGCTGCCAAGACCGCGGGCGCGATCCCGATGGGCCGCGGCGGCGAGCCAGAGGAACTGGCCGAGGCGATCGTCTTCATGCTGTCCGACGCGGCGAGCTACATCACCGGGGTGGCGCTGCCGGTCGATGGCGGCAAGGCCGCGCAGCTCTACATTCCCTCCTGACGCGA
>CAZQOO010000001.1:32385-43208 GCA_964594845.1 uncultured Porphyrobacter sp. | reverse complement strand
CGCTGCCGGTCGATGGCGGCAAGGCCGCGCAGCTCTACATTCCCTCCTGACGCGAAAAGGCTGAGAACCATGGCGGCGCAGTGGGACAAGGAGGTCGATGTTCTGGTGGTCGGCTCGGGCGCAGGCGGGATGCTGGCGGGGCTGGTGGCGGCGAAGAACCATGCCGATGTGCTGATCGTCGAGAAGGAGAGCCTGTGGGGCGGCACCTCGGCGACGTCCGGCGCAGGTATCTGGATCCCGGCGAGCGATCAAGCGGCAGCAGCGGGCTTTCACGATTCGGTCGAGGATGCCTTCACCTATGTCCGCGCCTTGTCCGCGCCGAATGTCCCGGACGGCAACATCCGCGCCTATGTCGAGAATGCGTCGGCGATGCTGCGCTGGATGGGGGCCAACACGCCCATCGAATACCACGCCTTCCCCTATCCCGATTACCATGCCGAGAACCCCGGCGGCTCGCCGACCGGCTATCGCACCCACATGCCGCTGCCGATCGACGGGCGGAAGCTGGGCGATGACGTGCGCACGCTGCGCTTCGCCTCGCCCGCGGCCTCGCTGTTCGGCTATCTCAACTGGCACTTCGACGAGACCTACATCCTGCTGTTCCGGGCCAAGGGCTGGCCGTGGCATCTGGCCAAGAGCCTCGCGCGCTACTGGTTCGACTGGCCGTTCCGCTTCACCTCGCGCAAGGACCGGCGGCTGACGCTCGGCAATGCGCTGGCGGGCGGCCTGCGCATGGCGCTCAAGGAGGCGGGCGTGCCGCTGTGGCTGGGGAGCCCGCTGGTCGAGCTGGTGCGCGAGAACGGGCGCGTGGCCGGGGCGGTGATCCGGCGCGAGGGCAAGCTGCTGCGGGTCGCGGCGCGCAAGGGCGTGGTGCTGGCGGCAGGCGGCTTCGACAAGAACGCCGACATGCGCGCCGCCAACGCTCCGCTCTACCCGCAAGCGCTGCTGTCGGGCGGCACCAGCGGCAACACCGGCGATGCGATCCGCGCAGGTCAGGCGCTCGGCGCAGATGTGATGAACATGCAGTCGGCCTGGGCCGCGCCGGTGTTCTATGTCCCGGGCGAGGATCGCGGGCGGCTGTGCACCATCGAGCGCGCCCTGCCGGGCTCGCTGATGGTCAACCAGAAGGGCGAGCGCTATCTCAACGAGGCGGCTTCCTATCACGTCACCGGTCAGGTGATGGCGCGGCGGGAGCGGGAGCACGGCGATGCCAGCCCCTCGTGGTTCATCTTCGACCACACCTACCGCCACAATTACCCGGTCGGTCCGCTCTATCCGATCGTGCCCGACTGGGCCCATCCGGCAGCCGTGCGCGGCATCCTCAAGAAGGGCCGCACGATTGCCGAACTGGCGCGCGCGATCGGCTGCGATCCGGCCGCGCTCGAAGCGACCATCACGCGCTACAACGCCCATGCCGCCCGGGGCGAGGACCCCGATTTCCACCGCGGCGAGGCGGCCTATGACAAGATGTATGGCGATCCGCGGGTCAGCCCCAATCCGTGCCTGCGCCCGCTCGACAGGGGGCCGTTCTACGCCATGCCGATCTACCCCGGCGACATCGGCACCAATGGCGGCCTCAGGACCGACGAACTGGCGCGGGTGATCGGTGCGGACGGCCAGCCGATCCCCGGCCTGCACGCCATCGGCAACTGCGCGGCCTCGGCCATGGGCGAAAGCTATCCCGGCGCGGGCGTCACCATCGGCCCGGCGCTGACCTTCGGCTATATCGCCGCCAATCACCTGACCGGCAGCAACGCGGCATGAAGGTGCTGCGGGGCATCGCGGCCGGCCTGTTCGCTGCCGCGCTCGTCCTGCCGTCCGTACCGACCGCCGCAGACGATCAGCCGGAACTGCCAACGCTCGTCAGTCCGGCTCAACTGGAGCGCGAGCGGCTGGCACTGCGGATCATGGCCACGCCCGAGATTCGCGCGGCCATTCAGCATGCCGAGGACGCCTATGCCGCAGACCCGGCGGCGCGTATTCCTGCCGGCAAGGCAACGCTCGAAGGGTCGGTGCGCGCCATCGCGCTTGCGGCTGTCTACTACGCGATCGGACTGGCGCGCGATCCGGGCGATCCGCAGCTGTTCTGGTGCTGCAAGGCCGCACAGCGGCTCGGAGGAGTTCTGGTGCCGGGCTCTGGCTATGGCATCGACAATCCGGACAATGTCTATCGGATCACCCACCTTGACGGAGCGAGCCATTACGTTGTGCGCGGCAGGCTTGCCGCGGACAGGCCGGCCCAGCTGCACATCGAAGTGCGAGACGCCATCCCCGGCACGACGGCGATGAATGCGGAAGGCGGCATGCAGGTCGCGACGCTGAGCGATGACGCGCTGGTTCTGGACGAACAGGGTCGTTTCGCCATCACCATCGACAGCAGCCCAGCAAATGGCCGGCCCGGCCACCTGCAATTGCCTGTACAGGGCACCTTCCATGTGGTCGTCCGCGACCTGCTGACCGACTGGCAGGCCCAGCGCCCGGTGACGCTGACCATCGAGCGCTTGGAAGGACCCGAATTGAGCCGGACAAGCGAAGCCGTGATCGCGCAAAGCGCCGCCGGGCTGCTTGGCCGCATCGCGCCGTTCTGGCTAGACTACGACAACCGATTCATCTTCAGCCGTCCGGCCAACACGCTCTCGCCGGCTCGCCAGCGCCCGGGCGGGCGAGGCTTCAGTGCGGCCGGCCATTTCGCGCTTGGTGCAGGCGAGGCTCTGGTCCTTACGCTCGACCCGCTCGGCGCACAATCGCTCGGTGTGCAACTGGCCGATCCCTGGGGTGTCGCCTACGACTATATCGGAAGAAGCAGCAGCCTGAACCTCGATCAGGCCAAGCCCAATCCCGACGGAACCGTCACCATGATGATCGCCGCGCGCGACCCCGGCTTCGTCAACTGGCTTGACCCTTCCGGCCATGGCGAAGGGATCATCGCGCTGCGCTGGCAGGGTCTGCCCGCTGGAGCTGAACCCGGCTCGGCCATCCGCCGCGTCGAGACCGTGCCGGTAACCGAGCTGCGGCGGTACCTGTCCGGCCCGGAATACTGGCTTACGCCCGAGCAGCGCAGGGCGCAGCTTGCAGCGCGCGCGCAGGATCACGAGCGCCGCAAGCGCGCCTGCGAAGACTGATCAGTCCGCCCGCACCTTCACCTTGGGGGCAGCGGCGCCGCGGCGCATGGTTTCGAGGAATTTGTCCAGTGGCGCAGGCTCGGCCACCGGCCCGCCATGGTCGCCCTCGCGCGCCCAGAACTCGGCATAGCTGGGGAACAGCTTGTGGAAGTTGCCCTCCGCCCATTCGGTGCCGGGCCAGCGCATCTTGTTGTCGCCGATGGGCGGCTTGTTCAGATCGGTCGCATACCAGTAGAGCGGCAGCCGCCGGGCAAAGAACCAGCGCCCGTCCTGCCGCACGTAGTCATCGACATACATCATCTGCATGATGACCCATTCGTCGCCGGTCTCGTGCTCGTTCTTGGAATAGACCACGCCGTGGGCGTGATCGGGATCGTCGAATTCGATCACGTGGCCGCCGATATGGTGCGAAGTGCCGGTGAAGGGCGAGCGCAGCGTGCGGTCCATATAGGCGCGCAGGGCCAGCCTTCCGGTCGTGTCCTTGCCGACCCGCACGTCCTGGGGGAACAGCGAGACCATCGCATCCATGTCGCGCATGTCGAGCGCGAGCGCATATTTCGCGGGCAGCTGGCGGATCGCATCGAGCGATTCCAGCCGGTCGATCCGGGCTTCGAGCGAGGCGGGAGCGGTCATGGCTTCATCCTGATCTGCACCGGCAGGCGCTTGAGCCCGCCGGTGTGGTTGGTCTTGACCCATTCGGGTTCGCCGGCAAGCGCGATCGTGTCCACCCGCGCGGCGATCTCGGCGATCAGTGCCTCGACCTCCATTTCGGCAAGAATCCGTCCGAGGCAGTGGTGCGCCCCGTAGCCGAAGGCGAGGTGGCGGTTGGGGCTGCGGTCGATGCGGAATTCGTGCGGGGCCGCGAAGGCGCGCTCGTCGCGGTTGCCCGACAAATACATCAGCGCGACGTGTTCGCCCGCTGCTATCGGCTGACCGGCAAGGGTGGTGTCGACGGCCGCAGTGCGCAGGAAATGGCGCACCGGGGTCGCCCAGCGGAAGATCTCCTGCGTCGCCGGGGCCACAAGCGCCGGATCGCGCTGCACCTGCGCGAACTGATCGGGATGGCGGGCAAGCTGCATCATTCCCACCCCCACGCTCGAACTGGTGGTATCGTGCCCGGCCGCCGCCAGCAGCATCCCGTAGGACAGCGTGTCCATGTCGGACAGCGGCGCCCCGTCGATGGTGGCGGTGGCGATCACCGACATGAGATCGTCCTGCGGCGCGGACCGACGCTGCTGGACCACCCCGCCGAGGTAGGCGAAGAACTCCATCGCCGTCGCCAGCCCGAAATCGCCGTTGGCGTTGCGATCGGGATCGGTTGCGCCGAACAGCTCCTGCGTCAGCCGCAGCACCAGCGGCGCGTCGCTGTCGGGCAGGCCGAGGATCGTGGTGATCATGATCAGCGGATAGGGCACCGCGATTTCCTCGACGAAATCGAACGGACCCTGCTGCGCCAGCACCGCCATCCGGTCGACATAGTCGCGCGCCAGCACGCGCATGCGTTCGCGCAGGGTGTCGAGATAGCGCGAGTTGAACCACGACTGGGTGAGCTGCCGGTGCTGGCGGTGATCGGGCTCGTCCATGTCGAGCAGCGTGCGCACCGGTCCGGTGCGGTTGCCGAACTGGGCGATGGTGCGATCCTCGAACCAGTCGGGCAGCAGCGTCAGGCGCGGGGCGTTGAGCCACACCTTGTTGTTGCGCTCCACCTCCATGATGTCGGCATGGCGCAGCACTGCCCAGAACGGGCGGTAGGGCGCCTGATCGATCCACAGCAGGTCGCCCTGTCCGCGCATGGCGGCAAAGCGCGCGGCGATGCCGGCCTCGTCGGCATAGGCATCGGGCGAGAAGGCATCGATGGTGCTGGTCGGGCGGGTCATTCGCCGATCCTTTCGATGGGCGGCGGGGCATAGTCGCCCTCGAGCGCGGCAGCCTGCGGGAGGTAGAGGCGCAGCACGAGATGGAATGGCGCGGGCGGCACCGGCAGCCAGTTGGCGGTGCCATCCGGCGGCGGGCTGGCCGACAGCCGCAAAGTCAGGCCGCCATCGGCATCACGCACCAGTCCGGCCGTGCGATCGCCGATGCTGTAGCGCTTGATGGCATTGGGCACGAGCTGCGAGGTCGCGCGGTCATAGGCCGTGAGCGACCAGAAGGCATCGACCGGCGGCAGGCCCCCTGGGGCAAAGCGGATGCGGTAGCGGCGCTGGCCCGTCAGCGGCTCGCCCCGGTCGTCGGTGATCACGGCCGGATAGATCGATTCGCGCGGATCATTAACATAGCCGCCGCGCGCCACCTCGGCCCGCAGCAGGTAGTCGAAACCCGGATCGGCCATCTCGCCCGACCACATCCAGCCGTTGCGCACGGTGGTGGGCTTGAAGCCGCGCCTCGCCAGCACCTGCGGCCCGATCCGCAGCGCACACCCCAGCCCGAGCGCGCGCGCGGACGACAGTTCGTCGGCATCGAAGCTGACCGAGGGTCCGAAGCCCGCCGCATCGAACTGCGCCATCAGCGCTTCCTCGCCCGCGCGCATCGGCAGCGCCTTCAGCGCGGTGTTGAGCATGGCAAAGAAGGCGAGGCTGTCGAGCGGGCGCAGGGCCTCGCCGTCGGTAACCGGCGCGCCGGGCGGGCCGGCAAGGCGGATCTGCTGCGCCATGGCGCGGGCTGCCGCCACGTCCCCGTCATCGCTGGCCAGCACCCGGCCGAGCATCCATACCGTGTCGGTGGCAAGCTCCACCACCTCGACATCCCCGGGCGCGGTGGCTCCCGGTCCGACCAGCGCGTAGCGCCGCGCGGCGCCGCCATTGGTCCGGGTGCCGAGATGCACAGGGCGGCCATAGAGGTCCATGAAGGCGAGTGTGTAGTAACGCGCGCCCATCGCCGGGACGTCGAGCATGACCGGCCCTTGCGACAGATCGAGCCAGGCATTGAGATAGAGCGTATCGGCATTGGCGGCCCGCAACTGGCCCTGCGTTTCCGGGGTCAGCAGATGCGGATAGATCGCGATCCGGTTAACCGGCGCGGCCACCGGCTGATCGGGCGCAACGCGCCTGGTCTCGTTATGCCGCTGCTTGAGCAGATCGACCACCGGATAGCCGTAGATGAAGCCCTGCAAGCCCTGCGTCAGCGCGAGCGCCGCCTCGGGTTCCCCGGTCGCGGCGTGGCAGGCATCGGCATCGGGCAGGGCCGTGGCAAGTGCCAGAGCGAGCAGCATTCCCCCTCCTTGAATCGCGCAGACTTTTACTGTTTTCGCTACGCTAACGGTATTTCAATTGCCATGTCTATCATGAACGCGTAAACAGAGATAATAAAAAATACGCACAAGGCGCCAGCTCAACGAGGCTGGCAGAGGAGAGGACATCATGAAGGCATTGTTCACCAAGGCATCGGTTTGCGCACTGGCCGGCGCGCTTGCGGTGCCCGCCGCGGCGCAGGAGGCGCCTCAGGTCGACGATTCGTCCGACGGCATCGGCCTGATCGTCGTCACCGCCCAGAAGCGTGCCGAAAACGTGCAGGACGTGCCGATCGCCATCACCGCGCTGGGCAGCCAGTTCCTCGAAACCCGCGGGATCGATTCAATCGACGATCTCGGCACGGTCGCGCCCAACGTGAAGTTCGAACGCGCGCCCGCCTCCAAAACCATCTCGCAGATCGCGATCCGCGGTTCGGTGACGATCAACCCGGCGATCACCTGGGAGCCGGCGGTCGGCCTCTATCTCGACGGGGTCTACATCGCCAAGGCGCAGGGCTCGATCTTCGACATCGCCGATCTCGAACGGGTCGAGATCCTGCGCGGCCCGCAGGGCACGCTCTACGGCCGCAATGCGCTGGCCGGCGCGGTCAATCTGGTGACCAAGAAGCCCAGCGGCGAAGCGGGCGGGATGGCCGAGATCACCTACGGCAGCTTCAACGAGGTGCGGCTGCGCGGGGTTGTCGATCTGCCGCAGATGGGCGCATTCTCGGCCAAGGTCTCGGGCCAGTATCGCACCCGCGACGGGCTGATCGATCTGACCGTTCCTGACGGACGCGGGCGCAACCGCACCGATTCGATCGACAGCGGCAGCTTGATGGTCCAGCTGCGCGCCGAGATTTCCGACAACATCACCGCCGACTATACCTACGATTACAGCAAATCGAACCAGACCCCGCCGTTCTCGCAGCTGCTCAGGGTCAACCGCAATGGCGACCCGCGCGACATCTTCGATCCCGGATCGCCCAGCTATGCCTTCGGCGGGGCGTTCTTCCCGCTCGATACAGTCGCCAATCCCGACCGCGTGACCAGTGCTGCGATCGATGCGCCGGTCTATGAACGCTCGCGCAGCTACGGCCATGCCCTGACCCTGACCGCCGATCTGGGCAATGCCGAGATCAAGTCGATCACCGCCTATCGCGATCTGGCCTGGGCCGACGGGCTCGATCTCGACGGCTCGCCCTTCCCGGTCGCCTTCACCCAGCGCATCAGCGACTATCATGCCTTCAGTCAGGAGTTGCAGGTGACCGGCACCGCCTTCGCGGACCGCCTCGCCTATGTCGTGGGCGCGTTCTACTTCGACGAGCAGGCCGAGACGGTGAACCCGCAGACCTATTTCGGCGGGGGTGTGGATCTCGATTCCAACTATGGTTCGAACACCGAAGCCTGGGCGATCTATGCCCAGCTCGATTACGACATCACCGAGCGCCTGACGCTCACCCTCGGCGGACGCTACACCGAGGAAACCAAGGACATCAGCCGCTTCTTCCGGATCAATTTCGACGCGGCTAACGGCATCACCAGCCCGCTGGTGATCGCCGATCTGGCCTATGGCGACATCCCCGACGCGAAGTTCAGCGACTTCTCGCCGGCGGTGACGCTGAGCTACGCGGCGAGCGACAACATCAATCTCTACGCCCGCTTCGCGCAGGGCTTCAAATCGGGCGGCTTCAACGGCGAGAGCAACGTCTTTGCCGCCCCGACCGCCGACTGCCCGAGCGGGGCACTGGAGCTGTGCCAGCCCTATCTGCCCGAGCAGGTCGACAGCTATGAATTCGGCATCAAGAGCCGGTTCCTCGATGACCGGCTGATCGTCAATCTCGCCGCCTTCCGCAATGACAGCAAGGACATGCAGCTGTCAGTGTTCACCGCCACCACGGGCGCTGCATCGGTGATCCAGAACGCGGCCGCAGCGCGCATCCAGGGGCTCGAGATCGAGACCGTGCTGCGGCCCTTCGACAGCCTGACGATCAATGCCTCGCTCGCGCTGCTCGATCCCGAATACAAGCGCTTCATCGACGGCGGCATCGACGTCTCGGACAACCGCGCCTTCCCGCACGCGCCCGAGACCACCGCCTCGATCGGGGCCGACTGGCGCGTGGCCGAGGGCGATTGGGGGAAGCTGAACATCTATGCCGACCTCAACTATTCCTCCGAATATTTCACCTTCCCCTACGCGCTGACGGCCCCCGCGGCATCGGATCAGATCGCCGCATCGACCCAGTCGCCGGGTCGCACGATCGTCAACCTGCGTGCCACGCTGGCGGAGTTTCCGATCGGCGGGCTGGAAGCCGACCTCTCGGTGTTCGTGCGCAACCTGACCAAGGAGGACGCGCCGTCGAACTTCATCGATTTCGGGCCGGGCTTCGGCGGCATCCTGCTGGGCTACTTCCCCGATCCGCGCACCTTCGGCGCGACTCTGGGCGCCCGCTTCTGATGGACCTCGCTGGCCTTGAGCAGCGTCTGGCGCGGCTGGAAGACGACCGCGCCATTCGCGACCTCAAGGCCCGCTACCTGCGCGCCTGCGACACGAAGGATGTCGAGACCCTGCGCGATGTCCTGCTGCCCGAGGGCGCCGTCATCGCCTTCGACGGTTTCCCGCTGTTCGCCGGACGCGACGCCTTTGTCGAGGTCTATCGCGCGATGGGTTGCGCGCCGGGGGTGTTCGACATCCATCACGGTGCCAACGGGATCATCACCTTCGAGACACCCGAGCGCGCGCGGGGGGCATGGTCGCTGCTGTTTCATTCGATCAACCTCGCCAACCGCACGCTCACGCTGATGGGGGTCGAGTATGATGATATCTACCTGAAGCAGGACGGGCGCTGGTGGATCGCCGAGACCCGCTCGCGCCGCCTTTCGTGCCTGATCCACTCGGTCGACGAGGCGGGCGCGACCACCGTCAGCAGCATGGGCGAACCGCCCGCAACCTTTGGCTAGGATATTCGGAATCATGCGATTTGCAGACAAGAACGTGCTGGTGACGGGTGCAGCTTCGGGCATCGGACGCGCAACCGCGATCCTGTTCGCCCGCGAGGGCGCGCGCGTCACCATCGGTGACATCAACGCGGCCGGTCTCGACGAAACCGCGGCGATGATCGGCGCGGCGGCAACGCCGGTCGTCTACAACGCCGAGGATCACGCCTCGTGTCAAGCGCTGGTCGATGCCGCGGCGAGCGCAGGGCTCGATGTCGTGTGCAATGTCGCCGGGATGCTCAAATGGGGGCCGACCGAGGATTTCGCGGTCGCCGATTTCGAGCGGCTGTTGCGGATCAACACCACCTCCGTCTTCGTGATCTGCAAGGCGGCGCTGCCGCACCTCGTCGCCAGCCAGGGCAATATCGTCAATATCGGCTCGACATCAGGGCTGCGCGGCATGATCTACACCGCCGGCTACTGCGCCTCGAAACACGCCGTGGTCGGCATGACCACCGCGCTGGCTGCCGAATATGCGGCCAGGGGCGTGCGCGTGAATGCGGTGTGCCCGGGCCATGTCACCACCCCGATGACCCAGCAGACCCCGCCCGCGGGCGATCTCGATTGGGACATGGTGATGCGCGGGATGCCCAAGCTGGTCGATGGCAGCTGCGCACCCGAGGACATTGCCGAGGCGGTCGCCTTCCTCGCTTCGGAACAGGCGCGCAAGGCCACGGGCAGCGTGCTGGTGGTGGATGGCGGCCAGCTCGTCAGCTAGGGCGCGAGCAGCGCCCGTGCCGCCTCCCGCCCGTCGAGCAGGGCATTGTCGCGCCGCGTGACCCGCCAGCCTTCAGGCGTGCGCGCCAGTTCCCAGCGATTGGCCGCGACCCGCACCGCCTCCCAGACTTCGCCCGTCTTGGCCAGCACGACCGAATGGCAGCGCGCGCTCGCCCTCTCGCCGTCGAGCTCGATCACCGGCGCGCCGAGCACATGGGCGCAGCCGCGCGCCATCAGCGCCTGATGCACCGGCCCGGTGATCAGCGCCGCAATCGCATCATGACCGCGCGCTTCGGGAAAGCCGTCGACGGCATAGACCCCGTCCTCGGCCCACAACAGCGCCACTCCTTGGGCATCCCCGCTATCGGCAAGCGGGCCATAGGACGCGATCAGATTGCGGATCGCCTCGCGATCCTCGAGCGCCTGCAAGCGTCCGGCGCAGGTGTCAGCCACCCGCCGCGGCCCGCCCGGCCTGCCGCCCGAAGAAGGTGGCATCGGCAAGGCTCATGCCCGAGGAATAGCCATGCCCCCAGGCCGGCAGGCCCGAGGTGCAGCGCCCGGCCGCGAACAGGCCCGGGATCGGGGCGCCGCCCCGGTCCAGCACTTCGCCGTCGGCCGAAGTGTTGAGCCCGCCCAGGGTGAAGAAGCTGAAATAGCTGCCCTGAAAATCGAGTTCGAGCGCCACGAACGGCCCCTGATCAAGCGGCACCAGGATCGGCGTGCGCTTGTCGAACAAGGGATCGCGCCCCTCGCGGGCATGGGCG
>CAZQOO010000001.1:21204-32285 GCA_964594845.1 uncultured Porphyrobacter sp. | reverse complement strand
CAGGATCGGCGTGCGCTTGTCGAACAAGGGATCGCGCCCCTCGCGGGCATGGGCGTTGTAGAACGCCATCGTCGCGGACAATGTGCCCTCGGCCATGCCGAGTTCGCCTTCGACCTCCTCCCACGTCTCCCCGGTTCCGGCGATGGCGATGCGGGCAAAGTCCATCGGCTGGACGAAATGGGCATTGTCGAGCAGCAGGTAGACCTTGCCCCCGGGCTGATCGACCGCGCAGCGGCTCACCCGGCCGTGGTAGCAATCCTCGTTGATGAAGCGCTGGCCGTGGATGTTGACGAACACCCCGTAGGCGTGGCTTTCGGGCATGGTCCAGGGGCAGGTGGTGAAGAACTGCTCCATATGGATCGCCTCGCCGCCCGCGCCCACGCCCAGCAGGATGCCGGTGCCGTCGTCCTTGTCGCCGATCGGATCATTGAGCTTGAAGGTGTCGGGGCAATGCTTGCGGCGCATCGCCTCGTTGAAGACGAAGCCGCCGGTCGCCAGCACCACGCCCTTGGCGGCGCGCACGAAGCGGGGCTGGTTGTCGATCCGCACCACCACGCCGCAGATGCGCCCCGCGTCCTCGATCAGGGCGAGCGCGCGTGCGTCGGCCACGACCTCCACCCCCTTGGACCGGGCGCTGGCTTCCAGCACGTCGACCAGTGGGCGCCCGCCGCCCCAGCCCATGTGCTGGATCGTATGGCCGCGCGGAGCGGGCTTGGCGATGTCGCAGAACGGCGCGGCAGCCTCGCTGCCCGACCAGATCAGGGTGGAATCGTCAGTCGGCTCGATGTGCTTGCCGGGCAGGTAATTGCCGCGATAGGGCACCCCTTGCGCCTTGAGCCAGTCGTAATGGGCCAGCGCCTCGCGCCCGTAGCGCTCGCACTTGGCTTCGTTGACGCAAGGGCCGCCGGCGGCCTTGAGATAGGCGATGAAGTCCTCGGTCGAATCTGCAAAGCCCGCCGCGCGCTGGGCATCGGTGCCGCCGCCCCCGCCGATGTAGATCTCGCCGCCCGACAGGCCCGAGGCCCCGCCGCTGCCCGAATTGCGCTCGAACAGCATCACCTTCGCGCCCGCATCGGCGGCTTCGATCGCGGCGCTGGCCCCGGCCGCGCCGAAGCCGATCACGGCCACATCTGTCTCGAAGTCCCAGCGTTCGACCGCATCGGCCGGAAAGGGACGATGAAGCGAGATCTCAACCATCAGCCTCTTGCGCCTTGAGCATGTCGAGCGCGACGTCGACGATCATGTCTTCCTGCCCGCCGACCATCTTGCGCCGCCCGAGTTCGACGAGGATCGCGCGGGTGTCGAGCCCGTAATCCGCCGCCGCCTTTTCGGCATGGCGCAGGAATGAGGAGTAGACCCCGGCATAGCCGAGGCTGAGCGTCTCGCGGTCGACCCTGACGGGACGATCCTGCAACGGGCGCACCAGATCCTCGGCGGCGTCCATCAGCGCCATCACGTCGCAGCCGTGGTTCCATCCCTTGCGGTCGGCGGCGGCGATGAAGACTTCGAGCGGCGCATTGCCCGCGCCTGCGCCCATGCCTGCAAGGCTCGCATCGATCCGCACCGCGCCATACTGCGCCGCGACGATCGAATTGGCCACGCCGAGGCCGAGATTGTGGTGCGCGTGCATCCCGCGCTGGGTTTCCGGCTTGAGCACGCGGTCATAGGCCTCAAGCCTTTCGCGCACCCCGTCCATGTCGAGCGCCCCGCCGCTGTCGGTGACATAGACGCATTGCGCGCCGTAGCTTTCCATCAGCGCGGCCTGGCCCGCGAGCGCCTCGGCATCGATCATGTGGCTCATCATCAGGAAGCCTGCCACATCCATCCCGAGATCGCGGGCGATGCCGATATGCTGCTTCGACACGTCGGCCTCGGTGCAGTGGGTCGCAACGCGGACCGAGCGCACGCCGATGTCATAGGCGCGGCGCAGTTCCTCGACCGTGCCGACCCCGGGCAGGATCAGCGTGGTCAGCACCGAGCGGGTCAGCACTTCGGCCACGGCTTCGAGCCATTCCCAGTCGGTATGCGCGCCGAAGCCGTAGTTGAAGCTCATGCCGGAAAGGCCGTCGCCATGCGCGACCTCGATCGCGTCCACCCCGGCGGCATCGAGCGCGGCGGCGATTTGGCGCACATGATCGACACCATACATGTGACGGATGGCGTGCATCCCGTCGCGCAGGGTCACGTCCTGGATGTAGAGCTTGTCGCCCTTTTCGACGTTGAACTGCACGTTCATGCCGCGATACCCCCGTGGACTCTGGCCGCGATCAGCTCGCCGGTGGCCTTGGCTGCCGCCGTCATGATGTCGAGATTGCCCGAATAGCTCGGCAGATAATCGCCCGCGCCTTCGACTTCGAGCAGGATCATGGTCTTGATGCCAGTGAACTCGCCCATGCCGGGGATCTTCAGCGGATTGTTGTCGCCATAGCGCTCGAACTGCACCTGCTGCTTGAGCCGGTAGCCCGGGACATAGGCCTGCACCTTGGCAACCATCGCTTCGACCGAGGCGCGGATCGCGTCCTCGTCGGCCCCTTCGGACAGGGTGAAGACCGTGTCGCGCATGATCATCGGCGGTTCGGCGGGGTTGAGGATGATGATCGCCTTGCCCCGCGTCGCGCCGCCGACCGCCTCGATCGCGCGGGCGGTGGTGCGGGTGAATTCGTCGATATTGGCGCGTGTGCCTGGCCCCGCCGAGCGCGAGGAGACCGAAGCGACGATCTCGGCATAGTGGACCTTGGCGACCTGGCTGACGGCGGCGACCATCGGGATCGTCGCCTGCCCGCCGCAGGTCACCATGTTGACGTTGGGCGCGTCGAGATGCGCTTCCATGTTGACCGGCGGCACGGTGAAGGGGCCGATCGCGGCCGGGGTGAGATCGACCACCCGGATGCCGTCGGCGCGCAGTGCCGCGTCATGCAGCTTGTGGGCATAGGCGCTGGTCGCGTCGAAGGCGATGCGGATGTCCTTGTAGCAAGCAAGCGCCTTCAGCCCCTCGATCCCCTCATGCGTCGTGGCGATGCCATGCGCGCGGGCCATGGCGAGGCCCTCGCTGTTGGGATCGATCCCGACCACCGCCGCCAGCTCCATGTTCTGCGGATATTTGATCATCTTCATCATCAGATCGGTGCCGATATTGCCCGAACCAATGATCGCGGCCTTCACTCGTCCCATGTCCATTCCTCAAACGAAGCGGGCAGTGCAGCCGCCCACTCCATGCAGTTCCATTGCGAAAACGTCGCCCGCCACGGCCGGTTCTAGCGGGACGAGCGAGCCTGAGAGGATCACGTCCCCGGCATCCAGCGTCACGCCGTAAGCGCCCAGCGTGTTGGCGAGCCACGCCACCGCCTGCGCCGGATCGCCCTGCACCGCCGCGCCGTAGCCTTCGGACAGGGGTGTGCCGTTCTTGGTGACGGTGACATGCAGCCCCGGCAGATCATGGCTACGCGGATCGGCGCGGGCCTCGCCCAGCACGAACACCCCGCAGGAGGCATTGTCGGCGACGGTGTCGACGATCCCGATCTTCCAGTCGGTGATGCGGCTGTCGACGATCTCGAAACAGGGCGCGATCGCGGCGGTGGCGGCGATCACCTGTTCGGGCGTGACCCCCGGCCCCCGCAGCGGCTCGGCGAGGATGAAGGCGATCTCCGCCTCGGCGCGCGGCTGGATCAGTCGGTGCGCGGCGATGTCGATATCGCCTTCGACGAACATGGCATCGGTGAGGAAGCCGAAATCGGGCTGGTGCACGCCGAGCATGTCCTGCACCGCCTTGCTGGTGACGCCGATCTTCTTGCCGATCACAGTCTCGCCATCGGCGCGCCGCCGGGCGAGGAAATCGAGGCTGATGGCATAGGCATCGTCGATGGTGAGCGAAGGGTCGCGTGCCATCAGCGGGGGCAGGGTGCGGCCGTCGCGCAGCGCCTGATAGAGCTGGCTGCCGTGCAGCGCGGCATTCTCGTTGCGGGTCACAGGTAGCTCCCGTCCTGATAGATCAGCGGTGCCACCATATCGCTCACCCGCGCGCGGATCACGCGGGCGATGACGATGGAGTGGGTGCCGTAGGCGAGCATCGCGTCGATCACGCATTCGAGATTGGCCTGCGCGTCGGCCAGCATCGGCAGGCCGCCCGCCCCCTCCTGCCAGTCGCCGACCTTGAAGCGTTCCTCGCGCGGGGTGCCGCCGCCGAAGGCCATCGACACCTCGCGGTGGTGGCGGGCGAGCAGATTGACCGAGAGCGGCGCGGTAGGGACGAGTAGCGCGTGCAGGCTGGTCATGCGGTTGACGCAGACCAGCACCGCGGGCGGATCGACGGTGAGCGAGGTGATCGAGGTCGCCGCCATGCCGACCGGGCCTTCGTCGCCCTTGGCAACCACGATCGAGACCGAAGCGGCCAGCCGCCGCATCGCCGCCTTGAAGGTGTCGGGCAGATCCTCGGGGATCAGCGGATAGCCCTCGGTCACGCGGCACCTTGCAGAAAGGCGATGGCGTGGGCGTTGAATTCGCTCGCGCGTTCGACCTGCACCCAGTGGCCGACGTGGTTGAAGGTCATGCAGCGCACATCGCAGCCCGCATCAAGGAAATGGCGCGCGCCGCTTTCCGGGCAGAAATCGTCCTGCAGGCCCCACATCACCAGCATCGGCTGCGGCAATTCGCCCAGCCGCGGGGCGAGGTTGGGCGTGCGCATCCGCACCAGCACATCCTTGGGCTGGGTGCATGCGACGGCGAAGCGTTCCTGCACCAGCACATCGGGAATGCGGTCGGCGAAATCGGGATGGACGAGATTGCGCACCAGCCGGCGCTGCTCGTCGAGGTTGAAGTCCGGCCCGCCGAAGTTCGACACCATGCGGGCGATCCCGGGCATCTTGAAGTATTCCGGCTGGTCCTCGATGCACCCCGGCGCCATCAGCACGAACCGCTCCGCAAAGCCGGGGTGATCGAGCGCGATCTGCAAGGCGATCCCGCCGCCCAGCGAATTGCCGACAAGGCTTGCCTGCGTCACGCCGTGCTGGCCAAGCGCCTCGAACACGGTGTCGGCGAAGAGTTGCAGGGTGTAGTCGATCCCCTCCGGCTTGGACGAGGCGCCATAGCCGATGAGGTCGGGCAGGATCACCCTGTAACCGGCATCGACGAAGGCCGGCCAGTTGTCCCGGAAGTTCGACGCGCCCGACGCGCCTGGCCCGCTGCCGTGCAGGAACACGACCACCGGGCCGGAGCCGGCCTCCTTCAGATGGATGTCATATCCGCCCGCGACCCGGTAGGTCGCCTCGCTCAGCCCTCCCATCGCGAGGCTCCTTACAGGAACGGGTTGAGCGGAGCCTCGCCCAGCATCGTGCCGATCGCGTCCCCCGTGCGGTTGGCCGGATCATTGGCGACGTGCGCGCGGCCCGCGTGGAGATCGAGCCACGGCTGGATGATCTCGCTGGTCATGTAGATCGCGCGCCCGCCGAGCAGCTGGACAATGTCGTCCACCAGGCTCGCCAGCCGCCGCACCACCGTGCCCGACTGGTAGGTGTAGAAGGCGCGCTTCTCCATCGGGATGTCCTCGCCCCGTTCGGCATAGTCCATCAAATCCTCGAAGGTGAGGCGCAGGGTGGTTTCCATCTCCCGCTTCTCGGCAATCGCCCGGGCGATCGCGGCGTGCAGGATCGGGTCCTGCTTCGAGGCCTTGCCGGTATTGGTCGAGACACGGTCCTGCATGATCGCCATGGCGGCGTTGATCGCGGCCTGCGCGCCGCCGAAGGCGGCGGTCGAGACCGAACGGGTGAAGACTTGCGCCCAGGGCAGGCGGTAGAGCGGGCCGGTGTTTACCTCCTGTCCGGGGTTCTGGCACAGGAACCCGTCGATCGAACGGTGGGTGCGGTAGTCCGGCACAAACACGTCATCGACAATGATGTCGTGGCTGCCGGTGCCTTGCAGGCCGAAGGTGTGCCACGCGTTCTCGTCGATTGCGTAATCGCTGCGCGGCAGCAGGAAGGTGCGCATTTCCGCCGGCGTGCCGTCGTCCTTGGGCGGGCAGAAGGCGCCGAGCAGGATCCAGCCCGAATGGACCGAACCGGTCGAGAAGCCCCAGCGGCCCGACAGGCGGAAACCGCCTTCGACATGGGTCACCTTGCCGACCGGCTGATAGGTCGAACAGACCAGCATGTCGGGATCATCGCCCCACACTTCCTGCTGCGCCTTTTCGTGGAACAGGGCCATTTCGTAGGGGTGGCACCCCAGCACGCCATACATCCAGCCGGTCGACATGCAGCCCTCGGCGAGCACCTTCTGCACTTCGAAGAAGGCATTGGGGTGCATTTCGTAGCCCCCGAAATTGGCGGGCTGGAGGATGCGGAAGAAGCCCGCTTCCTTCATTTCGGCGATGGTTTCGGCCGGCACGTTGCGCGCCGCGGTGCATTGCTTGGCCCGCGCCTTGAGCACAGGCACCATCGCGCGGGCGCGTTCGAGCAACTCCTCGGCGCTCGGCACCACTCCTTCGATATCCATCCGCTTCACAGCAACGCCCATCGACCGGCTCCTCTCTTGCGGAGCTGGCGGGCTTTGCCGACTCAGCTCTCAACGTTGGTCTCGTAAAATTTTTTATCGTTTGATACGCAAATCGTCAATTGAAAAGCCGTTTGGCTTCCGATAATGCGGTTTTAACAGCAGTCGCGTGCCGCGATTCAGAAAAATGGGCAGGGAAGGGAGTGGCCGAATTGGCCGAGACGCCGACAATTCATCTTGCAGGGCAGGTCGCGCTGGTGACCGGCGGGACCAAGGGCCTGGGCCGCGCGGTCGCGCTGGCGCTGGCCGGGGCCGGTGCGCGGGTGTTCGTCTGCGCCCGCAATGCCCCTGAGGAAGCGACGGACGGCATCACCTTCCGCGCGGTCGACGTGCGCGATCCCGACGCTGCGCGCGCGCTGGTTGACGGCATCGTGGCCGAGGCCGGCCGGATCGACATTCTGGTGAACAATGCCGGCGGCTCGCCCGCTGTCCCCGCCGCCGAGGCCAGTCCGCGCTTTTCCGAGGCGATCGTCCGGCTCAATCTGATGGCGCCCCTCTATCTGGCGCAGGCTGCCTATCCGCACATGGCGCGTCAGGGTGGCGGCAGCATCGTCAACATCGCCAGCGTCTCGGCAATCCGCCCCTCGCCCGGCACCGCTGCCTATGGGGCGGCCAAGGCGGGGCTGCTCAATCTCACCCAGAGCCTCGCGCAGGAATGGGGGCCGCAGGGCATCCGCGTCAACGCGATCATCGCCGGGCTGATGGCCACCGAAACCGCCGAGGCGACTTATGGCGATGCCGAAGCGCAGGCCGCGGTCGGCCGCTCGATGCCGCTCCAGCGCATGGGTTCGGGCGAGGATATCGCCGGCGCGGTGCTGTGGCTGTGCTCTTCGCTCGCTGCCTGGGTGAGCGGGGCAAGGATCAACGTCGATGGTGGGGGAGAACGTCCGTATTTCCTCGACCTCGTGAAGGGGGAGTAGGGGCCATGGGCGTCAAGGCGCTTGGCTATGTGATTGTCGAAACGGCCCAGCCCGAGCGGTGGGACAGGTTTCTGACCGAGCTTGCAGGCGTGATGCGCGCGCCCGACGCGGCGGATGGCGCAATGCAGTTCCGCATCGACGAACGGGTGTTCCGGTTCCGGATCGAACGCTCGGACCGCGAATGGTTCAAGGCGGCCGGCTACGAGGTGGCCGATGCTGCCGAGCTGGAGGCTCTCGCCGCTCGCATTGCCGCGGCTGGCCGTCCGGTCGAACGCTTCACCCCTGAGGCGGCGGCCCTGCGCGGGGTCGAGGCCGGTTTTGCCACCAGCGATCCGGCGGGCAATGGCCTTGAATTCTATTGCGGCGATGCCCGCACGGACGAGCCGTTTGTCTCCCCGCTGGGCATTTCCCATTTCGTCACCGGCGCAATGGGCATGGGTCACGCGGTCTTTTCCGCCCCCGATTTCCCCGCGACGCTGGCCTTCCACCGCGACGTGATCGGCTTCCGCGAGACCGACATGCCGGCCTTCCACCTGATGGGGCCGGACGCGCCGGCGATGCACTTCGCCTTCCTGCATGCCGACAACGGTCGCCACCACTCGATCGCTTTCGGCGAAGGGCCGGTGCCGCCCTCGGGCGCGGTCCACGTGATGCTGCAATATCCGAGCCTCGTGGAGGTCGGCAAAGCCTACGACCGGATGAAGGCGATGGGCTATCCCGAAAGCGCCAGCCTCGGCCAGCACATCAACGACGAGACCGTGGGCTTCTACGTCCAGACCCCGGGCGGTTTCGATCTGGAAATCGGCTGCGACAGTCTGGTGATCGATCCGGCCAGCTGGGAGGTGACGCGGCACATCGGCATCAGCATCTGGGGCCACGAATGGGCCTGGCAGAAGGCGATGAAGGACGCCGCCAAGGCGGAGGCTGCCGAATGAGCACGCTCGACAAGCGCATGAGCGCCGCCGACATCCTCGGCCGGCTGAAAAACGGCATGACGCTCGGCATCGGCGGCTGGGGTCCGCGGCGCAAGCCGATGGCGCTGGTGCGCGAGATTCTGCGCTCCGATCTCAAGGACCTTACCATCGTCTCCTATGGCGGCCCCGATGTCGGGATGCTGTGCGCGGCGGGCAAGGTGAAGAAGCTGGTCTTTGCCTTCGTCTCGCTCGATGCGATCCCGCTCGAGCCGTGGTTCCGGAAAAGCCGCGAGGCGGGTGCGATCGAGGTGCTCGAACTCGACGAGGGGATGTTCCAGTGGGGCCTCAAGGCCGCTGCCTTCCAGCTGCCCTTCCTCCCGACCCGCGTCGGGCTGGGCACCGATCTCGTTGAACTGGGCGGCCTCAAGACCGTGCAGTCGCCCTATGATGATGGTGAGGTGATGGTGGCGATGCCCGCGCTGAAACTCGATGCGGCGCTGATCCATGTCCAGCGCTGCGACCATCGCGGCAATGTGCAAGCCTTGGGGCCGGACACCTATTACGACGAATGGTTCGCCAAGGCGGCCGATCAGTGCTTCGTCTCGGCCGAGGAACTCGTCCCCGCGATGGAGGACGCCTATCCGCAGGACGCCCGCGCCAACCTGTTCGAACGCTGCTTCGTCACCGGCGTGACCGAGGCGAGGGGCGGGGCGCATCCGACCTCGCTGCCGCCCGATTACGGCTGGGACATGGGCTGGTTCAAGAAATACGCCGCCGCCGCGAAGGAGCCCGGCGACTGGGCCAGCGTGGCGGCGCAATTCGTGGGCGCGAGCGAGGCGGAATATCTCGCTTCGGTCGGCGGTATGGAGGCGGTCGGGGCGCTCCCCCTGCCGGTGTTCTGATGGCGAGCCTTGCGGAACTGTGCATCGCGGCGGTGGCGGAGGCTTTCCGCACGACCCGCGAACTGGTCGGCACCGGCATCGGCCCGATCCCGCGGCTCGGCGTGGGGCTGGCCAAGCTCACCCATTCGCCCGGCCTGATGATGACCGACGGCGAGGCTTTCCTGGTCGAGCAGCCCGTCCCTATCGGCCCGCGCGCCTATGAGGATCGCAAGCCGGCGGGCTACCTGCCCTTCAGCCGTTTCTTCGACAGCGCGGTCTGGAGCGGGCGGCGGCACGCGATGGTCACGCCGACGCAGGTCGACCGTTTCGGCCAGACCAACCTTTCGGCCTTGGGCGGCACCCATGCTCAGCCCAAGACCCAGATGCTCGGCGCGCGCGGCTTTCCGGGCAACGGCATCTACCACGCCAATTCGATGTTCATCCCGGCCCACGGGCCCCGGGTGTTCGTGGCGGGCGAAGTCGATCGCGTCTCCTCGCCCGGCTACAACCCGGCGCGCCGGATCGCGGGCGGGAATTATTCCGCCATCGATCTGAAGCGCATCGTCACCAACCTGTGCGTGATGGATTTTGGCGGGCCGGACCACGCGATCCGCGTCATCTCGCTGCATCCCGGCGTGACCTTCGCCGAGGTTCAGGCGGCGACCGGCTTCCCGCTGATCGACGCGGTGGCGGGCGAGACTCCGCTGCCCACCGGCGAACAGCTCGCCATCATCGAACGGCTCGATCCGCACGGCATCCGCCACAGCGTGCTGGCCGACAATCCGCCTGCTGCAAGGAGCGCATCATGAGCGACGCCATCGTTCCCAAGGTCGACCAGCCGCCGGTCTACGAAACCGACGAGCCGGTGCTCTACCACGCCGCCGAGGGCATTGCGCGGATCACGCTCAACCGCCCGCAGTTCCATAACGTCCAGAACAGCCAGATGACCTATGCGCTCGACGACGCGTTCAAGCGCGCGGTCGACGATGACGAAGTGAAGGTCATCATCCTCAAGTCCGATGCCAAGCACTTCACTGCCGGGCACGATATCGGCAGCCCGGGGCGCGATTTCCATTCGAGCTTCGAGCGGCGGCTGATGTGGTACGATCACGCCAACAAGGGCGGCGCGGAAAAGGCCTATATCCGCGAACAGGAAGTCTATCTCGGCATGTGCAAGCGCTGGCGGGCGCTCCCCAAGCCGACCATCGCGCAGGTCCACGGCGCCTGCATCGCGGGAGGGTTGATGCTGGCTTGGGTGTGCGACCTGATCATCGCCAGCGACGATGCCTTCTTCCAGGACCCGGTCTTGCAGATGGGCTTCCCCGGGGTCGAGTATTTCGCCCACGCGCATGAATTGAACTCGCGGATTGCCAAGGAATTCCTGTTCCTCGGCGAGCGCATGAGCGCCGAGCGGGCCTATCAGATGGGCATGGTCAACCGCGTCGTGCCGCGCAGCGAGCTGGAGGCCGAGGTCGCCCGCGTCGCCGCGCGCATCGCCGAACAGCCGCGCCTCGCGCTGCAGCTTGCCAAGCAGGCGGTCAACCACATGGAGACGCTGGCGGGCAAGGAAGCCGGGATCGACGCGAGCTTCGGCTACCATCACTTTGCCCACGCCAACAACCAGCTCGTCTCGGGCGACTATATCGCCGGCTTCAGCGGCAAGTCGATGGCCGAGAAGAACAAGGAACGCGAGGCGAAGCAGGGCTGACCATGGCCGACCCGCTCGCCACGCCCCTGACCGCGCTGCTAGGCAGCCGCCTGCCGGTGATCCAGACCGCGATGGGCTGGATCGCGACGCCGCAGCTGGTGGCGGCGAGCAGCAATGC
>CAZQOO010000001.1:12354-21104 GCA_964594845.1 uncultured Porphyrobacter sp. | reverse complement strand
GCGCTCAAGCACGCGCAGAAGATGGTGAGCCTCGGGTGCGAGGCGATCACTGTGCAGGGCGGCGAGGGCGGCGGCCATACCGGATCGGTCGCCACCACGGTGCTGCTGCCGCAGGTGCTTGATGCCGTGAACGTGCCGGTCGCGGCGGCGGGCGGTTTTGCCGACGGGCGCGGGCTGGCGGCGGCGCTGGCCTGGGGGGCAAGCGGGATCGCGATGGGCAGCCGCTTCATGATGACCAGCGACAGCCCGGTGCCCGATGCGGTCAAGGCAGCCTATGCCCGCGCAGGCACGCAGGACATCCTCGTCACAAGCAAGATCGACGGCATCCCGCAGCGCATGATCCGCAACCCGATGCTCGAGAGGATCGAGGCGGGCGGAGCGATGGCGCGCTGGCGGCGCGGGCTGCTGGCCGCGCTCGCCATGAAGCGGGCGACGGGCGCAAGCTGGGGCGAACTGCTCGCCGCCGCGCGCGGGATGACCAGCCACGGCGAAATGTCGCTGCCCGAAGCCATGCTTGCCGCCGCCGCGCCGACGCTGCTGCAGAAGGCGGTGGTCGAGGGCGATGCGGTGGGCGGGCTGATGGCATCGGGGCAGGTCGCAGGCCGGCTCGATGATCTGCCGTCCTGCGCCGACCTGCTCGCCAGAATCGAAACCGAAGCGCGCGCGCGGATCGCTGCGCTCGCCCCCCGGACACCCTCAATCAACGGAGCGGCCTGATGCCGATCACCACCACCATCAAAGACCGCATCGCCGAGATCGTCTTCGACGTGCCGCCGGTCAACGCCTTCGACAGCGCGACGTGGCTTTCGATCCCCGATATGATCACCGCCGCCGCGCGCAATCCCGAGGTCAACTGCGTCCTCATCCGCGCCGCCGCGGAGTCGCGCGGCTTCTGCGGCGGGGTCGACATCAAGGAGATGCAGGCCCACCCGGAACGCATCACCCTGCTCAATCGCGGCAACTATCTCACCTTCAAGGCGATCCGCGAGGCCGAGGTGCCGGTGGTCTCCGCGGTGCACAAATTCGTGATCGGTGGCGGGATCGGGATCTGCGGCGCATCGGACACGATCATCGCGGCTGACGATGCCTTCTTCAGCCTGCCCGAAGTCGATCGCGGGGCGATGGGCGGGGCCAGCCACCTCTCGCGCATGCTGCCGCTGCACAAGGTGCGCGCGGCCTTCTTCACCGGCGGCAATATCCCGGCCGAGGAAGCCTATCGTCTCGGTGCGGTCGAGAAGGTGGTGCCGCGCGCCGATCTGGAAGCCGAGGCCCGCGCCTTCTGCGCGGTGATCGCCGCCAAGAGCCGCAAGGCGCTGGTGATTGCTAAGGAGGCGCTGAACGGCCTCGAACCGCGCGATGTCGATCGCGGCTATCGCTGGGAACAGGGCTTCACGCTCGAAATGTACATGCACGAAGACAGCCAGAAGGCGCGCGATGCCTTCGTCGAGACCGGCAAGGCGGCCGAGTTCTGACCATGCGCCTCGCTTACACCGATACCCAGCAGGCGTTCCGCGCCGAGGTGCGCGAATGGCTCGCCGCGAACGTGCCGCCTGCCCCGCTGCTTACGCTCGAATGCGAGGAGGGCTATCACCAGCATGTCGGCTGGGAGCGGCAGCTCGCCAGCGGCAACTGGGGCATGGTGACCTGGCCGGAAAGCTATGGCGGGCGCGGGCTCGACCTGATCGAATGGCTGATCTTCGAGGAGGAATACTGGGGCGCAGGGGCACCCTTGCGCGTCAACCAGAACGGCATCTTCCTGCTCGGCCCGACGATCATGGAATATGGCACGCCCGACCAGAAGGCGCGCTTCCTGACGCCGATGGCCGCGGGCGAAGTGATCTGGGCACAGGCCTGGTCGGAGCCCGGCGCGGGCAGCGACATGGCGGCGATCAAGACCACCGCCTATCGTGACGGCGATCACTACGTCATCAACGGGCAGAAGACCTGGTCGAGCCGCGCGAGCTTTGCCGACTGGGGCTTCGGCCTGTTCCGCACCGAGGAAGGCAGCCAGCGCCACAAGGGCCTGTCCTTCATCCTGTTCGATCTCGACACCCCCGGCATCACCCGCCGCCCGATCCGCCAGCTGCACGGCCATCCCGGCTTTGCCGAGCTGTTCTTCGACGATGTGCGCGTGCCGGTCGAAAACCGGCTGGCGGGCGAGGGCGAGGGTTGGAACGTCGCCATGGCGACCGCCGGGTTCGAGCGCGGGCTGATGCTGCGCTCGCCCGGACGTTTTCAGGCAGCGGCGCGAAGGCTGGTGGAACTGTTCCGCCAGCACGAGGCCGCCGCCGCTCCCTCCGCGCGCGAGGCCGTGACCCGCGCGTGGATGGACACGCAGGCCTATGCCTACAACACCTATGCCGTCGCCGCGAAGATCATGGCGGGCGGCAAGATCGGCGCCGAGGCGAGCCTCAACAAGATCTTCTGGTCCGAACTCGACCGGGCGATGCACCGCACCGCGATGCAGCTGCTCGGCGCGGCGGCGGAGCTGCGCCAGCTCGGCGACGGGGCGATCAACGAATGGCTGGAGGGCTACATGTTCTCGCTCTCCGGCCCGATCTACGCCGGATCGAACGAGATCCAGCGCAACATCACCGCCGAGCGCCTGCTCGGCCTGCCGCGGGTGGGAGCGGGCTGATGGATATGCTGATTGCTCCCGAGCGGCTCGAACTGGCCGAGGCCGTGCGCGACTATCTCGCCGGAACCCATGGGGCCGAGGTGCTGCGCCGGCTCGATGCCGGGCCGAACCGCGATCCGGCGATCTGGCAGGGCCTCGTCGCAATGGGCCTTCCCGGCCTGCTGGTGCCCGAGGCGCATGGCGGGCTCGGCATGGGCCTCGTCGATGCAGCGCTGATCGCGCGCGAATGCGGGCGGGTGTGCCTTGCCGAGCCGCTGGTGGAAAGCGCCTTTGTCGCCACCCCGTGGCTGATTGCGCAGGGGCAGACGGACGATCTTGCGGCGATTGTCGCCGGCACGCACCGCCCCGTCGCCGCCCATGCGATCAACGGCTGGGTGGCCGACGGCGAGGGCACGGCCATTGCCAGCATCGATCCGCTGCGCCGCCTTGCCGCTCTGCCCGAGGCGGCCAGCGATGATCCGCTGCTGCTCGATCTCGGCGCAATCATGAGCGCCGCGCAGCTGGTCGGGCTGGCCGAGGCGATGCTCGATCAGGCGGTCGAATACGCCAAGATCCGCACCCAGTTCGGCCAGCCGGTCGGCGCGTTTCAGGCGATCAAGCACAAGCTGGCCGATGTCGCGGTCGCGCTCGAATTTGCCCGCCCCGTGCTGTGGCGCGCGGCGCAGGCGCTCGACGATGGGGCGGCCAGCGCATCGCTTCATGTCAGCCACGCGAAGGTGGTCGCCACCGATGCCGCCTACCTCGCCGCCGAAAGCGCGATCCAGGTTCATGGGGCGATGGGCTACACCTACGAGGTCGATCTGCACTTCTGGATGAAGCGCGCCTGGGCGCTGGGCGGCGCATGGGGATCGCGCGCCTTTCACCTCGCCCGCATCGACGCTGCCGTGATCGGGGCTGCGCACCCAATCGGACCGGAGAACACCTTTGCCTGAAGCTTTCATCATCGACGCCGTGCGCAGCCCGATGGGCCGCAAGAAGGGCTCGCTCGCCGCGCTCCACCCGGCCGATCTCGCCGCGCACCCCTTGCGCGCCCTGTTCGCGCGCAACAGCATCGATCCCGGCGCGGTCGATGATTGCGTGTGGGGGTGCTGCGACACCATCGGGCCGCAGGCGGGCGATATCGGCCGCACAGCGTGGCTGGTCGCGGGCCTGCCGCAGCACGTGCCCGGCACCACGGTCGACCGGCAGTGCGGATCGAGCCAGCAGGCGGTCCACTTCGCCGCGCAAGGCGTGATGAGCGGGACGCAGGATCTGGTTGTCGCAGGCGGCAGTCAGGCGATGAACGCCATTCCCATTTCCGCCGCGATGTATGCGGGGCAGCCTTACGGGTTCGACAACCCCTTCAACACCTCGCCCGGCTGGGTGGCGCGCTATGGCGATGGTATCTTGAACCAGATCGCCTCGGCACAGATGATCGCCGACAAGTGGGGTATCAGCCGCGAGGACATGGAAGCCTTCGCGGTCGCCTCGCACGCCCGCGCCCATGCCGCCACGCAGAGCGGCGCCTTCAAGCGCGAGATCGCGGCCCTTGAAGGACTGGAGCAGGACGAGACGATCCGCCCCGGCACCACCCCCGAAGGCCTGGCTGCGCTCAATCCGGTGGGAGGCGAGGGCACCATCACTGCCGGGGTCGCCAGCCAGAACTGCGACGGTTCGGCCGCGCTGCTGATCGCCAGCGAGCGGGCGGTGAAGGATCACGGCCTGACGCCGCGCGCGCGCATCCATCACCTTTCGGTGCGCGCAGATGATCCGGTGTGGATGCTCACCGCGCCGATCCCTGCGACCATCCACGCGCTCGCCAAGGCAGGGATGCGCGTCGAGGATATCGACCTGTTCGAATGCAACGAGGCTTTCGCTTCCGTGCCGCTGGCATGGATGAAGGAGCTCGGCATCCCGCATGACAAGGTCAATGTCCGCGGCGGGGCGATCGCGCTCGGCCACCCGCTCGGCGGCACCGGTGCGCGGCTGATGACGACGCTGCTCCACGCGCTGGAGGACACCGGCGGGCGCTACGGCCTCCAGACCATGTGCGAAGGCGGCGGGCAGGCCAATGTCACGATCTTCGAGAGGCTGTGATGCGCGATCACCCCGCGATTGCCATTCCCAATCTGCTCGCGACCTACGCCATGCGCTTCGACGATGGCGACTTCGAGGGCGCGGCGGCGCTGTTCGATCGGGGCAGCGTGATCGCGGGCGGGCAGCGCATCACCGGGCGCGACGGCATCCTCGCGATGTGGCGGCAATGGGTGCAGACCTATGACGGCAGGCCGCTCACCCGCCACCTCGTCACCAATCCGATCATTGATCTCGCCGAGGACGGGGCGAGCGCTACCTGCCAGTCGCAATGGACGGTGATCCAGGCCGCGCCCGGCTTCCCGCTCCAGATCGTCGCCAGCGGGCGCTACCGCGACAGCTTCGCCCGCGATGCCGCCGGCTGGCACTTCACTGCCCGTGAATATGTCCAGACCGATCTCGTCGGCGACAGTTCCGCCCACACCCTCCAATCGCTGAACTAGAGGCAGCACACCCATGGGAATCTGCGACAATCGCACAGTCATCATCACCGGCGCCGCGCGCGGGCTGGGGCGGGCCTATGCCCTCGCCTTCGCGGCGGAAGGCGCCAATGTCGTGGTCAACGACATCGGCACCTCATTGGGCGGCGAAGGGCGCGACACCAGCGCCGCCGATGGCGTGGTGGCGGAAATCATTGCTGCGGGCGGCAAGGCGATCGCCAATTACGACGACGTGACCGACTGGGACGCGGCCGGACGCATCGTGCAGGCCGCCATCGACGCCTTCGGGGACCTCCACGTGGTGGTCAACAATGCCGGGATCGTGCGCGACCGCATGTTCGTCTCGGCCACGATCGAGGAATGGGACGCGACCATGCACGTCCACCTGCGCGGCCATTTCTGTGTCTCGCGCCATGCCGTGAACTACTGGCGCGCCAAGCAGAAGGACGGTCGCGATCCCGATGCGCGGATCATCAACACCACCAGCGGCGCGGGGCTGCAGGGCTCGATCGCGCAGGCCGCCTATTCGACCGCCAAGGGCGGCATTGCCTCGCTGACGCTGGTGCAGGCTGCCGAGCTGGGGCGCTACGGGATTACTGCCAATGCGCTGGCCCCTTCGGCCCGCACCCGCATGACCGAACAGGCCTTTGCCGACAAGATGGCGACCCAGGGCGACGCGTTCGACGTGATGGACCCGGCCAATATCGCGCCCACCGTGGTGTGGCTCGGCAGTGCGGAGAGCCGCGAGGTGACCGGCTGCGTGTTCGAATTGGAAGGCGGGAAAATCATGATCGAGGACGGTTGGCGCGAAGGCCCGTGCATCGACAAGGGCGCGCGCTGGCAGCCGGCGGAAGTGGGCGATGCGGTCGAGCGGTTGCTCGCCGAACGGACGGCGCCGCGCAAGGTGTGGGGAAGCTGAGATGGATTTCGTGTTCACCGACGAACAGCGCATGATTGCCGAGACGGCGCAGGCGTTCTTCACCGAGAATGCCACCAGCGAACGCACCCGCGCGGCGATGGCGGCGGACGGGATCGACCACGGCTTGTGGCAGGCCTTCTGTCAGGATTTGGCCCTATCCGGCATCGGCATTCCCGAGGCTGCGGGCGGGGCGGGCCTTGGCCTTGTCGAGCTGGCGATCATTGCCGAGGCGGCCGGCGCGCAGGTCGCGGCCCTGCCGATGCTGGGCTCGCTCGCGCTGGCGGCGCAGGCGATTGCCACAGGCGGGAGCGAGGCGCAGCGCGCTGCGTGGCTCCCCGCGCTGCTTTCGGGCGAGACCATCGCCGCTCACGTCGCTGCCGATGATCTGGTGGCCGATGGCGACCGTCTGACCGGCACCTCGGCCTTCGTAGCGCATGGCAGCGCCGCGCAGCTCCTGCTGGTAAGCGGCGCGGGGGGCAGCTGGCTGGTGCGCGCGGATACGCCGGGGGTCACCGTCACCGCGCAGACCACGATGGACCAGACCCGCCCCTATGCCCGCGTCAGCCTTGCCGGAGCCCTAGGCGAGCCGCTGGCCGATCCGCAGGCCGGCGCCAAGGCTGCGAGCGAGGCCGGCATGGTGGTGCTCGCCGCCGAAGGCCTCGGCCTTGCGCAGGCCGCGCTCGACCGCACCGTCGCCTATGCCCGCGACCGGGTGCAGTTCGGCCGCGCGATCGGTTCCTTCCAGGCCTACAAGCACCGGCTTGCCGACATGATGGTCGAGATCGAGCAGGCCCGCTCGGCGGTCTACTGGGCCGCCTGCGCGGTCGAGGAAGGCTCGGAGGAAGCCGCGCTCGCGCTCCACGCGGCCAAGTGCTTTTGCGCCGACACCGCCTTCCGCTGCGCCGGGGACATGATCCAGCTGCACGGCGGCATCGGCTTCACCTGGGAACACGACGCCCACCTGTTCTTCAAGCGCGCCCGCGCGCTGCAGACGCTGATGGGCAAGGGAGACTGGCACCGCGAGAAGATCGCTGCGATGGTGCTCGGAGAGACGGCATGAAACTCGGATTTACCCCGGCGCAGGAGGAATTCCGCGCCGAATGCGCCGATTGGCTCAACGCGCAGATGGCGGGCGAATTCGCCGATATCAGGGGCATCACCACGCTCACCGAGAAGGCCGAGCGGCGCAAGGAATGGGAACAGCATCTCGGCGAACACGGCTGGAGCTGCATCGGCTGGCCCAAGGAATGGGGCGGGCGCGATGCGAGCCTCGCGGAACAGGTGATCTTCGCCGAGGAATATGCCCGCGCGGGCGTGCCGGGGCGGGTCAACCACATCGGCATCGAACTCGCCGGGCCGACGCTGCTGTCGCTCGGCACCGAGGAGCAGAAACGCCGCTTCCTGCCTGACATCGCGGCGGGCAAGACGATCTTCTGCCAGGGCTTTTCCGAGCCCAATGCCGGCAGCGACCTCGCCAGCGTGCGCACCAAGGCGCGGCTCGAAAACGGCGAGTGGGTGGTCGATGGCCAGAAGATCTGGACCAGCCTTGCCCATATCTCGGACTGGATCTTTGTCGTCACCCGATCGGAGGAAGGATCGAAGGGCCCCAAGGGCCTCACCTTCCTGATGATGGAACTGGACCAGCCGGGCATCGAAATCCGCCCGATCCGCCAGATCAACGGCGATGCCGAATTCAACGAGACTTTCTTCGACGGTGCGCGCTGCCCCGAAGACAGCCTGATCGGCGCGGTCGGCGATGGCTGGCGGGTGGCGATGACGCTGCTCAGCTTCGAGCGCGGGGTTTCGACCCTCGGCCAGCAGATGGCGTTCCGCAACGAGCTCGACGCGATCATTGCTGCGGCCAAGGCCAATGGTGCGGCAAGCGATCCGCTGATCCGCCAGCGCATCGCCAAGGCCGAGATCGGCCTCAGGCTGATGCGCTACGGTGCGCTCAGGATGCTCTCGAACACCGATCACGCGAGCGTCGATGGCGCGGCGCTGACCTACAAGATCCAGTGGGCCAGCTGGCGCCGCAGCTTGGGCGAACTGGCGATGGACGTGCTCGGGCAGGCGGGCGAGATCACCGATCACGACGGCTACGAATGGCCGATGCTGCCCAACCTGTTCCTCTATTCGCGCGCCGACACGATCTATGGCGGCACCAACCAGATCCAGCGCAACCTTATCGCCGAGCGCGGCCTCGGCCTGCCGCGCGAACCGAGGGGGGACGCATGAGCCTGACGCCCGCCTATCCGCCGCCGCGCAACCTGCTTGCGGGCAAGACCGTGGTGGTGACCGCCGCGGCGGGCACCGGCATCGGCTTTGCAGTCGCCAAGCGCGCTGCCGAAGAAGGCGCGCGGGTGCTGGTCTCGGACTTCCACGAGCGCCGTCTGGGCGAGGCGGCGGACCGGATCGCGGCCGAGGTCGGCTGCGAACGGCCCGCCACCGTGCTGTGCGATGTGACGCAGCAGGCCGATGTCGATGGCCTGCGCGATGCAGCGCTGGCCACGCTCGGCCATGTCGATGTGCTGATCAACAATGCCGGCCTCGGCGGCGAGGTGCCGGTCACCGAGATGACCGACGAGCAATGGCACCGCGTGCTCGATGTGACGCTCACCAGCGTGATGCGCATGACCCGCGCCTTCCTGCCCGCGATGCAGGCGCGCCAGACCGGGGCGAT
>CAZQOO010000001.1:0-12254 GCA_964594845.1 uncultured Porphyrobacter sp. | reverse complement strand
CGACCTCGCCAGCTACATGACCGGCGAGGTCCTCTCCGTCTCCAGCCAGAGGGCCTGAGCATGACGAAGGTGTTCGACCGCCCGCAGGACCTCATCGGTGCCGAGGGCACGCCGCTCGGCCCGACCGAATGGCTCGCGATCGATCAGGCGCGGGTCGACGGCTTTGCCGAGGTGACCGAGGACCGCCAGTGGATCCATGTCGATGTCGAGCGGGCGAAGGCCGGCCCCTTCGGCGGCACCATCGCCCACGGCTATCTCACCATGAGCCTCGTCAACCACTTCCTGCCGCAACTGATCGAGGTGCGCGGTTTCACCCATGCGGTGAATGTCGGCGCGGACCGGCTGCGCTTCCTTAATCCGGTGCGCGTGGGCGCGCGCATTCGTGGCCGGGGCGAGATCGTCGCGGTCGAGGAGATCAAGGGCGCGGTGCAATCGGTGGTGCGGGTCACGGTCGAGATCGAGGGTGAGGACAAGCCCGCCTGCGTCGTCGACACCATCAGCCGCTATTACCCGGAGGCCTGAGGATGCTGGACGCTGACCGGATGGTGGCCGCTGTCGAAGCCTATGTCGCCAGCTACAACCGCGGCGATCTCGACGGGGTCTGCGCGGTGTTCGCCGAGGATGCGATTGTCGAGGACCCGGTCGGCACGCCGCCGCGCATCGGGCAGGCGGCCTTGCGCGAATTCTTTGCGGTCGGAATCCGGGCGGGCGCGCGGCTGACGCTCGACGGGCCGGTGCGCTGCGCTGCCGGTCATGCCGCCTTTCCTTTCCATGTCGATCTGCACTGGGACGGCACGGACACCCGGATCGACGTGATCGACGTCTTCACTTTCGACCCGCACGGCAAGGTCGCAGGGATGAAGGCCTTTTTCGGCCCCGCCAACATGGGGGCGGCATGAACGCCCTGCCCGTCACGATTCCGCACGCCGCCGAAGCCGCCGCGCGGCGCTGGGGCGATGCGCTTGCGCTGATCGAGGGGAGCGCGCGCTTCACCTTTGCCGGGCTGTGGGACGAATGCCGCCGGGCGGCCTCGGCGCTGCTCGAACGCGGCGTGCGGCGCGGCGACCGGATCGCGATCTGGGCACCCAACCGGCGCGAATGGGTGATCGCCGCGATTGCCGCGCAGGCCTGCGGGGCGGCGATCGTGCCGCTCAACACCCGGCTGAAAGGCCGCGAGGCGGGCGACATCCTGCGCCGCACCCGCGCCGCGATCCTGTTCACCGTCACCGATTTCCTCGGCATCGACTATCCCGCGCTGCTCGCCCACGAGGCCCTGCCCGACCTTGGCGAGACGATCCTGATGGACCGCGACTGGGACGCCTTCCTCGCCGGCGGCAAGGGCGCGGAGGACCCGCGCATCGACGCCAGCCTTGCCGGCCTCACCGCCGACGATCTGTCCGACATCATGTTCACCAGCGGCACCACCGGCCAGCCCAAGGGCGTGCTGATGACCCACGGGCGGATCATCCCGCAGGTCGGCGTGTGGATCGGCAATACCGGCCTTGGGCAAGGCGAGCGCTACCTCATCGCCAATCCCTTCTTTCACAGCTTCGGGATGAAGGTCGGCTGGGTTGCCTGCCTGATCGCGGGCGCGGTGATGGTGCCGATGCCGCAGTTCGACACCGCCGAGGCAGCGCGGCTGATCGCGGCCGAACGCATCGCCTTCCTGCCCGGCCCGCCGACGATCTTCCAGATGCTGCTGGCCGAACTGGAGCGCGCGCCGTTCGATGTCTCCTCGCTGCGCGGCGGGACGACCGGCGCGGCCACGGTGCCGCCGGTGCTGGTCGAGCGGATCCGCGAGGAACTCGGCATGCGCGACATCATCACCGCTTACGGGATGACCGAGTGCGTTAACATCACCTCATGCCGCCCGGGCGATCCGGTCGATCTGATCGCGGGCACCTGCGGCGCGGCGATTCCCGGCAACGAGGTGATCATCGCGGGCGAGGACGGACGCGAACTGCCGCGCGGGGAGACCGGCGAGATCTGGGTGCGCGGGATCGGGGTGATGCAGGGCTATCTCGACGATCCTGCCGCCACTGCCGAGGCGATCGATGCCGATGGCTGGCTGCACACCGGCGATGTCGGAACGATGGATGCGGGCGGCTATGTCCGCATCACCGACCGCAAGAAGGACATGTTCATCTCGGGCGGGTTCAACGTCTATCCGGCCGAGGTCGAGAAGCTGCTCGCCGCTCACCCGGCGATTCTCATGGCGGCGGTGATCGGCGTGCCGGACGCGCGCATGGGCGAGGTCGGCAAGGCCTTCATCGTGCTGCGCCCGGGCGCGCAGGCCGAAGCGGGCGAACTGCTGGGCTGGGCGCGCGAGAACATGGCCAACTACAAGGTACCGCGCCACATCGCCTTCGTCGAAGACCTGCCGCGCAATGCCGCCGGCAAGGTCTCGAAGATCGATCTGCCGAAGGTCGTCTAGCGTCCCTCGCCCACCAGCGAGAACGGAGCCCACACCGCCGGGTGTGCGGCATCGAGCGCCGGGTCTTCGCGCACCTTGCGCTGGGCGGCCTGCAACGCCTCCGCACGCGGGGTTCCGGCGGCTGAGGCGGTCAGCGCCTCCAGCGTGATCACCGGAGCGATATCGTCGAACACCGGCCAGTGGCTCACCAGCAGGCTCTCGGCCCCGGCGTAGAAGAACGCCTGCGCCAGTCCCGACAATCCGGTTTCCCCCGGACGGCCCGAGGGCGAGGCGGTGTTGCAGGCCGAAAGGATCACCCAGCGCGCCGAGGTCAGCGCCAGCGACACCACCTCCGAGGCGGCGAGATAGCCGTCATCCGCCGCCGTGGCCTGCGCGGGCGGGGTGAACACGAGGCCCGGCTCGCCGAGCGTGCCCGCCTCCTCGCTGGTGAAGGCGTGGGTGGCAAGATGCAGCACCCGCACGCCGGAAAGGTCGGCGGTGCGGATCGCGGGCTCGGTCATCGCCGCATCGAGCCGCAGCGCGGCATCGCCGCCGCCGAGCGCCGCGCTCACGCGTTGCAGCTCGGTCCTCGTTCCGGGCAAGGCCGCAAGGCGGCGCAGCGCCGCGGGGTCCATCAACGCGGTGCCTGCGGGGCTGCGGGCGGTGCCGAGGAGGCTCGCCGCCTCGACCGGGGCGAGCGTGGCCGCACGCGCGCCCCGCAGGGCTGCCGTGCCCCTGAGCGCCGGTGCGCCGAAGCCGAGGAACCCGGCATCGGGCACCTCGCCGGCCGGACGGGCAAAAGCGCGGACATAGACCAGCGCCTGCAGCGAGGGCAGCTGCACCAGCGCGTAGCGATCCGCAAGCCATCGGGTAGCGCGCAGCACTGCGGGATCATCGGGATCGGCCCCGGGTGCGGGCGGCTCGGTCACCAGCGTGCCGAGCGGCAGGCGCGACAGCGCGCCGTCGGCCACGACATAGACCCGCGCCTTGCCCGCCAGCCCGTCCTCCACCGGGGCGATCAGCTGGCGGTAGAGATCATGCGCCTGCGTCAGGCTGAACGACGGCAGTTCGCCGCCGCCTGCGATCTCCAGCCCCTTGCGCAGCCGCGATACCGCCTGCGTCACCGCGGTCTCGTCCAGATCGGCGCGCTGCCATCGGATCGTTTCGCGGGTGACCGCCATGCTGTGCGTGCCGCCCTGGGTGGGGACGAGAAACAGCACCGCCTCGTCGGCGCCGAGCTGGGCGCGCAGGGTGGCCATATCGACCGCTTGCGGACGCTGGATCGCAAAGTACTGCGGGGCATCGGCTGCCAGCCGCGCATCGATCTGCACCAGCCGCGCCTCGATCACGCCGAGCCGGGCGGAGAGTTCCGCCCGCCGTGCCTGCGCCCCTTCCCCGCCAGCCTGCGCTGCCACCAGCGCGGCCTCGATAGCGGCCCATTCGCGCGCCAGTTCGCGCCGCTCGCGCACTTCTTCCCGCAGCCCCCGGTCAGCGGCAAAGCGCGCAGCGGCGGCATCGGCCACCGACTGGGTCGTGCTGCCCGCGCTCGCCAGCTGGAGCGCGGTGAAGGCCTCTTGCAGCAGCGCGGGCTGGCTGGGGTCGACTGCGAACCGGGCCCACAGCACGTCGGCCAGGAAACGCTCCACGCCCTGACGGTCTGCCCGTTCGCGGTTGCGCTGGAGGCTGCCGCGCAGCCCGCCGTCGGAGAGTTCCCCGGCGCGCGCGCGGGTCGTTGCCGCGAGTTCGCGGGCGAGCGGCAGGGCATCCCCGGCCCTGCCCAGTTCCCGCAGCAGCCGGGCCCGGTTGCCGAGGCTCAGCAGGGTGTCGGGATGGCGTGGGCCCAGCGCCTCGCGCTGGATCGTCAGCGCCTCGGCCAGCAGCGGCTCGGCTGCCTCTGCCCGATCGAGCATTACCAGCAAAAGGGCGTAATTGTTGAGCGTGGTCAGCGTCAGCGGGTGGCGCGGGCCCAGCACCTCGCGCCCGAGGCGCAGGGTTTCAAGGTAAAGCGCTTCGGCCTCGGCGAGGCGGCCGAGCGTTTCGGCAACCACGGCATTGTTGGCGAGGCTCGCGAGCGTTTCAGGGTGCCGTTCGCCCAGCACCGCGCGCTGCTGTTCGAGCACCTGTGCAAACAGCGCTGCCGCTTCCTCGCGCCGGCCGCCATCCCAGAGCACGAAGGCATGGTTGTTGAGGCTGGAAAGGGTGTCAGGGTGCCGTTCGCCCAGCACCGCGCGCCGCGCTTCCAGCGCCTCTGCGAACAGCGGTTCGGCCTCGGCCCCGCGACCGAGCTGCTTCAGTGCCAGGGCGTAGTTGTTCAGCATGTTCAGCGTATCGGGATGATGCTCGCCGAGCACCTCGCGCTGGAGCCGCAGGGCCTCGGCCAGAAGCGGTTCGGCCTCGTTCGCCCGGCCGAGATTGCGCAGCAGGAGGCCGTAATTGCCGAGCGTCCCGAGCGTGTCGGGGTGGCGTTCGCCCTGCACCTCGCGGGTCAGGCGCAGCGCCTCGGCCATCAGCGGCTCGGCCTGTGCCGAACGGCCGAGCAGGTCGAGCACCTGCGCGTAATTGTTCAGAGTCGCCAGCGTTGCCGGATCGCGCTCGCCCAGCACCTCGCGCTGGAGCCGCAGCGCCTCGGCGTAAAGCGGTTCGGCCTGTTCGGGTTGCCCGAGCGCCTCGAGCACGAAGGCGTAGTTGTTGAGGCTGACCAGCGTGTCGGGATGCCGTTCGCCCAGCACCTCGCGCCGGACCAGCAGCGCTTCTGCATAGAGCGGTTCGGCCTCCGCCGCCCGGCCGAGGGATTCGAGCACGCCGGCATAGTTGTTGAGCGTGGTCGCGGTGCGCGGATCCCGCGCGCCGAACACACGGCGCGCAAGGCCCAGCAATTCGGCATAGAGCGGTTCGGCCGCCGCTGACTGGCCCAGCACATCGAGCGCGAAGGCATAGTTGTTGAGGCTCTTGAGCGTGTCGGGATGCTCGCCACCGAGCACGCTGCGCCGGATGCGAAGCACCTCATCGAGCAGCGGTAGTGCTTCTGCCGGCTGGTCCGAGCCAAGCAGCGCCTCTGCCTGACGACCGAGTATTGCGGCACGGGCGAGCGCGGCATTGCGGCTGTCGGCCGGGGCTGGCGCCGCTGCGCTCTTGTCCAGCTTCTGCGCCAGCCCGGCTGCGGGCATGCCGATCGCGGCGGCCAGCAGCGCCGCCAGCAGAATGGCCCTGATCATGCAGATCCCCCGTCCGGTCGCGACCCGGCATAGGGCGGCATACCGTCTCTCCGGCGCGCAGTGCAACAGCTGGGGCGTCGGCCTGCGCTAGGCGACCAGCGCCAGCTCGGTCGCCTGCTTGATCGCCTGCTTGGCATCGAGTTCGGCCGCCTCGTAAGCCCCGCCGATCAGCACCGGCTGGGCGCCGCGCGCCACCAGCTCATCGTGCAGCCCCCGCGCCGGAAGCTGGCCGGCGCACACGATGATCGTGTCGACGTCCAGCACCTGCGGCTCGCCCTCGATCCGGATGTGCAGCCCGGCATCGTCGATCCGGTCATATTCGACCCCGGCGACCATCTTCACCCCGCGCCGCTGCAATGTCAGGCGGTGGGTCCAGCCGGTGGTGCGGCCCAGCCCCTTGCCGAGAGCGCTGGTCTTGCGCTGGAGCAGCCACACCTCGCGCCCGCTCGACTGCACCTGCGGTACGACCCCGGTGACGCCGCCGCGCGGGTGGTTCTTGAAGTCGATGCCCCACTCCTTGGCGAACACCTCGACATCGAGCGCGCCCGAGGGGCCGTCGTGCGTGACGAGCTCGGCAACGTCGAAGCCGATCCCGCCCGCGCCCATGATCGCGACGCGCTGGCCGACGCTGGCCGTGCCGCGGATCACGTCGATGTAGCGCACCACCTTGGGGTGATCGATGCCGGGAATGTCGGGCCTGCGCGGCTCGATCCCGGTGGCGATGATGATGTCGTCATAGCCGCCCGCCAGCAGATCGCCCGCCGAGACGCGGGTGCCAAGGCGCAGGTCCACCCCGTGCTTGTCGATCATCCGCCCGAAATAGCGCAGGGTCTCGTGGAACTCCTCCTTGCCGGGGATGCGCTTGGCGAGGTTGAACTGCCCGCCGATCTCGTCCGCGGCATCGAACAGGGTGACGCTATGGCCGCGCTCGGCGGCGAGCGTGGCATAGGCGAGGCCCGCAGGCCCCGCACCGACCACGGCGATGCGCTTCACCGCCTCGGCCGGAGCCAGCGTCAGCTCGGTCTCGCGGCAGGCGCGGGCGTTGACGAGGCAGGATGTCTCGCGCCCGGTGAAGGTGTGATCGAGGCAGGCCTGGTTGCAGCCGATGCAGGTGTTGATCTCGTCCTCGCGCCCTTCGTATGCCTTCTTCACCAGCTCGGCGTCGGCCAGCATCGGCCGCGCCATCGAGACGAGGTCGGCATCGCCGCGCGCCAGCACCGCCTCGGCAACGTCGGGCATGTTGATGCGGTTGGAGGTGATGACAGGAACGGAGACTTCCTTGCGCAGCCGCCCCGTCACCTGCGCAAAGGCGGCGCGCGGCACCATCGTGGCGATGGTCGGCACGAAGCTTTCGTGCCAGCAGAAGTGGGTGGAGATGACGTCCACCCCGGCGGCCTCCAAGGCGCGGGCGAGGCTCGCCACCTCCTCCCACGCAAGGCCGCCTTCGAGCATGTCCATCGCCGAGATGCGGAAGATGAGCATGAAATCGGGGCCGACGGCGGCGCGGGTGCGGCGCACCACCTCCAGCGGGAAGCGCATCCGGTTCTCCCACGATCCGCCCCACTGGTCGGTGCGCAGATTGGTCTTCTCGACGAGGAAGGTGGAGATCAGGTAGCCCGCCGAACCGATGATCTCGACCCCGTCATACCCTGCCTCCTGTGCCAGCGCGGCGCAGCGGGCGAAGGCCGCGATCTGTTCCTCGATCCCCGTCTCGTCGAGCTCGTTCGGCGCATAGCGGCCGATGCGCGACTTGACGGGGGAGGGCGCGACCGCATCGGGCACGCCCGCCAAAGGCCCGGAGTGGAGAATCTGCATGCAGATCTTCACGTCCGGGTCGGCGGCATGGACGGCGCTCGTCACCTCGCGGTGCATCGCCACTTCCTCCGGCCCGGTCAGCTTCGCGCCGTAGCCGCCAGTGGGGTGCGGAGCGATGCCGCCGGTGATGATCATGCCCACGCCGCCCTTCACCCGCTCGGTGAAATAGGCGGCGAGGCGCTTGGCCGGTTCGGGGCCGTCTTCGAGGCCGGTGTGCATCGAGCCCATGATGATGCGGTTCTTCACCACGTGGCTGCCGATCGTCAGGGGCGAGAACACGTGCGGATATTTCGGGTGGGTCATGGTTGTCGCTGGCTTTCAGTCGGGAATGTAGTCGGGGCGGCGCTTTTCGAGGAAGGCGCGCATCCCTTCGGCAAAGTTGGGGCTGGCGCCCGTCATCACCTGGTTGCGGTTCTCGATCGCCATCGCGGCTTCAAGGCTGGCGGCATCGACCGCCATGTTGAGGCCTTCCTTGGTCATCCTCAGGCCCATCGGGGAGGCGAGCAGCATGTCGTCGACATAGCTTTGCGCGGCGGCTTCGAGCTGGTCGTCGGCCACCACCTCGCTGACGAGGCCCGTGGCGAGCGCGCGCGAGGCGTTGATGAAGCGCCCCGTCAGCATCAGTTCCGAGGCGAGCGACACGCCCACCAGCCGCGGCAGGAAATAGCTCACCCCCATGTCGCAGGCCGACAGGCCCAGGCGGATGAAGGCGGCGTTCATCCTTGCGCTTTCCCCGGCGATGCGGATGTCCGAGGCAAGCGCGAAGGCAAAGCCCCCGCCACAGGCCGCGCCGTGCACCAGCGCAATGATCGGCTGCGGGCAGCGGCGCATCTTGACGTAGACATCGGCAAGGAAGCCCTGAAAGCCGAAGCCTCCGCCAAACGGTATCGCCGCCGGATCGCGGCCCGCGTGGTCCTTGATGTCGAGCCCCGCGCAGAACGCCCGGCCTGCGCCCCGCATCACCACGATACGGGTGCTGCGATCGTGGTAGAGCGCGCCGAAATAGTCGTTGAGCTCGCCCGCCATTTCGGTGGTGATCGCATTGAGCGCGTCGGGCCGGTTCAGCGTCAGCCAGTCGATCTCTCCGCGCTTCTCTAATGCAATCGTCGTGTAGTGCCCTGCCATCCCGTTCTCTCTCCGCCACACTCCGGCATCGTTTTGCAGAGCTTGTAGCGGGCGGGAAGAACTTCTTGCTCTAGCAATTCGCGCAGGTGCATTTGGGCGGCCAAAGCGCCTTAGAGAGATCCGGGGCCATGAAGGGAACGACTGCAACATGACGATCAGCACCGAAGCGCTGGAAATGGCGGCAAGGGTCGAGGCTTTCGTGCGGGAGAAAATCTTCCCCTACGAACAGGATCCGCGCCGCGACCACCATGGCGCGCCGACCGACGAACTGGTGATGGAAATGCGCGAATTGGCGCGTGCGGCGGGCGTGCTGACCCCGCATATCCGCCCCGACGGAAGCCACTTCAACCAGCGCGAGACCGCGGTGATCCTGATCAAGTCCGGTCTTACCCCGCTCGGGATGCTCGCTTGCAACACCCAGGCCCCTGACGAGGGCAACATGTATCTGATCGGCAAGGTCGGCAGCCCTGACCTCAAGGAGCGCTTCCTCACCCCGCTGGTCTCGGGCCATGCGCGCTCGGCCTTCTTCATGACCGAGCCGGCCGAGCTGAACGGCGCGGGCGCGGACCCTTCGATGATGATCACCACCTGCCGCAAGGACGGCAACCACTGGGTGATCAATGGCAAGAAGTGCTTCATCACCGGGGCCGAGGGCGCGAAGGTCGGGATCGTGATGGCCAAGTCCGAAGACCCGGACAGCGCGGGCGGGGCCTGCATGTTCCTGGTCGATCTGCCCGATCCCGCGATCCGGATCACCGCCGTGCCCAACACCATCGACAGCTCGATGCCCGGCAGCCATGCCGAGATCACCATCGACAACCTGCGCGTGCCTGCCGACCAGATGCTTGGGCAAGCGGGCGAGGGGTTCAAATATGCCCAGATCCGCCTTTCCCCTGCGCGCCTGTCGCACTGCATGCGCTGGCTCGGCGGCTGCATCCGCGCACAGGAGATCGCGGTCGACTATGCCAACCGCCGCATGGCCTTCGGCAAGCAGCTGATCGATCACGAAGGCGTGGGCTTCATGCTCGCCGAGAACATGATCGACCTGAAACAGTGCGAGCTGATGATCGACTGGTGCGCGGGCGTGCTCGACACCGGCTCGCTGGGCACGGTCGAAAGCTCGATGACCAAGGTCGCCGTGTCCGAGGCGCTGATGCGGGTGGCCGACAAGTGCGTGCAGGTGATGGGCGGCACCGGCGTGACCGACAAGACCATCGTCGAGACGATGTTCCGCGAAATCCGCGCCTTCCGCATCTATGACGGGCCCACCGAGGTCCACAAGTGGAGCCTCGCCAAGAAACTCCGCCGCGACTGGAAGGCGGCGCAGTAGCAGGGCAGCGGGATTTCGGGCTTGGCCCTTGCGATTCAAGGGCTTAATGTTTGGTGCGGTCGAGAAGACTCGAACTTCCACGGGCTTTCGCCCACAACGACCTCAACGTTGCGCGTCTACCAGTTCCGCCACGACCGCACTCGGGTTTGCCGGGGCAGCGAGCTGCTGGCCCCGCGGTAGGAGCGCGCCCCTAGCAAGGGGTTTGGCGCTGCGCAAGCTCTTTGACGAAGGCGGCCGGCGAGCCGGCGAAAAAGCCTGCTGCCGCGTTGCGGGCGGGCCTAGTTGGGGGCCCAGCCGAGGTCCGCCTCGAAGGCGGCGGGAGGGATGTTGGCGATCGCCTCGGTAACGTTGACGCTCTCGCCGGGCGCGAGTTCGCGCTTGGCCGGAACCACCACCCAGTCACCCACCGGGCGCTGGCGGGCGTCGATGAACACCACCAGCACGTTGGGGACGGCGAGCGTCTCGCGCGCGGTATTGCTGATCGTGCCGCGCACGCGGAAGATCTTCTCGCCATTCGGGAGCGTCTCCGAACGCTGGTCCTCGCGCGGGAAATCGAGCTCCAGCCCGGGTTCGCCGATGCCGAAGGTCGGGCGACTGATCGGCAGCCATTCGGGCAGGCCATAGGTGTTGACCGCCAGCACCGCCCCCGCCGCCAGCGCGGCGAAGATCGCCGCGGCGATGGTCCACATCCGCAAGGTGTTGCGGCGGCGGGTGAAGGGCGCGCGGTAATCGAACTGCGAGACCTCGGCATCCGCGTCGCCCGGATCGTCCTCGAACGGCGGTTCGGGCTCGGAAAAGGCGGCGACAGGGGCTTCGGCAACCGGCGGCGGGGCCTCGTCGTCGCGGGCCTGCTGGGCGAGGCCGCGGCGCAGCGCCCGAACGGCGATCGTGGCCTCGACATCGGGATCGCCCGCAGCCTCGCCGGCGTCGGCAGTGCGCCAGTGGCTGACCGAGGGGCCCTCGGTCGGCGGAGGCGGAGACGCAGGCGGGGGAGCGGGCCGGGGTTCCGCTTCGGCGGCAGGCGCCGGTGCCGGTGTTGGTGCCGGTTCGGGCGCCGGTTCGGGCTGGGGCGCCCCCCCTGCATCCGGGGCAGAAGGCGCCGGTCCGGGCGCAGGCTCGCCATCCCTGACAGGGTGCCGCAGCTCCAGCTCGGGCGGTTCCTGGAACCAGCTGTGCTTGCACTTGGCGCAGCGCACGGTGCGACCTTCGCTGCCGATGGCAGTATCCGGCACGGCGTAGCGGGTGCCGCAGGCTGGACAGGCGATGATCATTGCACCTCCGGCAATAGTCCTCGCACCCGCACTGACAAGTGCCGCGGCGCCAAAGCGCACCATTTCGGCGCTTTTTTCCACATCGTGACGCCCCCGGACGACAGCTGCGCAGGGAGTTTGGCAATTGTCCGGCTTTCCCTCGGCGGGCGGCGCTGATAGGTGCCCCTGCATGAGCGAGCGCAGCGGCGAGATCGTGAAATTCGACAATGTCGGGCTGCGCTACGGCACCGATCCCGAGGTGCTGAGCAACTTGAGCTTCACGCTCTACCCCGGCAGCTTCTACTTCCTCACCGGCGCGAGCGGGGCGGGCAAGACCAGCCTGCTCAAGCTGCTCTATCTCGCCCAGCGGCCCTCGCGCGGGGCGATCCGGATGTTCGGGCAGGACCTGATGACCATGCCGCGCGAGCGCCTGCCTGATCTGCGGCGGCGGCTCGGGGTGGTGTTCCAGAACTTCCGGCTGGTGCCGCATCTCACCGCCTTCGACAATGTTGCGCTGCCGCTCAGGCTGGCGGGCGCAGACGAGGCGAAGGTGGTGAAGGCGGTGTCGGACATGCTCGAATGGGTCGGCCTTGCCCACCGCGCGCAGGCGATCCCGGCGACCATGTCGGGCGGGGAGCAGCAGCGCGTCGCCATCGCCCGCGCGGTGATCGCCCGCCCGCGGATGCTGATCGCCGACGAGCCGACCGGCAACGTCGATCCCGACATGGCCCTGAAGCTGCTGCGGCTGTTCGAGGCGCTCAACAACCGTGTCGGCACGACAGTGGTGGTGGCGACCCACGATGTCCACCTGCTCAAGAAGGTGCCGGATTCGCTGATCATGCGGCTGAGCAAGGGCCAGCTTTCCGATCCCACCGGCGCGCTGCGCTATCCGCCGCGACCCTCCGGCGCACCCACGCCCGGAGTGGGCGCATGAGCGTGCCGCCGCTGCCCGAGGTGCCCGAGGCCGAGGTGCCCGAGGATGCCGCGCCCGCGCCCGAAGCCGCGGCTCTCAAGCCGCCGCGCGCGGCGCGCCTGCTCCCGCGCCCGCGGCTGGGCGGGCTGGTGCCGTGGGTGATCGCGATCCTGATTGCGCTGGTGGTGATCGC